>NZ_OX366394.1:620140-930210 GCF_947251865.1 Wolbachia endosymbiont (group B) of Protocalliphora azurea | reverse complement strand
TTGTGAAGAAATATTCAACTAAAATGCAAACATTTTGTATATCTTTATTTGATAGTATTAACCTGTATAATATTTATGGCAAACATTTCAACAAGGTATCAGATAGCACAAAAAGTAAGGAGCTGGAGGTTAAAGAGAGGATATACTCAAAGAGATTTAGCAGGAAAAATCGGCGTAACGTATCAAATAGTACTACAATATGAAAAAGGAACACGTAAAATTTCGATTGAGAAGTTATACGCTATAGCAAAGGTGTTATCGGTTGATATTATAGACCTAATTCCTGTATCAAATGAAAAAATCTGTCTTGAAGATGAGGGAGAAGAAATATTAGATCTAGTAAGAGAATATAAAAAGATTAATGATCAAGAGTTACGTAAGATGTTTTGTTTGCTAACTAAATTTGTTCAAGTTAGTGAGAAAAATAGTAAAAAAACGGAGAGAATAAAAATTGCAAAAGGTCTGGTTAAAGCAGGAGTTTCTGTTGATACTGTTTCAAAAACAATTGGTCTCTCTGCTGATGAATGTATTGAAGAAAAAGGAGGTTCTATTTACTGCCAAATAGGAAAGAAGATAAAAGAATGGAGACTAGTGAGAGAGTATACTCAGAAGGATTTAGCAGAGAAAATGGTTACAACACGTGATGAAATAAGCAATTATGAACAAGGAAGGGTTGCTGTTCCACTTGATAAATTATATGAGATAGCAAAGGCATTATCGATTAATATTATGGACCTACTTGAGCTAACAGAAGATGCAGATGATAAAGTGGTACCTGATTTAATAAAAGAATACAAAAAAATTGAGAGCCAAGAACTACGTAATGTACTAATAAAATCTATGTTTAAAAGCATGCAAATTTGTGAGGAGAAAATTAGAGAAGAAGAAAGAATCAAAATTGCAAAAGATTTAGTAAAAGAAGGAATTTCTACCGATATTATTTTGCAAATAACAGGCCTCTCTTTAGGCGAAATTCAACAATAAAAAATCATCATATATTAATATCTTCACTTTTTGATGAAAAAATAAGTAAAAAAGATTGAAAAATTGATTTGACTTCACTCGAAAGCTATGGCTCTATGCCAATGCTGATAAAAAACAGCAGTAAATATCTAAAAAAAGTTTGTTGTTAGTGAAAGGTAAATTATATGAATAAAAGTAAAGAAGAAATCGAATTCAGAATATTAGAAAGCAAAGGCAAAGCACTACTTGATCGTGAAATAATGGAAACATTTTTAAGTGCAGTACATGAAAGGCCACAAGCTCAAGAAATTGCTAAAAATCTGGTGAATACTTATACAGGAGTAGGAAGGATTTTAGGCAGAGAAATGGATGACCTGAAAGTTATAGAAGGAGTAACTGATTCTGCAGTAGCAATGATTATGTGCGTTAAGGAAACACTAGAAAGGGTACTGAGAGAAAAGCTCAAGGGAGAACCAATCATGGACTTACAAGGGCTAGTAGAATATTTGAACGTAAGTATAGGTCATGCAGAGAGGGAATGTGTAAAAATACTGTACTTGAATAAAAGGCGCCAACTAATCGGAGAAGAATCCTATATTGGTGAAATGGAAAAAGCACCAGTGTACATAAAGGAAATTATAAGAAAAGCATTAATAAAGAATGCAACATTAGTAATAATGTCACACAACCATCCTGGGGGACGCTTAGAACCATCAGAAGAAGATCAAGAAGTAACGAAGAGCTTAGCAGCAGCATGTAGTACTGTAAGCGTAAAATTGTTTGACCATATTATCATCACAAGTGGAGGCTATTTCAGCTTTCGAGAAAACGGATTGTTATAGTAGAAAGTATTTGCAAATCTACCCATTATAATTTATACTGAGTAATAGAATGTATAAACTAAGATTTATATACTTAAAAAGTATTTTTAATATGGGGGTTATATGACTAGTAAGGACGAGTTATTGAAGAAAATGTTTGGTGCTCTTGAAGGCGTTGATATAAAGCAGTCTACTTCTGTAAGTAAAATTAATAAGGCTAAAAGGCTTGGAGAGGTGCCTTTTCCTAGCAAAAACGTTCGCGAAAACAAAATCAACTACGGAAAAGGACTTGATTATATATATGGCACAAAACCTATAAGTGATCAAGAAGATAAAAATCCATTTACCTCTGCCTTGCAAAAAATAAAGCCAAGTAGAGGTGAAAGTGAAAAGTTGAGCTGGTTTAAGAGTACTGTGGTAAGAGCAAAAAGTCCAAATGAACTGCACAAGGTTGTAGACGAAGCACTAGCTGCTGGAGCAAGGCTAAATGCATGTAATGATGGAGAGTGGAGCCTCGCGGAATATGTGATACTGGGCACACATTTTCATAAATTTGATAAGGCTGATCGTAAAAAGCTAATACGTAAATTAATGCTAAACGGTGCAGAGTTTCATGATACTTTATTGGAGAATAAATTGATAGGTGAAATCTATAATGAGCTACAACCAGAAGTTCAGCCACATATAGATGAGAGACTAGAAGAACTAGAGAAAGCTGGCGAAAGTGCTGTGCAAGAAGGAGAATTAATAGATGTTGAAATAGATAATACAACATCGTATATAGAATTTTCTGGGGATAGCAAGGTAGAGGTAGCCAAAATACTGGAAGCAAAAAGAGAGCTAGGAAGTAATATTTTAAAAATTGGCAATGATGCAGTTGAGGTTAAAAGTGAGAAGGGAGGTATAAGAAACTATATCTATATGTCAGATGAAAGCTCTATTATATTAGAATTTCCTACAAGCATTGGTAAGCTAAATGTTATATTGTACCACGATGTAAAAAAATATGATCAAGTACAAGTCAGAGTAGAAAACAAGGAAATGTGGGCTGAGTTACAAAAAAGAGGCGAAGAAATAGGAAAAAATTGCCTCTTTGGGGGAGTGAAGCTTAAGGAAGTGGTAGAAAGAGGTAATTTCACTAGGTGCGGAATATGGAGCGAAAAGTATGCTATAAAAGAGATTAGCAATGATGAGGTATTGTCTTCATGGGTAAATAGGGTACGTGGAGGTAGTAAAGAAACCTTTAGGGAACTTTAATGCGTCTACAGGTAATTTTAAGGTTCCAGAGGTTTTTTTTACCGTTATATCTGGAGCCTTAACAAAATTGAGCTATAGTAGAAAATATTATACGCATGGTTATTTTTGTGGAAAAAAGTCTAGACTGTGAAGTAGGGGAAAAAGTAAAAAGTTGGAGGTTAGAGCGAGGGTATACTCAAAAGGATTTAGCGGAGAAAATTGGTGTAAAGTACTGGGTAATACTGCAATATGAAAAAGGGAACCGTAGAATTTCAATTGAAAGGTTGTACGCTATAGCAGGTGCATTGTCAGTAAGTATTACCGATCTCATTACTGCATCAAAGGAGAAAATCGGCTTTAAAAATGAGGAAGGAGAAATATTAAATCTAGTAAGAGAATATAAAAAGATTAACGATCAGGAGTTACGTAGAATGTTTTGTTTGCTAACCAAATTTGTCCAAGTCAGTGAAAAAAGTAGTAGAAAATCGGAAAAAATAAAAATTGCAAAGGGTCTGGTTAAAGCAGGAATTTCTGTTGATGTTGTTGCAAAAACAATTGGCCTCTCTGCTGATGAATGCGTTGAAGAAAAAGGAGGTTCTATTTACTGCCAAATAGGAAAGAAGATAAAAGAATGGAGGCTAGTGAGAGAGTATACTCAAAAAGATTTAGTAGAAAAAATGAGTACAACACGTGACGAAATAAGCAACTATGAGCAAGGAAGGACTGCTGTTCCACTTGATAAATTATATGAAATGGCAGAAGCATTATCGATTAATATTACGGATCTACTAATAGAGGAAGGGAGTAAAGTGAAAAATGAGCTACCTGATTTGATTAAAGAATACAAAGAAATTGAGAGCCAAGAACTACGGCATGCACTAATAAAGTCTTTGTTTGAAGGGATACGGATTTGTGAGGAGAAAGTGAGAGAGATAGAAAGGATTAAAGTTGCAAAGGATTTAGTAAAAGGGGGAATTTCTATTGATATTATTTTGCAAATAATCGGTTTATCCGTTGATCAAATTGCATGAAAATTTATTTCTAAGTAAGGTATATATGTTTGTTTCTGTAAGCGATATTAGTTCTATAAGCTACAAAATAGGACAAAAAATAGAAGATAGCAGGTTAATGCGAGGGCATACTCAAGTAGAATTGGCAAGTGAAATAGGTTTAACATACCAAGAAGTAAACAGCTATGAAAATGGGTATATTCCTATTCCAATTGAAGTACTATATGTAATAGCAAGAGTATTGTCAGTTAATGCTATAGATTTATTACCCGAACCAGTAATAGTAAGGGAAGACAGCTATGAAGACGAGGAAATACTCTATCTAACAAAAATATACGAGAATCAAAAGTTAGGCAAAATAGTACCTTCATTAGTCAGGTTTGTTCATATTAGCGAAAAAATTAATCAAGAAGAGGCAAGATTAGAGGTAGCAAAAAATCTAGTAAAAGAAGGAGTTTCTACTGATGTTATTTCCCAGGCAACGGGTTTATCTATTTACGAGTATGATAATACAGAGAAAGAAGTCTGCACTGATTCTATATACTACAGAGTAGGGCAAAGAATAAGAGAATGGAGATTGATAAAAAGGTATACTCAGAAAGATTTAGCAAACAAAGTTGGTTTAACACTCAAGGAAATACACGAGTATGAAATAGGATACACTGCCATATCATTTGATAAATTATATCAAATAGCAGAAGGATTATCAGTGAATATTAAAGTTCTGCTACCTAAAACAAATGAAGATAGTGAACTACTTAATTTACTAAGAAAAACTGAAGAGCAAGAATTAGTGAAGAAATTTTTATCTAGGGATATGAAGAATAACAAAGAGAAAGGGAATGTTCAAAAAAGTGTGTCAAACCGAAAAAAAAGTAATAAATTGATATAAAAAATGGAGGTTTGATATGAGTCAAGCAAATAGAACTACTGGTTTGGTAGATTATAAAGAATTAGAAACAAATATCCTGTCATCTATACGAGAAGGAAGACCATTGACAGGAAGAGATGGAGCATTAACACCGTTTATAAAAAGGCTGCTAGAGGCAAGTCTGGAAGGTGAAATAGAAAGCCACATGTCAGCTAAAAGTGAAGAAAATAACCGAAGAAATGGAAGGAATGCAAAAACTTTACGTACAAGTTCAGGCTCATTTGAACTATTAACACCAAGAGACAGAGAAGGAAGCTTTGAACCGCAAATAGTCAAAAAAAGGCAAACAAGCCTACATCCAGAACTTGAAGCAAAGGTCTTAAGTACATACGCCAGTGGCATGGGATACAGAGACATAGCTTCACACGTTGAGGAAATATATGACCATAAAATATCAGCAGCAGAGATATCCAATATTACTGATAAACTGCTACCAATAATCAATGAATGGCGCAGCCGTCCATTGCAATCAGTGTATCCAATAGTGTTCATGGATGGCATGTTTTTTAAGGTCAAGGAGGACGGACATTGCGTAAGTAAATGCATGTATAATATATTGGGTATAAATCAAAATGGCAGAAAAGAAGTATTAGGTTTTTATCTGGCTGAAAGTGAGGGAGCTAACTTCTGGTTGGGAGTTTTAAATGACCTCAAAGAAAGAGGAGTAGAAGATATTCTGATTGCATGTGTAGATGGGCTAAAAAGCTTTCCTGCAGCCATCAACAGTGTATTTCCCAGTGCAGAAGTGCAGCTATGTATAGTACACCAAATAAGAAATTCTCTGAAATATGTATCCAGTAAAGATGTAAAAGTTTTCATGAATGATCTGAAAAAAATATATCGTGCTTCAAGTAAAGAAATTGCTGAGAATTATCTGCTTGAGCTGGAAGAAAAATGGGGAGAAAAGTATCCTTTAGTTATAAAATCCTGGCAGAACAATTGGGAAAACTTATCCAGTTATTTTAAGTATTCTGGGCCAGTTAGGAAGCTGATTTACACCACTAATCCAATTGAGGGGTTGCATAGACAAATCAGGAAATTTACTAAAACTAAGGGTTCATTTACTAGTACAAATGCCTTGTACAAACAGGTATATTGTGCTATAAAAAAGGTAGAGCAAAGGTGGATTATGGCTCTCCCTAATTGGGCTTTAACTATGTCTCAACTTGATATTTTCTTTCCAGATAGATTGAAAATTGAGTTGAACTAAAAATGCGGCTTGACACACTTTTTTGAACGTTCCCAGCAAATTGAAATATGGGTAGAAAGAAATCCAAATATTACTATTAAGGAAGTGCAGATAAAAATCTCAGAGGAATTTGGCCTAAACATTAGCAAATCAACAGTGCACCGTGAGATACAAAGGATGAAATTTTCTTATATAACACCGAGGCCAATGCACCATAAACAAGATAAAAACAAGCAAGAAGAGTTTAAAAAATACTTCAATAAAATAGTCAATTCCCACCCTGAAAAAGAGGTGTTTTTTTGATGAATCACGATTTGGAACTCATTCAAAAATCGGACACGGATGGTTTAAAAAAGGGGTCAGAACGCAGGTTAAAATGAAAATTGGTAGACAAAATTTCTATATCTACAGTGCGGTAAATCCAAGAAGTGGTAAGAAAATCAGCCTACTTGCTCCATATGTAAACACTGATTGTATGAATATATTTCTGGAGCAGATGTCGAAAGATTTAGGCACGAAAAAAGCCTTTCTTGTAATGGATTGTGCAAGTTGGCATAGATCAAAAAGTTTGAAATTTCAGGAAAACATTACCATTATATACTTGCCTCCTTATTCACCGGAACTGAATCCTGTTGAGAGGTTGTGGCAATATATCAAATACAATACTTTACGTAACAGAGTCTACGATACCATAGGCTTACTTGCAGATGTTCTGTGTAATTTTATTGTCAGTATTTCCAGCACTACTATTAAACGAGTTTGTAATGTTTCTTATTTGTTCGATTAGTAATGGAATTTGGTATAAAAAGTAGAATCCGTTCAGCAGGGTGACAAAATAAGATAGAAAAGACAGCCATAGAAATAAATGGTGTCATCCCCTGTCATCCCAGTACTTGACACTGGAATGACACCATTTTTGCTTCGATATTTACACATTAGCCATGCATCTGAACGGATACAAAAGTAGAATTTAGAATTCTATCTAAAAGGATACCGAAAAAGAGCAGGAGTCCTATCTGGGAATTATTTTTAAATATGGACATGCATTGATTAGAATCGTCTGGATTGAAATTTTTGTGTTGGTGGTGAAATATGAATCCTATGGCAAGTAAAGCAATATAAAAGATGTTATTTAATGATGATAGTATACCAGCGTACAACCATGCCATTAAGGATATTAAATAAAATCTTTTCAACCAAGATTTTGTTGTATTGCCAAAATATAATGCAGTAGATTTCATTCCTAATTTCTCATCATCTTTTTTATCTTGATGAGCGTATATAGTATCATAACTAAGCGTCCAAAAGACGCATCCTATATAAAATAGCAAGGATTCTATGCTAATCTGGTTTGTTATTGCTGCTGAACCCATGAGTGATCCCATGTTGAAAGTAAACCCTAAAAACAATTGTGGCCACCAAACGTAACGCTTTAGCAAGGGGTAGATAACTATCATGCACATTGAAATTATTCCAAGTATAAGAGTAGTTTTATTGGTTAATAATAAGATTACCAGGGCAATAGACAGTAACAGTGAAAGTAAAGCCAAAGCCTGCTTTATGTTTAATGCACCACTTGCAAGTGGCCTATATTTTGTTCGTTCAACGTGCGCATCTATTTCTCTATCGAAGATATCATTGATTATGCACCCTGCGGGTCTCATTAAAAATGCACCTATAGTAAACAAAACAAGGAGAAAAAGAGCCTGATACGATAGAGAAGTTGAGGCTAAAAGAATGCCGCTTAAGCTAGAAAATAGCACAAGCCACAAACCTGTTAAACTGTGTATTCTCATTAATGAGAAATAATGGTTGAAATACATTAATTAAGTGTGATTATGTAATATTTTGCTTACATTGACAAAATTATCGAATGCTAAATCAGGCTTAAAAACTAACTCAGGTATAAATCGCAAATCAACATAACACAATATAGATTTACGTATTGACCATGCAGATTGGTTCATTTCATTAACAACAGTGCTGATATCATCATTATCATTTTGGATGTTTAATGAAGATAACACAATATATACATCTGCTTTCTTCAAATCTTTGCTTAGCTTTACATCAGATACTACTACTTTTTCATTAAGAACATTACCTTCCATTAAGACTTTTGATATTGCCCTATGTAATACCGATGCTACTTTTAGGTTTCTAATTTCCTTTTTCATATTCAACTACTATAACGTCCTTTCTTCTTGCACTAATTGATAAGCTTCCAAAATGTCTCCAACTTTAATATCGATATTACCCTCTAGCGATATTCCGCATTCAAAATTTACACCCACTTCTTTAACGTCATCTTTAAATCTACGTAGTGCTTTTAACTTTCCTTCATGCACCAATTTGCTGCCACGTACTACCTTAATTAGAGAATCTTTTTTTATAACTCCATCAGTGACATAACATCCGATGATATTACCGGCTTTGGATGAATTAAATATTTGCCTTACAGATGCAGAACCAACACGAACCTCTCGTGTAACAGGCTTTAACATTTTAGTTAGATACATCCTCATGTCTTCAATAAGCTCATATATTATATTGTAAGTATGTATTTCTATACCTTTTTGTTTTGCTAATTCTCTGATTTTTGAATCCACTTTTACATTAAAAGCTAAAATTACTGCGCTTGATGCTTCTGCAAGCAGCACATCTGAATCTGTTACTCCTCCTACTGCTTTGTGTAGAATATTTAATTTCACTTGATCTTTACCAAGCTTATCAATTGAGCTTGATATTGCTTCAATAGAACCAGTGACATCGCACTTTAAAACTACAGATAGTTCTTCTGTTTCACTATCATTACGACTGAATATATCTAAATTACTGTCGTCTAAATCTTCTTGCTTTTTCTTGATTAATTCTAACCTGTATTCAACAATTTCACGAGCCTGCCTTTCAGAGTTTACAACAACAAATTTATCTCCAGCATTTGGTACACCATTTAAACCAGTAACTTCAACTGGAGTAGAAGGTAGTGACGCTTTTTCTCTTTGACCAAGGTGATTAACCATACTGCGTACTTTGCTGTATGTTGTACCAACTATCAATATGTCACCAATCTTTAATGTTCCTTCTTCAACTATTAATGTAGCTGATATTCCTTTAGCTTTATCTATTTTGGACTCTATTACCCATCCAAGTGCTCGACAATCCTCTATTCCTTCTAGCGTCATTAATTCAGCAATTAATAAAATTGCCTCTTCTAGTTTATCTAAGTTGATTTTCTTTTTTGCTGATACTGGCACAATTATAACATCACCACCAAGTTCTTCGGGGATGAGGTCGTACTGAGGCAAACTATTAATTATTCTTTCTACATCGCCAGGTTGTGATTTATCAATTTTATTAATGGCAACTATAATAGAGACATTTGCTGCTTTTGCATGGTTTATTGCTTCAACTGTTTGTTTCATGATTCCATCATCAGCTGCAACTACTATCACAACTATATTAGTAATATTGGCACCACGTGCACGCATTGCAGTAAACGCCTCATGCCCTGGTGTATCAATGAAAGTAATTTTTTGCTTATTTTTTGTCGTTAATTGATAAGCACCTATATGTTGAGTGATGCCACCTGACTCTCTTTCTGCAACATTGGATTCACGAAATGCATCAAGCAATGATGTTTTACCATGATCCACATGTCCCATAAAAGTAACGATAGGTGGTTTTGGTCTTTTAGGTAAGTTTTCTCTGTTGCTTATGAAGAGTAAATTCTTTTCTTTATCAGCATCACTTACTCGTTTAGCCGTATGATTAAATTTTTTTGCTATTTCGCATGCTATATCTGGATCTACTAGATCATCTACTCTATAGCTCTCCCCAACTTCTTCTTTGAGCATTTTTAGCACATTCTTGCTATCTTCTGCCATACGAATAGATAACTCCCTGATAGTTATTTTGTCTGGTATAATAACTTCTCTTGATATATTTTTACCCTTAGTAAACTTTGATTGTTTACTTCTTATACCAAATTTTTGCTTAAATACAGGGAGGTATTCATTTCTTTCATCTATTGCCTGTGTAATTACTAGCTTAGAATGCTTAGAGTATATATCTTTGCTAGCTTTAAAAGACTTTTTATCATTGTTCTCATATTCAATACTATCTTCTTTTTGTTCAACTGAGTTAGTATTACTTAAAACTTCCTTATTTATTTCTTTAGGTACAGAGTGTGATTCATTTTTATCTTCAGCTTCTTGATTGCTTTCTTCTTTTTTTATTTTCTCTTCTTGTTCTCTCTGATTCCTTTCTTTCAGCAAAGTAGCATTCTGTACAGCATTAATGCGGGAAATTTGTTCTTTTTCAGTTAAAGAGCCTAATTTACTCTCGTCAAATAAACTATATTCTTCTGCAGAATGAATTTTTCTTCTTTTTTTTACTATTGTAGTACCAGTACTTTGACTATCTAAAGAGTTTAAATTAATGTCTAATTTAAGCTTGCTTAAGCCTTGTAGGGTTAATTTTTTATTACTGATATCTTCATTATTCATATTGTTTTTATATTAATCCAAGCTTTTTACGTGCTTCTATGATTATTAAATCTGCTGTATCTTTTAGATTGTCTTTATTATTAGTTGAGGAAGAGAGTATGCTATAAAACTCATAATTTGATAAATCTGCTATGTCCTCTAAAGTTTTAATATTATGTTTACTAAGAGCAATTTTATTATCTATTGATAAGGCTAAGTTGATTACATCGTCTTCCATACCTAAATTTTTTAGCTCTTCTATTTTTCTATCATTCTCTGCTTTCAGGTAATTATTTGCTCTATTATGAAGTTCATTTGCAATATCTTCATTGAAGCCCTCTATTGAAGCAAGTTCCTTAATTGAAGTGTTAGATATATCTTCTACACTTGAAAAACCTTCTGTTACCAATAATTGGCCCATAATCTCTTCTAAGTTTAAAGCTTCAGCAAATAAAACTGAACATTGACTAAATTCTTTGTTTCTTCTTTCTGATTCTTGCTGAGTGCTTAATATCTCAATTTTCCATCCAACAAGCTCTGAAGCTAATCTTACATTCTGACCCTTTTTTCCTATAGCTAAACTCAATTGATCTTCAGCAACTATTAACTCTATACAATTTTCATTTTCGTCAATAATGACCTTTGATACTTCTGCAGGAGTAATGGCTTTAATAACAAATTGACCCAAATCTGATGAGTAATGTATGACGTCGATTTTTTCACCGTTTAATTCGTGTATAATAGTTTTTATTCTATCTCCTTTAACTCCAACGCAAGCACCTACTGGATCGATATTCTTATCAGATGAAAAAACAGCAACTTTAGATCTTGAACCAGCGTCTCTAGCTATACCTTTAATTGTTATCAATCCGTCAGCAACTTCTGGTACTTCTTGATTCAACAATGCCTCTAAAAAGCCTTCATGAGTCCTAGAAAGAATGATTTGACGTCCATCGTCAGAGCGCTTAACAGCCTGTATGTAAGCTTTAACCTTGTCGCCTTCACGAAATGACTCACCACCAATTAAGTTTCGTAAAGGGAGGTATGCTCCAATTCCGTTTATGTCTATAATAAGATCTGAATATTCTACTTGTTTAACGATGCCATACCTCATTTCTCCTACCTTATCTTTAAATTCCTCATATTGCTTTTTTAACTCTTCATTTTTGATTATTTCAGAAATCTTTTGCTGGGCAATTCTTGCTGAAACAAGATCAGTGTTAAGAGAAATCAACTCACTAATAGTATCTCCAACTTTTGCATCTTCTTTTATTAACTTAGCTTGTGTCAACTTAATTAAGTCACACTCATTTTCATTTGATTCATCATTAATGACTTTTAGTTGTCTATATGAGGTAACTTTGCCTGTGTTTCTATCTATATTAACTACAATTTTACTTTTGCTACCATACTTTTGTTGAGCTACTGCTTCGATAGCACTTTTAAGTGCATTTATTATAATATTAAAATCCAAACCTTTTTGAAGTGAGAGCTCTCCCGCTGTTTTTATTACATCAAGGCTTCCAACTATGTTATTCTTGTTGCTTTTCTGCTTAACACTGCTTTTACGATTAGCAATCATATAAATAAATCCAATTTAATTAGTTATAATTATAGCTTCAACAGGTAAAGAACGCTATCTTAAATGTTAAATGATTGCTAATTTAAGTCAAGTTTTTTCATGTCTTTGTATGATAAGCAATGCCGGAGTAAAGAATAAAGTTAAGACCGTTGCAGCCAATATTCCACTTGCTATGGTTGCTGAAATATCAACCCACCACTGGCTTGATGGAGCATCATATGTGATTTGTAGCGTAAAAAAACTGATATTTAACCTAGTAATCATCGGTATTAAACCAAGAACTGTAGTTGCAACGGTAAGTAGTATTGGCCTGATGCGAGAAATTGAAGCGTTTATTATACATTGCTTAATGTTATTTTTGCGCACCTTAATTTGCTGATGAAAGGCATCAAGCAATAGTATATTATTATTCACTATAATTCCTGCTAAAGCAATTATCCCCACTCCACACATGACAACTACAAAAACTTTCTGAATAAGAAAGAAAATGAAAAATACACATGTTGTTGATAAAAACACTGCTGTCATTACGATAAATGTATAGTATATGTTGTTAAACTGTGCCACTAGCACCAATATCATCAATGTAATTGCTAATATAAAAGCCTTTAATAAAAATGCTCCTGATTTTTGTTGATCTTCCTTATCACCTTTGAAATCAATCTTTACTCCTTTACTACAGTCTTGAGTAATCGAATTTTGAATGAACTTAACTCTTTCATCAACAAGATAGCCAGTATCAACGTCAGCAGAGATTGTTACTGTGCGTGATCCATCAATCCTACTTAGTTTATTTGCCTTTTTTTCGGGAACGTATTTCACTATGCTACTCATAGAATATGGTCCATTTGCTGTATTAATAAAAAGGTTATCTATAGTTTTCATGTTGCGATTCTTTCTGGGAAAGCGTAGTACAATATCAATTTCTTCATCTGCGTTATTTGGTCTATATTTTCCAATTAATACTCCATTTGTAACCATCTTTATAAAATCACCGATGGTTGCAACACTTACTCCAGAGCTTGTAGCCTTACTCTTATCAATACTCATATTCCACTCTATTTCAGGTGCTGATCTACTATCTTGAATATTTATAAATCCAGATGAAGGTTGGTCCATAATTTTTAGGATTTTCTCTGCTACTGAATTCAAGTTGGATGCACTTCCGCTTAAGTTAATTTGTATTGGCTTGTCAGCTGATGGTCCTGACTTTTGTTCCTGTACATCAATTATTACTCCTTTTATGTTTTGTACACTACTCCTTATATCATTTAGTATTTGCGTAGCTTTGCGCCTGCAGCGCCAATCTACAAGTTCCAATTGAATTTTGGCAATAACGTTGTCTGAAAATTTTCCTGATCGAGCATAAAAAACATAAATTTCCTTTTCAACACCCAAAATACGTTCTTCTACTTTCTTAAGTATCAAATCTCGTTCTTTGGCTGATAAGCTTTCTTTTACTTTAACGCTGATTAAAATGTTATCTGAATCTACATTCGGAAAGAACTTTAATCCAGGACCAAAAGTAAAATATAATATACTAGACAAAAATAAAACAAACACAACAACACATACAAATTTTTTGGGGTGATCTAAGACTTTCTCTAACATACGTACATAAGTTCTTATTATAAGCCCAGTATTTTTTACCTCACCACTTTCTATAGCACTCATTCTTATTATTTCTTTTTTTGAAGTTATTGAAGGTTTACCAAATATTGCACCAAGTGTTGGTATAAAAACCAAAGCCATAATTAGCGATCCAGTTAAAGTTAGAATTATTGTAATTGGTATGTACTGCATAAATTTACCGACTGTATCGGGCCAGAGTAACAGAGGGAAAAACACTGCTAATTTAGTCAATGTTGATGATAAAACTGGATAAAACATATCATGAACTGAGGTGCAAAAGGCTTCTACTTTATCCATGCCACAAATCATCTTTCTATCAGCATATTCGCTGATTACAATTGCATCATCAACCAGCATGCCAACTGCCATAATTAAACTGAAGAGCACAACTATATTTAGAGTAATACCCATGAGGTAAAGAGCCATTATTCCTATTAGAAAGGAGCCAGGTATTGATAGTGCAACAAGAATAGCAGCCCTTGTTCCCATAAAGAGCATTATTATGGTTAATATTAGTAATACGGCAAATATTATACCATTTTCCAAGTCGTCAAGCACATCACGTACATTTTTTGACTGGTCATTCAAATAAACTACTTTTAAATTTTCAGGTAATTGATCTTTTGCTTTGTCTATTAAGTATTTTACTTGATTTACCGTGTCTATTATGTTTTTTCCATTACGTTTTGAAATTTCTAGTACAATGCTAGGTAGTCCATTAATACGAGCAAATCCTTGGTGATCCTCAAACCCAAGGTATACTTTTGCTATATCTTTGATTCTCAAAACTGCATCACTTTGAGATCTAATAGGAATATTCATAATATCTTCTATGTCTTTTAATAACCCTGATATTTTAATCGAATATTTACCGGTATCATTTTCTAGTGATCCGGCTCCTACCAATCTGTTGTTGTTTGATATAGCTTGAAATATCTCATTTGATTGAATGTTATATTTTGTTAGAACTGTGGGCTCAATTATAACTTCCACTGTTTCTTTACGCATACCTGCTACTTCAACTTTAAGAACATTTGGCAGAGATTCTATTTCTTTCTTTAGTTTGCGTGCTATTTCAGTTAAAGTTCTTTCCGGCAAATTACCAATCAAGCCAACGTTTAGTATCGGAAATAAGCTCAAGTTTATTTCATTGATTATTGGAGATTCTGCTTCAATAGGTAATTTTGATTTTATGTTTAAAAGCTTTGAACGGACATTATCGAGCACTTCTTTATTATCATACTCTGTTCTAAATTCGAGTATCATGTGAGCACCATCATTAGTTGCAAAAGCTCTCAATTCTTTTACACCTTCGATGGATCTTAGTTCATTTTCTATAGGAAGCACTAATAGCTTTTCACTATCCTCGACAGAAATACCAGGAAACCCGACAAATACACTAATTATAGGAATCTGTATATCAGGATTGCTTTCTCTTGGCATCTTTATATAAGTGTATGAGCCGAAGGTAAAAATCACGATAAGCAATAATATTACTGTTCTATTCCTCTCTACAAGTAAGCTTTTCATGCCAAACATTATACGTATTTATATCATATTATAGCTAAGATAAATTATATATTAATTAATCCTTATATGTCTTTATGTAAATGATTAAAATTTTTACAGTTTTGCAAGCGTAAGAAAATTTCTATATAATATGACTTTAGTATGGTATTTGAGGGATTATTATGGTAGCAGTTTTAAGTGTGACAGAAGGCAAGAATAAAGTGATCGTATCTGGGTTGATTGGGCTTTCATCAACCTTAGTATTTTTGACAGTGATTCACATTGCTGCAAAGATAGCCATTATAGTTACTGCTGCTGCAGTTACTTACGCATTACTTTCATTGCTTAATAAAGCAAGACCTAAGTCTGTTAAAACTGATGATATGTCAGAAGATGAAGGGTATAGCAGTGTTGATGAAGGTGAAGAAAAAGATACCGTAAAAGAACCAAAAAGAACTGAAACTGAGCTAGAAGAAGAATTAAAAAATAAAAGAGCAGAAGAAGAAATGAAAAATGGACTACCTAAACATATGGATTTCAAAGGTAATTCACTTTCTAAAAGTGCTGATACTACAGATAGTCATTTCGTTTCTAGTGCTACAAATATTGTTATGGAACCTTTACCTAAACACATGGATGCACTTGGTAATCCACTTCCTGAGCAGCCACCGAGCAACCTTACCAATATAGGGCTTGGATCATCTAAAAGTACGCAGAAACTATCTGCTGCAGACTTGCTATTACAGTATGGGAATGTAAATAATGATGTGAGGAAAGTGCTAGAATGGCCAATTACCTCAAAGGAGTTTAATGGGTTAGGGTTTAACAGGTAGTTGCTATATCAAACTCTCCATCTTATATTGAGGATCAGATGCAATGCCATACACTCTATTTGGCGGAGCAATTTTGTTCTCTATACCAAAAACTATACCTTCAGTTATTGCTGTGAGTACTTTTTCAAGGTTACAATCTGCTCCAGGAACACGGTGCTCTAGGCGGCATCTTTTGGAATCGTTGCCAAAATAGGGAATTCTTATCGCAGCAGTTCTGTTATTCACTCCCCAACTAATCGTAGTTGGAGTATGAATATCTGGGTACTGAAATCTTAAATATGAATCATCATTTGGAGCAAAAAACAACATATGTTTTTTCATCATTGCACATAATCCACCTATGCTGTGAATCAGGTGGTCACTATATTTTTGCTTATTGCCATAAAATAAGTTATTATTATTTGAATCCATGAGGCTAACATGTACATTTAGTGCGCTGCCTGCTCTATCCAAATAAGGTTTTGCTTTAAAAGAAACATTACCATCGAACTCTTGTGCTGTTCCAATCAGTAATTTTTTTACTAACTCAAAATGCATAATTAAATTATCAGGACTCGTATAACAATTACTTTTTATCTCGTATTGGTTTAAAGAACTCTCTTTCTCACAAAAAAATCCAAGAGAAGCTATTTTATTTTTGATGCTATTCAGAAATAAATATTCTTTTTTTATTCCCTCAGTGTAAAACTCCAGTTCAATACCGAATACAGTATTATGACTCAAATTACTTAATATAATCACAAATTTACTTCAATAAATTTATACTAAATCAGCTATATTTATACAAGTACTTTACTTATTTATCAGTAAATTTAATATCTTATTTATACATAATATATTACTATTTTTTAATAACATACTTCTAATCCTCGGTACAAGCGACATTTACAAATTGATTGTTTTTATTTCAAAAAAATGATCAATTTTAGTGCTTTTATACTCTTTACAACTCGTCAAAAAATCCTCATAATTTTAGATATGTATTAAGTAGTGTTAGCTTTTTATCTTACAGTAAGCTATTGATTATCTTGCATCTTTCTGATTATTATTCTTTCTTGGTGTGGTATATGAACTTAACTAACCCTAAGGTTTCTACTATGTTTTTTGATCAGATTATTACAGTAACGGACCACAATGTTACTTGGGAAAAAATCCAAAATTATCTCCATAATCTCTATGGAGAAGCAACATATAACAGCTGGCTGAGTTCACTAAGATTTATCAGCAACAGAAATGGAGAAGTTTTGTTGTCTGTACCAACAAGATTTATAAAGGAGTGGATTACAGTTCACTACATGGAAAAAATATTGTCATTATGGCAAAGCGAAGATCAAAGTGTATGTTCTATTGATATTCAATTAATTGAAGAAAGAAATTCAAATTCTAATACGATACTAAAAAATAGAGAGGAAAATAATCATAATCTTGGTTCACCACTAGATACCAGATTCACTTTTGATAATTTTGTGGTAGGAAAGTCAAATGAGTTAGCATTTACAGCGGCAAAGCGTGTAGCGGAATCTATAGATCCAATATCAGGAAGCAACCCTTTATTTCTATATGGTGGAGTGGGACTTGGTAAAACACATTTAATGCATGCTATAGCTTGGGACATAGTCAATTCTCCGTCAGCAAAAAGAAAAGTGGTATATTTATCAGCAGAGAAATTTATGTATCAATATATTACGGCGCTGCGGAGCAAAGATATTATGTTATTTAAAGAGCAATTTAGATCAGTAGATGTATTGATGGTAGATGATGTGCAATTTATCAGTGGTAAAGATAGTACACAAGAAGAATTTTTTCACACTTTCAATGCATTGATAGACCAAAATAAACAATTGGTTATATCAGCTGATAGGTCTCCTAGTGATCTTGATGGAGTAGAAGAAAGAATAAAATCACGACTTGGTTGGGGATTAGTTGCAGATATTAATGAAACAACTTTTGAATTAAGACTTGGTATATTGCAGGCGAAAGTGGAACGAATGAATATGTATGTTCCAAAGGATGTCCTAGAATTTTTGGCAAGGAATATAAAATCCAATATAAGAGAACTAGAAGGAGCATTAAATAAGGTTGCTCATACCTCTTTAATTGGAAGAAGCATGACAGTAGAATCAGCTAGTGAGACCCTAATTGATCTTCTTAGGTCAAATCATAGGTCAATCACAATAGAAGAAATACAGAAAAAAATAGCTGAATTTTTCAATATAAAGATTGCAGATATGCAATCTAATAGAAGGCTCCGCAGTCTTGCGAGGCCGAGACAAATAGCTATGTATTTCGCAAAGAAGTTTACGCAAAAAAGTTTACCAGATATTGGAAGAAATTTTGGTGGTAGAGATCATGCTACTGTTATACACGCAGTCAAACAAGTGGAAAATTTCATAAGAACTGACCCAAAATTTGCTGATGAAATCAATCGATTAAAAAAGATGTTTAAGTAGCACTTTATTAATGACAACCAGGCTGTTTTCATTTTTTTGATCAAATATCTTGTTCAAGTAGATTAAGTAAATCAAAGATCATTATTAGTATAAGCTAAGAGAAAATAGCTAGTCGATTGCTTAAAAAGTATATAAAATCACAATTTAAGTAGGAAATATGGCAATTAGACTTATTCCAGATAATCTTGATATAAGATTTAGTAAATATAGAAATTTGACAGCACTTGTTAGCGTTATTCTTATCATTTTTTCAATGCTTACTTTTATGCTGCGTGGAATGAATTTGGGTATAGACTTTACAGGTGGAATTTTGATAGAGATAAAATCTTCAAGCAAGGATGATGCTATTCTCGGTATATTAAAAGAGAGTGGATTTACGATACAGAGTTCAAAAGCTGGTGATAACTTAGTTGTGCGGTTTAAAGATGAGGGAGATGAAGATAAAATTAAAAAGGTTAAAAGTATATTAGAAAGCAAATTAGGTAATTTAGTAACTTATCGTAAAATAGATTATGTTGGTCCACAAATAGGCTCAACGCAGATATTTGAAGGGATATCAGCCATGTTAATTGCAATTATTGGAATATTTTTTTATGTTTGGCTTAGATTTAGCTGGCAGTGTGGACTTGGTGGAATAATGGCACTGATCCATGATGTGATTTTAACTCTTGGCTTTATCAGCTTAACGAGTATTGAGTTTAATATTTCATCAGTTGCAGCTCTACTTACCGTGATTGGCTATTCAATCAATAATTCAGTGGTTATATACGATCGGATTCGAGAGTATAAAAAAAATAGAAAAGATGTAGAAATGGATGAAATAGTTGATGCTAGCATTAATTCTACACTATTTCGTACTATGTTAACTTCAGGTACTACTCTTCTTGCTGCTCTTCCTTTAGTGCTGATTTGTACAGGTGTGGTCAGAGACTTCTGCTTAATCATTTCTTTTGGCATTGCAATCGGCACCTGTTCCGCAATATTTATCTCTGCTCCTATATTGACCTGCAGAGCGTTGATAAGTAGAGTATAGAACGTTTAACTACGATATAATATTAGCTTATTATCCCTAATAGTGAAATGAAAATATCTCAAAAAGCTCATACCAAGTAATGAATGGGACATAGAGTGAGTATTAACACTAGCGTGTACATCATTAATTAAAAAATTTCCTATTTTAACTTGAGGGATGTGAACAACACCAGCTTTTATTTGACCTTTTGCAGTTTCATATATTTTAAAGTCTTGAATGTTTTGTAAGTTAATACCAGCATGTAACGCATCTTTTTGCGATAGAACAATATCAGTTGCTCCGGTATCAAGCAAAAACGTTATATTACGATCATTGACTTGAGCTTGAATATAAAAGTGTCCATCGTATGACTTTGTAAATTCAATACTTCCGCCATTTTGAACCCTTCCTTTGTACGGTAGAAAAGTGCTCAGAAACCTATTGCTTAGTTTATCCCCTTGTGAATCAATAAACATTGCAGTAATGACTATTATCAGTAGCCAAATAACTAGATTTTTTGCTGCATTCATATTATTAAAATTTGAAGCCATAAGAGTAAATTTTTAAGATTAGCGTTAAAAGCTATTATTAAAAATAAGTAAATTTTATTGTTTTAGTACAATATTTAATATATACTTTAAGGAGGTATGTTCGATTTAATTTCATGTCAGAAGCAAAAAATTTAATTTTAGCAACAATTCTTTCTATATTGATTATAGTATTATGGCATATTATTTATGATAATTTTCTTAACACGAGCCAAAGCCAACCATCGATTGAAAATATTGAACATATCGAATCTTCTAACGACCTTGCTCCTATGATATACCAAAATCGTTCTGAAATTATTAATTCTACTAGAGAACAGAGAGTTAATTTAACCAATAACATGCTTGAAGGATCAATTTCTCTGAAAGGTGCAAGGTTTGATGACTTAATCTTAACTAACTACCACTTAGAACCGAGTTCTTCTTCTCCACAAGTGGTGTTACTGTCACCTGCAGAATCAAAAGATGTATATTTCGCAGAATTTGGGTGGCTCGATCCGAATGAAAAGATTAAAGTTCCAGATTCTAAAACAGTATGGCAAGCAGATAAACTCAATCAAAAAGAGGTCAATTTATTTTGGGATAATGAAAATGGCATTTTATTTAGAATGAAAATTAGCCTTGACGATAACTACATGTTTAAAGTTGAGCAAATTATTGAAAACAATACAAAAGATAATGTAGTTTTGGTTCCCTATGGTAAAATCAATCGTAAACGTGATAATATTAACGAATCCTATTGGATATCACATGAAGGAGTACTAGGTGCATTTAACAATAAACTAGAGGAGTGGACATATAAGGATATTTCCAAGAAACGTTTAATAAAGGCCAGCACAAGTGAAAAAAGTTGGTTTGGTTTTGCTGATAAATATTGGTTTACAGCTATCATACCTGAAAAATCTGATCAAATAAATGTAAGTATTAAGCATACGAATGTTAATAACATTGATAAGTTTCAAGTAGATTTTGTTAAACCTTACAAACACATACTCCCTGGTGCAAGTGTTTCTACTCTGAACTACTTTTTTGCTGGGGCAAAGAAATTGAATTTACTTGATTCTTATAAAGACACTCTCAATATACCTTTGTTTGATAAGGCTGTAGATTTTGGTGTTCTTTATTTTATAACCAAGCCGGTGTTTTTACTGCTTGAATATTTTAACTTTGTTTTGAAAAATTTTGGCTTAGCAATATTATTGCTAACTTTAGTAATCAAACTTTTGATGCTTCCCTTATCTAATAGATCATATATTTCGATGTTCAAGGTGAAAAGCCTGCAGCCTGAATTAACTCGTATAAAAGAGTTGTACAAAAATGACAGCTTAAAGCAGCACAAAGAGACAATTGCGTTGTTCAAGAGAAACAATGTAAATCCAATGTCGAGCATTTTCCCTATGCTCATACAAATACCAGTATTTTTTGCTCTGTATAAAGTATTATTTGTTACTATAGAGATGAGACACGCCCCTTTTTATTTATGGATTAAGGATCTTTCAGCTTCTGATCCAACAAACATTTTTACATTATTTGGGTTGTTTAATTATAACTTTCCTATTTCTATAGGCATTTTACCTATAATTTTCGGCGCTACCATGATAATTCAGCAGAAGCTAAGTGAGAAAGATCAAACCAGTAAAGATGATATTCAAGTAAATGTTATGAAGTTTTTACCTTACATTTCTGTCTTTATTTTTTCTTCTTTTCCTGCCGGCCTGGTAATATATTGGATATTTAGTAATATTATAACTCTGGTTCAACAATCATTAATAAAGTTGCTTTTAACAAGAAAAGTAGGAATGAATGTCGAAAATACTAATAGTTAATTCAGTTTATTATACTGAAATAGCAAACCTTTTGCTTGAGGGTGCAACTGATAAATTCAAAGGAAATAATATTGGTTACGAGATAATTAAAGCGCCTGGTACGTTTGAGATACCAGCTGCAATTCTTTTTGCGGTCAAAGGCAAGAATACTAATTATGATGGTTATTTAGCTCTTGGATGTGTAATTCGTGGTGAAACTGATCATTATAAATACGTTTGTAAAGGAGTAATCGAAGGCTTAAATGCAATTGTTATGCATCATGCAATACCTCTTGGTATGGGAATAATCACAGCAGATAGTAAAGATAAAGCACTAATTAGAGCTGACAAAAATAAAAAGAACGTTGGTGGCCATGCAGCCTCAACTGTTTTGCATATGATAGATCTACACAATAAATTAAAATAATGGAGGAAAAACCAGTAGATAAAAAGTGGCGCATAAAAAGAAGTACGGCAAGATTTCTTGCTGTACAAATTGCTTATTCAAATATTTTTGTAAGTTACAACAAAAGCACTTTTAAATTGGAAAATTGTGAGCTTAAGGACTACATAAGTACGTTGAAAGATATATTTGAATGTGAAGAATTTGAACATCAGTTCTTAGAAAACTTGTTATGTAAGGTTATAAAAAGCAGTGAAGAATATGATAAAATAATAGAGTCTTATTTACACCCAAGCTGGTCACTTTCACGATTAAATCTTATAAGCTTATCTATTTTGCGTATTGCAGTATGTGAGTTAATTGATTTTGATACACCAGCACCAATTGTTATTAATGAATATACTAACATTGCATCTGATTTACTTGATGCTCCAAACAAAATTGGCTTTATTAATGGGTTGTTAGATAAGGTAAAGGATGCAGTCAGACTAAATAAAAATCCTTAGCAAATTTCTTACAAGTATGTGAATATCTATTTTTTGAGACAGCTTCTATAATAAGCTTAAGTAACCTAACACTAAAAAGTGAAGGGCAGACTTATTTAGTCTGCCTATTTTATACTAAAATTTTTAATGGTTTTCCTTCCTCTTGTTGTTGTTGTTCAACTTTTGATGATTTAACAGTTGAGCTTGGCACAAATTCGATGGTTAGTTCTTGAACATTATTTTCTTCAACGTTTAAACCTAACGTTTTTAACTCCTGTCCACAATTTATCTGTTCAAATGTACTATCCCCTTTCTTCTTGTATAGCTGATGTATATCAAGGAGTTTAGTGTTGCCAAGCAAGATTGGATCAGGATTATCAATATATCTGATCTGACCATAACTCTCAGCTTTGAATACTTCGCCTTTTGAGTTAGTAAAATCTATAGTATATTCACCATTTTCGTTCTTATAGTTCTTTTCAATAAATTCAAGATCTTTATTTGTTACCTGCAACATCAGGTATCTTTGAGAGCTACCAGCAACAATTCTCGGAGCTTTAAGTTCAGATATTTCATTATTTTTCATGAAGGAATATATTGCTAAACTAATCAGTGCAACAGTAACAAATGCTAAAACACTCATTCCAAGTGGTGTAGCTGCAAAAGCTGCAAGTGGAGCAAGTATATAAGTTGAAGACATCAAATATGGTGATGAAAGTGCTACTGCTGCGCCTATAACATACAGAGAAGTAATACCAAATTCCATTACTAATCGAACAAATAAGAAACATTACAAACTCGTTTAATAGTAGTGCTGGAAATACTGACAATAAAATTACACAGAACATCTGCAAGTAAGCCTATGGTATCGTAGACTCTGTTACGTAAAGTATTGTATTTGATATATTGCCACAACCTCTCAACAGGATTCAGTTCCGGTGAATAAGGAGGCAAGTATATAATGGTAATGTTTTCCTGAAATTTCAAACTTTTTGATCTATGCCAACTTGCACAATCCATTACAAGAAAGGCTTTTTTCGTGCCTAAATCTTTCGACATCTGCTCCAGAAATATATTCATACAATCAGTGTTTACATATGGAGCAAGTAGGCTGATTTTCTTACCACTTCTTGGATTTACCGCACTGTAGATATAGAAATTTTGTCTACCAATTTTCATTTTAACCTGCGTTCTGACCCCTTTTTTAAACCATCCGTGTCCGATTTTTGAATGAGTTCCAAATCGTGATTCATCAAAAAAACACCTCTTTTTCAGGGTGGGAATTGACTATTTTATTGAAGTATTTTTTAAACTCTTCTTGCTTGTTTTTATCTTGTTTATGGTGCATTGGCCTCGGTGTTATATAAGAAAATTTCATCCTTTGTATCTCACGGTGCACTGTTGATTTGCTAATGTTTAGGCCAAATTCCTCTGAGATTTTTATCTGCACTTCCTTAATAGTAATATTTGGATTTCTTTCTACCCATATTTCAATTTGCTCACGTTGATTTTTCTTTAATTTGCTTTTTCTTCGCCGCTGAGACGGGGCAAATAATCTTTCTACTCTACCAAATTTTAGATGCTTTATCCATTCAGTCAAAGCAGTCCTTGAAATTTTACATATTCTTGCCACAGCGCTTATACTACTTTCTTTTCCTGCTATCACCGCTTGTAACTTTTTTGAAACATATGCGTTATTTCTGACCTTTTTTAACATTTCTTTCGCCAAATTTACAACTTTTTCGTCTAATAGTTTTGACCTTAATGCCATTTATACCTCTCTATTTTATCTACTTTATTATCACTTCTTTCCCATTATTGTCTATCTGTTCTTTGCATAGTGGGAATTGGTATAAGTACTAAAAGTGCAGTATTTGTTTTGTGGAGCTGGCCACGGTGGTTTTTAAAAATTAACATAATTGCCTCATTTAAATTAATTAAAGTTGTATGTAAAGAATTATTATTGTCAACTTATAAACAATAAATTATCTACCACTTGAGCCGAAGCCTCCTTCATTGCGAGCAGTTTCTTTTGCATAGAATTCTTCTATGTTGTTCCAAATTATCTCAGGTACAGGAGTGATAAGAATTTGTGCAATTCTATCTCCTCTTTTTATTTCATATGGCTGATTACTTAGATTGATTAGGCAAACTTTAACTTCACCTCGATAATCGGAGTCTATAGTGCCCGGAGAATTTAAAACAGTGATTCCATGTTTTGCAGCAAGCCCAGAACGTGGGCGGATTTGCCCCTCAAAACCGTTTGGTATTGCAATCACAATTCCAGTTGGAACAAGTAATCTCTCAAGTGGATTTAAAACAGCAGAGTCATTCAATGCAGCATAAAGATCCATGCCAGCACTCTGCATAGTTGCATAACAGGGAAGAGGCAGGCTTTCGCCATGTGATAACTTTTTTATTTCTACTTTAATTTTGTCTCTTTGCATTTTTATTCACCAGTTATGAAAATTTGATTGTAGCATGTAAATTATGCCTGTAAAAGATAAGAAAACTACTTGACAAATATTGCCAACTTTCCTTATTATGACACTGAGGGTATTTATGACTCAAAACTTGTTTTTGACCTGCAGGCTCAATAACAAAAATTCAGTAAAAAACTTAAGGTACTTATTGGCGGATTACATAAAATTATAGCGGCTGCATGTCTTTTTTATTTTTTCTACATTCAGCCAAAACGCGCTTATTTTAAGCGTTAGCACATTATTACAGCGCCAGTTTAAATTATTATAGGGTCAAACTCACTAAGTGGGGATCCTTTTGCCTTTTTTATAATTAGTAAATTTATTAATATTTTGGATTAGTGAGGAGTCCTATAGAGATAGCACTTGATGCTGGAATTCAGCCTTTCTGCAATCTCATCGAAAACGTTGTACCACCTTTCTATGCTAGTTTGCTTGTGAGCAACATGGATCCCAGTGTCTGGGCACTGGGATGACAAAAAAGGGCTACTTGAATGACATACTTGAATTTACGCTATAAAGTGAACCGGTTTGGTGTGCTGCTGTTGTTTGCAGTATTGTAGTGCTAATTTTTTACTTCGGTAGTCTTTTTATTGTCATTATAATTATAAGAATAGTTGAGGCCAATTAATATGAAAACTTTTACGAAAAATTTTAAAGGTAAGGAAAGAAGGCTAGAAGAGTTCAATGAGAAAGTTGAAGACATATCAGCTGTAGCTCAAGATAAGTTTGCACATGAACTTGAAAATATCGCATATGAAAGTGTGCAGAAATTTCGCAGTCTACTTGCTAAAGAGCTAAACTTCACTTTCAATAACATTCATTCTCAGAATGTCAATCTACTAAAATCCGGCCTAAAAAAAGGAGAAACAGCGTTAATACGTTCTCTTCTCAATATACTTGTACGATAGAGTTGCTGCTGCAATTTAATATTAAGTGATAACTAAAATAAGTAAGATTTTTTATAGATAAGTCTTACTTATTTTAGCTATATATAGAAAAGGAGGGTTGTTATGTCAACAAGACTAAAGTATCCAATCATAAATATACAACGTAAGTCTAAGCCTAAATCTTTTCCAGTAACTTTAGGAGAGGTTAAATCTTTTTTACGAATTGAAAATGATCAAGATGATAAGTTGATTTCAAGTTTTATTTTTATGGCAACTGATTATGCTCAGTGGCATATGGAAAAGTCTCTAGTAAAGCAAACGTGGCAAGTTTCATATGAAGGTTATATACCTCGTAGAATATATTTAAGCTATGGTCCTGTGAATAAAATAATATTGGCTACTGATAAGAATAGAAAACTTAGTTATTATTTTAGTGATATAGGAAGCTATATTGAATTTTTCAATTATTTGAACATAATAAGGGCTGATGTTGTATATGAAGCTGGTTATGATAGTGTTCCTGAGCAAATAAAGCTAGGTATTATACAGCATGTTTCTGCTCTCTATAAAAATCGTGAATCAGAAGTAAGTAGCCATTTATCTGAGGTAAAGAAGGTGTATTCTCCATTTCGCGAACCAAAGGTTGTTTTGTAGTTCCTGTTTGTCATTCAATAGCAGATACAACAGATGGTGTCATCCGAGTAGCCCCTTCGATGTCATCCCAGTACTGGGATCCAGTTTTTTCATGATCATCAAAACGTTGTATTTTAAAATAAAACGGCTACTTTTATGCTTACCAACTTAATAAAATTCCTGGATCCCAGTACTGGGATTACAAGAAAGAGCTACTGGAACGACATCATTATAAAGTGAACCAGTGTCTGGGGATGGGATGACATCTTCTTGACAGATAATGTTCGTGCAGTAAGCACTAGGATGATACCATCTGTTGTACCTGCAAATTGCAATCTTCGTAAACGTATCTGTGAGATGGAAAAAATTCAAATTATAAATGAGTTGTATGATAGTATTTATGCAGCATTAAAAGCAAACTCTGATTTAAAGAAATATGTTA
The DNA here is from genome assembly GCF_947251865.1 of Wolbachia endosymbiont (group B) of Protocalliphora azurea. Classification (NCBI taxonomy): domain Bacteria; kingdom Pseudomonadati; phylum Pseudomonadota; class Alphaproteobacteria; order Rickettsiales; family Anaplasmataceae; genus Wolbachia; species Wolbachia endosymbiont (group B) of Protocalliphora azurea. The sequence continues at coordinate 902,869 of NZ_OX366394.1, read as the reverse complement.
CTAACATCTATGATTACCTGCCTAAGCAGGTTACTATTCCTTATCTGAGATTGCGCATAGTAAATTATGTTAACCTGCATATGCTATCTAATTTTGCTACAAAAGTAAGATTTTCATGCGACATATATACTTATCATATAAGCAGCATGCTTGCTGCTATAAAGCATGTTGGCTTGGTGGTAAAGAGCATTAGTAGTGAGACCATTTTGGAAAGTAATTGTGTTATAAATCAGCATGATGAAGTTTTACATTCAACAATTAATTTTGATATTTTAATACAAGGAGGTAGCGATGAGCAAATTACAGCTGAAAATTAAAGGTCATGACAATAATTTTGTTGTGCTGAATAATATACGAAACTTAAGGTTTACTTTGCGTAATAACAAAGAGGAGATGAAAGATATTTCCTCTTTTGGCTGGAGAAAAGTGCTTGATTGTGCTGGAAGTAGAAAGATTACAATAAAAATTAATGGCATTTTAAATTCAGTATTGGCTGATGAATTATTGCGTAATTCTGCAATGTTAAACTCTAATAATGATTATGAGATTAGTTTTAATGCTAAGGAGAAGATAAAACTCAGGTGTTCGGTTGAATTGTATGAGAGATATTATGATCCTGCCACTTTTGACAGCTTCACTGTAGTTTTAGCCAGTGCTGAAGTTGTGAACACTTTTCATTAGTGTTAATTTAATTTTTTCATATACAATAATAATAAGTGGGAATAAATTAAAAAAAATTATGAATGATGAGGATCTTTTCGAAGAAGGCGATGATAATGTTGAAGAGAATAGCGATGACAGAAGAGAAAGGAATTTGAAGAATGAAAATCAGCTCGAAGAGCAATTTAAAGAGTATTTAAAACCTTTCGAGGATATTTTAAGTCAAATTGATGAAGGAGTTGATAATTTAGATAGTTACGAAAGGACTATGCAAGTAAAGCGAAGTATAGATAGGCTCATAGAAACCTTATATAGCCAAGCAGCATCTGAGGATATTGATGTAGAACTTGAAACCACAAAACACACTCGCGATAAATCAGAGTCCAAGAAAAGAGTTCTGGAAAAGAGAAAGAAACAACTGATGGAAGAGATCTTAAGTTTTCAACAACAAAAGGAGCTAATGAATAGTAGGGAAAAACATGAAGTAGCAAGTGATGGGGATGTTCAGAAGGCAAAAGCACGAGTGAAGTCTTCAATTAGGGGGGTGTTGTTTTCAGTTATTGCTCATAGAATGGATCCACGAAGGAGGGCAGGGGAAACTGCTGATGACAATGAAAAGCAAGCTCGTATGTACGGTAGAGAAGCAGTTGGTGGAGTTTTAGGTGGATTGTTCAAGGCGTTTTTAACTGCAGTTGCTGCTGTTGTGCGCGAAATTGCTAAACCACTTCAACATATGAATACACAAGAGACGTCTTTTGCAAAACAAGTTGAAGAAAGCAGAAACCAGGATTCACAGAAAGGTCGATCTGTGTAGGTCAAAGTATAATTTCAAAAAAATTTTTGAAATCATATGTACTAAACAATATCTACTCAACGCAAATTACAACAAACGCAGTAGCATAATCTTGATCATCACTTAGAGAAAGGTGTATCTTGTAGTCTTTCGAGATGAAATCCTTTGTGATAGCAAGATGTGGTTTTCCCCTGATATTACTGTATATTTCTATATCTTTCATTATAATTCCTTGGCTGAATCCAGTGCCTAGCGCTTTAACAAAAGCTTCCTTTGCAGCAAAGCGTTTAGCAAAATATTTTGCTCTTACTTCTTGGCTATTATATTTTTTGCTTATCTCTATTTCCTTCTTAGTATAGACTTTATTGAGAAATTTTTCCCCGTATTTTTGTGATATTCTCAATATTCTGGGTATATATACTATGTCAGTGCCAATACCGTATATCATTTTGCGCTAAAACGATTTATTGCTTCTTCAACTTGTATTTCCTGTACCTCTCCAGTTGCCCTATTTTTTACTTCAACTATATTTGAAGTTACTGCTTTCTTTCCAATAATTATTTGCCACGGCAAGCCTATCAGATCCATTCTGGCAAATTTCACTCCTACACTTTCGTCCGTATCATCATAAAGCACTTCATCGCTTTTCAAAGCTTTGTATATTTTATCTGCAGCCTCCGTTACTTTTGTTTGTAAATTGATCAAACCAACTTTAAAAGGAGCTACTGCCTCTGGCCAGATAATTCCTTTATCATCATGGAAAGCTTCTATTATTGCGCCAACAAGCCTTGAAACTCCAATACCATACGAACCCATATGCATGTTAACATTTTTTCCATCTTGAGAAGTAACACTTGCCTTCATAGGCTTTGAATATTTGTCGCCAAAATAAAAAATATGCCCTATTTCAATACCTTTACTAACATTTAACTGTTCTTGCGGTATAGGACAAATTTTAGGATCATGCATATCGTCTGCAACTGCATATATGCTCTTCAGGCTTTCAATATCTTCGCTTTCTAGTAATTCAAAAAATTTATTGTCATAATATAGAGTGCTCTCACCGGTGTTTGCCAATATATGAAATTCATGACTTAAATTTCCTCCAATTGGTCCTGTATCTGCCCTCACTCCAATTGGAGTAAGCCCCATTCGTTTGAAGATTTTTATGTAAGTTTTATACATCAAATTATATGAATTCAGTGCACCTTCGTAATCTACATCAAAACTGTATGCATCCTTCATCAGAAATTCCCTGCCTCTCATAACGCCATAACGAGGTCTTACTTCGTCACGAAACTTCCACTGAATTTGATATAAACAAAGTGGTAAATCTTTGTAACTTTTTACCGTATTTCTAATCAAATCAGTTACCACCTCCTCATGTGTTGGACCAAAAAGCATATCGCTTTCATGCCTATCTTTAATACGTAGCATTTCTTTGCCGTAATCATCGTAACGTCCTGACTCTCGCCAAAGACTTGCTGGCTGCACACAAGGCATCAACACTTCAATCGCACCAATTTCATCTCTGATAATATTTTCAATATTTTTAAGTACCAAAAGACCAAGCGGCAGCCAAGAATAAATTCCAGATGCTGTCTGCTTGATTAAGCCCGCACGTAACAAATATTGATGAGAAATAATTTCAGCACCAGCCGGGGTTTCTTTTAAAGTTGGTAGGTAATATTGAGATAAACGCATTTGATAAATCTGATTGTACTAAGCAATCTTAGTACAATCAGGCCTTTAGGTAAACTTATTTTAAAAAGGAAGGAAAGTGTATGGTGCTTTTCTTGACATTTCCTTATTATTCAAATCTCTTTCGGATTTCCTGAACAGAAACAGTAGACGATTCTTGCATCTCACTACTTGCTAGCTCCACAGTATTTGTTTTTGTTGGAGAAGAAGCTTCAGATTTCGTTTTTGAATTAACAGGCTTAGGCGATATCGGTGGCTTCTCTGCCTTTAGTGTAGAACGTGGTGGAGTGGTGGAGTTGTGGATTTAGGTTTTACATTATCATCAGATTCATGACCACTGTCAGAACTATCCCTTCTTTTTTTATTGTCTAGTTGAGGGTTTAGAGGTGTTGAATATGTACTTTCATTATCGCTCCAATCTTGTTCAGACTCTTCACTACTGCTACTCGATACACTACTACTACGACTCCGTGGTGGTGGGATCATAGCTAACATTTTATTGAATGCCCCGTCCAGGTTACTTGGCTGTTGTACGTTGTCCTTATTGTTAACATGTTTCAAGTTAAAACGTCCTTCTCTTATCTGCGCAAACAGAGCAGAACGATCATGCTCAGATTCATTAGCATTTTGTGGCAATGGAGGAGGTGGTGGTGGCGGTGCACTGGGTGTTCCAGACATTACTGGAAATGATGGTGTAGGAGTATTGCTATGTTCAAGTTCTTTTGCTTTCTGTAAATCTTGTGATTGATTTTGACATACTTCGTTGTTTTGCTGTTGTACGTCGTCCTCTCCATTAGTTGCTTTTCTTTGTTTTTTGAGCCTTTCGTACAAATCATCAGCCATCGAATCTCCACTTCCTTGTTGCTTGCCACCTCCTGAGGGTATGGATTTATTATTAGCATTATTCTTTAGAGTAGGTGATGTTGGTGCACTGGATGTTCCAAGCGTTACTGAAAGTGATGATGTATGAGTATTGCTGTGTTCAAGTCCTTTTGCTTTCTGTAAATCTTGTGATTGTTTTCTACCAGGATCAACTCCTTTCTCGCTGTTTATTGCAGAAATGTGTGAATTGATAAGATATACAGCTGAGCTCAACATAACCAATGCAGAAACAGAATCAATAACTGCAAAAAGCACTGGTACTGCAACACCACTTGATACAGCCGAAATCATAAAATACGTGCATACTCCAGCTACAGCACCTGATGTAAATAATAACAAAATAGCAATTGAATATTTTAAGCCAGTTGCCTTTTTTTGTTCTGCTACAGATGACTTTTGATTTTCACTATCAGAGTGTACACCATTATGTTGTTCAGTCATAGGTTTTTTCGGCACACCCTGTTTAGTATTGCTTCTATCATTTTTAGTTTTGTCACTCGCATTATCTTCTTCTTTTGACTGAGCGCTATTTTTGGTTTCTGGATTCTTAACATGAATACTATTCTTGCTTCCTTCATCTGCAGTTTCGCTATTTACATTATGTTCTTCTTGTTTTTTCTTAAATAGTGGATTGTTTGCAAAATTAAGAGATGATTGTTGAACAGGACTCTTAGATTGACCTTTTTTTGGTTCAGTGTGACTGCTAATTCCTGATGTAGCCAAATTAGAAGGTTTTTTATTATCCTGTGGAAGTTTCCAATTCTTTAAACCTCCGGATGGTAAAGGAGGAGGTGGCGGTGGCGGAGCTGATGATGGTGTGTTACTATTAGATAAATCATTAGTAAGCATTTTTCTTCCTCATTATTAATATAATATTAATGATAATTAAATTATTAGTACTTGTCAATAATTTATGAGTAAGTTAATATTAAGATAATAAAATAAAAAGAAAAGAGAGAGGAGCAGTCTTCTAAGAAGAAATAGAAGCTGTTTTAAACCTCAAGTCATCACTTTGTTACTACAGCACATTATCGATGTTTTGGTATTCAGAATCATAAAAATAGCTTAGTGTTAGCTATTTTTATAATAACCTCTCTTAAACAATTGATATTTTACAGTGTTTTTGGTAAAATAATAGCTTAAGGCTTAGAATAAAAGTTTATGAGTGAAGCACAAGGTCCAAATATTGCAGAATGGCAGGCACAGCAGCAACACCAGGAAGCCGCTAGTGAGAAAAGTGGTTTCGGTCTTGGTCATAGTGACTCTGTTGCAACAATTGTGGATGGAATGAAGTGGATGTTCAACTTTCATGAAGGAGCAATTGCTGCTTATAATAATGTGTTTGAAGGTTTGGTCAGTGGTAGCAGTCTAGTAACGTTATTTGGGAAATCAGGTAATATGTTTGGCATAAAATTTCTTGAAAGTCTTGCTGAATATTTTTCAGGTGGAGGTGGAGAAGATATGCCATCAGAAGGAATGGGTATGGACTACGGTGATGAGGGGCATCATCCGGATGATTATCCCCACGCTAGCAATGAAATGGCTCATAGTGCTGATGGTTTGCATGATATGCATGATGCAGGTGATCATCATGGCCAATCTTTTTCACCTGGTCCTTCACCATCTGTTGGTGATGATCATGAGCTTGGTTACTAAATAACTAAGAAGATTTTATTGTAATTAGTGAAAAAAGTTTCAGTTTTAGGATCAACAGGAAGCATTGGAAAAAAGACTGTAGATTTGCTCTTAAAGAGAAAGGAAGAATATCAGGTGGAAGCACTAAGTGCCAATTCTAACTTTGCTCTGCTAGCACAACAGGCAAATCTACTTAATGCAAAATATGCTGCCATTTCTGATGAAAGGTTCTACAAAGATTTAAAAGAAGATCTACTTGGTACAAACGTCAAAGTAGAAGTTGGTGCTCCAGGTCTAGCAAATGTTGCTTCTCTACACGTTGATCTCTCAGTTATTGCAATAGTTGGCATCGCAGGCCTTGAGCCAGTTATAAAGGTTATAGAAAGCGGTACTAAAGTTATTGCTCTAGCAAACAAAGAGAGTATTGTTTGCGGTGGTAAGTTACTACTTAAAAAAGCTAAAGAAAGGAGCGTACAAATAATTCCCATCGACTCTGAACACAACGCAATTTTTCAAGTTTTGCAAAATGATGATAAATGTGTAGAAAAGATTATACTCACTGCCTCTGGTGGACCATTTTTAAATTATAGCCTTGAACAATTAAGAAATATCACAGTAAATCAGGCACTAAGTCACCCTACTTGGAAAATGGGAAAGAAAATATCAGTTGATAGTGCAACAATGATGAATAAAGCACTAGAAATAATAGAAGCACATCATTTGTTTAAAATTAGCCCAAATAGAATTGAAGCAGTAGTGCATCCTGAATCGATAGTACATGGAGTTGTAGTTTACCAGGATGGGTTTAGCTTTGCTGTGCTTGCAGAAACTGATATGGAAATTCCCATTGCATATGCTTTGTCTTGGCCAGAAAGATCAACTTTGAACTACAAGTTAGACTTAACAAAACAAAAAAAATTGACCTTTCAAGAACCAGACCACAAATGTTTTTCTTCACTAAAGCTAAGCATGGAAGTGTTAAATTCTTCTTCTCCACATACAAATAGTATTGTTTTGAACGCTGCAAATGAGATAGCTGTTAACGAATTTTTGAAGTCACGAATCGGTTTCTTAGAAATATTAGAGGTAGTAAAATCAACAATAGAAAATTTTGACAAGTACTCTGATATTAAATCACTATCTGACATAATAAGTGTCGATTTTGAAAGCCGTATTCTTGCCAATGAAATCATAAAAAGTAAAGGTATCCGTTCAGCAGAGTGATAAAATAAGGTAGACGAGAAAAGACAACTAAATGGTCAAGTAGACCCATTTCATACTCCTGTCATCCTAGTAGCTGACACTGGGATCCAGAAAAATTTACAAAGCTTATGCTAAATTCAATGAGATTAAATGAAAACCAGCATCAAGTGCTGGAATGACACCTTACCTGAACAGATAAATCACTAGCACGTTCGTTCACAATAACTTGAGAGAAGCTTACATCATTAATAACTGTATTTGCTCTATACAGAAAACCACATCCTATTGCAAAAAAAAGCAACGAAGTTGCAGCAAGTGGAACTGGGTTGTCAACTACGAAACATAGACCAACAGCAAATACTCCAGATAACAAAAAAGCACAAGCATAATTAGTTTGTTTCCTTTTTTGAGCGACTGCTTCTATCTTTAGGAATTCTGGTTCTATTGCTTTCTTGACATGTCCTGCAATACAATTTCTTGGACTTTTGTTTTCATAGTTTTTAATATTAGGTTTGATATTTGGATGTGTAAGTAATATTTCTATCATGTTTACATTTCCCAACTTGCAAGCAATGTGTAGAGCTGTATTTTTTTCCTTCTTGCCGGTCTTAATTTCCTCCTCTGCACGAGCATAATTTTGAGGTATAAATCCTTCATTAACAGGTTGTGAATTGTCAAGGTATATGCAGCGAAGATATGGACTCCTATCTACTACTTCTCTCTCCTCAAATTCGTAAACTGGATAACCATCATGTTCCTTTGGTCTTCTCTCCATAACAGCTTGCTTGCTTTTAATATTTACATCAATTTTTTTATGCTGTACAAGCAACTTAGCCATAAGCTCTAAATATTGATGTTCCTCGTTATTACTAGTAACAAAAGCTGAAATAATGCACATCAAAGGTGTCATCCCATCCTCAAAAGCGTTAACATTCGCTCCTTCTTTCAATGCTTGTTGAAAATGATTCCAAGCTTCCTCAGGTGTTATTCTTTCACCACTAGCATTTTGAAATTCAATAGCTTTAAACAACTTTTTTGTTGCTTCACTTGTACTAAACATTTTAACCCCCTATCACAATAAACTTGATAAAATTATACATAGAAAAAATTAAAATATCAATTATTAAGCTAATGATCCAGAATATACTCCTTCGTTAAAGGAGACTGAGCATTTTCAAAGATTTCTTGAGTACTTCCGAATTCAACAATCTTGCCATTGCAAAAGAAAACTATGCTGTCAGATAATTTTTTAGCTTGCTTCATCGAATGAGTTACCATAATTATGGTGAACCTCAATTTTAACTCTTGTATAAGGTTTTCGATTGCGTTGGTTGCCATTGGATCAAGAGCAGAGCATGGTTCATCCATTAATAAAATAGTTGGCTTTACTGCAATTGCACGAGCAATGCATAATCTTTGTTGCTGGCCACCAGATAAATTTAGTGCACTATCTTGCAATCTATCTTTCAACTCTTCCCATAAACCAACCTTAGTTAAACTACTTTCTACTATTTCATCTAATTTTTGCTTATTTTTCACCATGCCATGCAATTTAGGCCCATAAGCAACATTATCATATATTGACTTTGGAAAAGGGTTGGGTTTTTGAAATACCATACCAACTTTTGCTCTGAGCAATACAACATCCATATCACGTGAATATATATTACCCAGCCCATCGATTACCAGCTCACCAGTCGCTCTACATCCAGGTACGTAATCATTCATACGATTGAAACAACGCAAAAATGTCGATTTACCGCACCCAGAAGGTCCGATCAAAGTTGTGACTTTCTTTTTGCAAATATTCAAATTTATATCGAATAAAACTTGTTTAGAGCCATACCAAAGATTTAAATTTTTAACGAAAGCGTATTTATCGCTCATACTAAATCCTGCATTGAATAAAGTCCTGGAGTTTTATTCTCGCACAACCATATTGCTGCTTGAACCGCCCCTCTAGCAAACGTTGTACGATCAATTGCCTTGTGATTTAATTCTACTCGTTCATCGGAATTGACAAACATGACACTGTGATCTCCTATTACTCCACCTCCACGAGATACTGCAAAGCCTATTCCTCCTTTCCCTCTTATATTTGAATTATTATGTGAATATTGATTGAGCTCAAAATCCACTTTTGCAGCGTTAGCAACTGCTTTACCAAACTCTATAGCTGTTCCAGATGGTGAATCCTTTTTTAAATTGTGATGCATTTCCCAAATTTCAACGTCATACTCATTACCTAAAAGCTTGGCAGCTTCTTTTACCAATTTCAGCAACACATTAACTCCTATACTCATATTTGCTGACCATAATATTGGAACTTTAGCAGCATATTCTTTTAAATTTAGACCTTCTATTCCAGTTGTGCCACTAACTAGCGGTTTTTTAAATTTCACGGCCGCCTTAAGGCATTCTAGCATACATTCTTTAGTTGTAAAATCTATTACAACATCGGACGATTCAAATACCTCACTAATAGAACTTGTAATTTTGATTCCTAAATTGCAATTATTGCCTACAATAGGCCCAATATCTAAGCCTATATACTCACTGCCCAAGCGAGCAACAGCACCTGCTATTTCCACTTTGGTATTCGTAATTAATTCATTGAGTATTTTCTTACCCATTCTGCCTAAGCAGCCTATTACTCCAACTTTGATTTTCATAAAGCTTTTTCCACTATGTTAGGCTTTTTTTGAAGCTTTGTCATCTTTATAAGCTTAGCATATTTAGCCTTACACTGATAAAACTATAGCTATACATCGATGAATCTATTGAAAATTGATACGAAAAATTGTAATTAGTCAATTTTCTCCTATGGAGAAAACTTATAAAGAAAAAAAGAGCACCAAAGGAGGTGCTCTTTTGTGAAGGGTTTGTTTTAATAATAACCGTTTCTTACTTTGATCGGATTAGATATTTGTGCTTCTGGCACTTCAACTGTTGGACTTGGTTTTGTACCTTTTTCATCTTGTTGTGCCGCAATAGGATTATGCTTATCCAACGCTGTACCTTCAAACGGCTGATTAGATATAATACTATCTACTTTAATCTCTGTTACATCATCTTTCAATCCTAACATTTCTTTTATATTGTAGGCGTTATCTTTTTTACTCTTAATTTTATTAAGATTTAAATACTCGCCATTTTCATTCTTTTTTGTTACTTCTTCTATAAGTACATTTTTGATCTCACTAAAGCCCGTATCATTACCAACGATTTTATATTCATTTTTACCGCACTTTACATATACAAGTAGTTTTTTCAATAAACTAGATTTAGCACTGAGACAATTGAGATTTTTATACTCTCCTTCTGCTAAAGGTTTCTTTAATGAAAGAAAGAATTGGTTATCCTCAAATTTAATCTCACCTACCGCTTTAGGTTCATCATTTAATCTTTCTGGAAAATTTTCTGCTGGCTCGACGTTTATATCTGTTTTAGATACAGATTCTTCAGTCTCATTTTGCATAGGGGTGCTAACAGTTGGACTTTTATTTACATTCTCATCTGAAGGTCTCTTTGGTGATATATTTTTTTGAGCAGCATTTGCTTTACTGCTAAATAACCAATTCCAACCTGATGAAACTTTTTTTGTAATCCATGAGATTCCTGTACGATAAGCAATCGACTGAAAAAAGTTTTTTATACTTTCCCACATACTTTACTCCTTAAATTAATAATTTAATTATTATATATAAAATTTAATTTGTCAATTTTCCCTATGAATAAAACTTATAAAGAAAAAAAGAGCAACAAAGAAGATGCTCTTTTATGAAATTAACTAGCAAGAACAATTATTACTCGCAAGCTTTTCTTCAACTATTAGTCGAATAAGTAACGAATTTGGTACTACTTCATCGCAAAGCAATCTTCTTATTTCTGAGCTTCTTGCTTTTGATAAGTAGTTAGATAATTCTTGAGAAAACTTCAATCTTGCTTCTTCTGGAATAAAAAATGCATCATGAAAATCACCATCTAATTCCTTTTCTGCATCATAAAACTTCTCTTGTTCATTATCCTCATTATTAACCTCTTGTTGTATTATCTTGTGACTAGCATCAGTATTATGCTCATCTTTTTCTTTATGTGCATTAACTAATAGAGATTTATTACAGTTAGCGTTCTTTGCTTCCAGACTAGTAGTTTCTGAACTTGGCACGCCATTATTTGTTGGCGCTTTAAAACTTTCAATAGAATCTATTACAACAAATGTTGAACCTTTCTTGAAGCCTAAGGACTTTTTCATTTGCCATACATGAAAAAGTTGGAGTTTATCTTTTTGTAGTATATTAATAATTAGAGATACGGAACCATCATCGTTATCTCTTTTACTAAAATTAATATTAAAATCATTTTTATTGCAGTGTATTTTCATACGATATTTACCTTTGTTTCTTGGATGCTTATAATCCTCTAGATTTTGTTGAATATCATCTGCAAGACGTAGTTCTAAGTTTCCGTTAAAAATGTTGATAGTAGAAGATTCTCTTGTTACTGCCAATGGTGTTAGTTGATCAATAGTTGTATTGTTAACCATTTGTTGTGCCATAGTAGTGGGTGTTTTAACTCCAAACGGCTGATTAGATATACTATCTACTTTAACATTTGTTACACCATTTTCCAATCCTAACATTTTTTTCACATGCTCAATATCATATTCAACTAATATTTTATCGCCATCGATATACTTCCCATCTTTGTTCTTCTTTATTATTGATTCTACAATTAAATGTTTAACATACTCAGGAGAATTAACACTCCTACCAGTAATGCAATATTCTCCTTTATTACACTTTAGATATACAAGAAACTTAGGATGATATGCGTCCTTGGTTAAACTATCTTTATAATCCTTAATGTTTATACACTCTTCCAAATTTAACCAAAAGTTATTCCCTTCAAATTCAAGTTCACCTACTACTGATGTTTTTTTTGTTTTTAATGGCTTGTAATTTATCTTATCCACTTTAACGAACTCTTTGTTTTCACCTAAGCCCAACACACGTATCATTTCTAATGGATTACTTAATACAGAACCTTCATCAATTTGTTTCTTTACTGAAGTTATTGACACAGACTTCCTCTCACCACCTATACTTTTCTGTGAGAGATAAGGGCCGGTAATATGAAAATCTCCACTTTCACATCTTACAAATGCATGAAATTCATTATATTGACATGGATTCTTATGTTTCTCTTCAAGGATTTTATAATTTTTATTTATCATAGTTAATAGTAGTTCACCATCGATAACTTCAAGACAAACTTTGGGTCTATCTATCTGCTTTGGCAGTATTAGTTGATTACCATCTAGAGTTTTTGGCAACGTATTACTTTTATTTACATTCTCACCTAAAGGTCTTTCTGGTGATGTACTTTTTTGAGCAGCATTTGCTTTACTACTAAACAACCAATTCCAACCTGATGAAACTTTTTTTGTAATCCACGAAATTCCCGTATGATCAGCAATCCACTTAAAAAGCTTTTGTATACTTTTCCACATACTTTACTCCTTAATGAATTTACTTAATTATTACATATAAAATTTAACTTGTCAATTTTCTCCTATGGAGAAAACTTATAAAGAAAACAAGAGCACCAAAGGAGGTGCTCTTTTGTGAAGAAAAGATACTCTTTAGAGAGTTGGTATAATAAGTTTTGACTTCATAAGTTGTTCTTTAAGTTTTGACTTCATAAGTTGTTTTTCAGATGGATTATTTATGAACTTACTAGGTTCTTCTGAGCTTAGTACCTTGCTATCACTTGCAGGCACTTTAGATGTAGAACTTGCAACTTCAGGTTTCTGAGATATTTGATCTATAGTACCAACTGTACGCTTACTATTTAAACCCAACATCTTTTTCATTCCTTCTAATTCACAAGACGAAGTTTTACCATCATCTACCGAGTCCACTATAAAGGATACCGAATTATCGTTCGTGGCAACAGGTTGGCTGTAAGCAATTTTGAATATAGCTTTGTCATATTTGACATATACACAATATTTTGATGGATCTTCACAATTAATATTTCTCCAATCCATAATTCCTGGTATATTCTTTTTGTTTGTATGCAGTACTAACTGCTTATTACCATTTTCTTTAATAACACCCCAATGATTGGATTCACCCTTCACTAGTTCAATTACACTATTTTTTTGCGGTTTACTAGACCACAAGTTTTTAATGCTATTCCAGCCTGATGAAATTTTTCCTGCAATCGACTGAAAAAAGTTTTTTATTTTTTTTAATATATTTTACTCCTTAAATTAATAATAATTTAATTATTATATAAAAAGTATAATATGTCAACTATTTCATAAAAATTTTAGTACTTGCTTGCAATTTTCAACAATTTAATAGCGCTGGTGTTGACAACTTCCCCGCCAACACGCTTAGTAACAAAAAATCTAACATAAGGTTTGTTTGTATAAGGGTCTCTCAATATTCTCATTCCTCTGTTATCCACGATCTTATAAGCTTGTTTGAAATCCGCTACTGCAATCATTGTAGGTGGCATATCAGCAGATTGATATACTGGTATTCCCATCAAAGTATCTGGTATTTCAAGCGATAAACTCGGCTGCCAAAGATACTGACCTGTTTCAGATTTTAGTAGCCTCACGTCCTTTAACGTACTCCTGTTCATCAAAAATGATGCATTTTTAGAGTAATGTTCATTTAGAGAGTAGTACAATATCATTATGGCGTCGCTGTCTAGCTTATCAGCTTTAATTTGCTCTATCTTATTATGACCATTTCCATTTTCGTAAGTTAAAATTCCTTTAGGCTGAAAAGTGCCATCACCTTTAATAAAGGCTTCATTCTCCTTCTTACTGAAAGTTTCGGCAACCTTTTCTACAAGCCAACTTTCAACATTGACAAATGCATCATCGAGCAATTTTTGTGATATTTGCGGCTGAGCATAGAGCTCATAAGTTGTGATGGAAATCTTTTGAATTTTAGGTGTACTTGTGTCTTGTGCAAAATCATACTTGGATTTATAGCCACCATCTTCGTCCTCTACGACTTCACCACTCCAACCTGCACCAGCACGGTCACAATCTTCTATAATATAATCCAATGTTTCAGTAGAGATTTTTTGCTTGGAACATATCTGCCGCATTGGAGATGAATCAGCTATACGCTTGTTTATGCGTTTTACAATATGAGGAGTAACTAAATACCCTCCAATATCATTGTCATCTCCACTTAGGGTTTTGTGTGATAACCTGTTTTCCATTCCTTTGCGAATATAATCAGAAAAATATTTATCACCTGTATTAAAATCTGTGCTAATCTCTGGGCGTTGAGCTGAGGTTTCAATAAAATCTAAGCGCTCTTTGCAATTATCAATATTACTATTTATCTTGCATAGCTGCTCAGGCCCTTTGCTTTCGATTTCTTTTAGTTTACGATCATTTATTAGTTTAAATTGCTCCCATGATGAAGCAAGTTCATTAACACGGTGAGCGATATCAGTAAGTGACATAATAGCCTCCTTTAAAAATAAAATTAGAATAGTTATTGTAATTTGAAGGTAATCTTTATCAGTAATCTCAGCGTTGTCATGCAACCTGCATTCAGAAAAAAGACCGGTGAATGGCAGCTTAGTATAACTCAAACGCTTGTTTACAACCAGTGCTGGGAGGCGCCCTCATGGTAAACAACGTTCATACAACTGTGACGTATAATGCTCGTACCTGCCATTCACCGGTCTTTTTTCTGGATTCTAGCATTGGCTTCATGGTAGATACAAATGAACGTAAGCTGCTTGGTAACGGGAGAAAAATGATAATGATTACTTGTTGAAGTAAAAAAAGCAGTGTAGTATTACACCACGCTAAGTATTATACTTAATTGTCAGTACTATACAGCATCCATTTTTTTGTGTCAAGCACTTTTTTTCACTGAGTAGGAGAATGTGCAAATAAAGTACGTAGCCGTATAAAGCTGGGATCCATTTTTCTATCATCACCAGAAACGTTGATTACTTTTATACCTGTAAATTTAACTGGATCCCAGTTTCAGGGCACTGGGATGACAGAAGAAAAAGGCCTGTATCGGCTACTTCGATGACACTCACAGCCCTGTCATTCCAGTGCGTGACGCTGGAATCCAGAAAAAAAAGAAAAATGGTCAAGCACTGACCCATTTAGTTATCTTTTCTCGTCTACCTTGTTTTGCCACCCTGCTGAACGGATACATACCGTTTGTTGCTTTTACTCTATGCTACCTTATCTGCCCTGCTTCAATCAGTAAGGGATTTCAATATTAACTCTGCACTACTTGCGGGATTGCTACTCTCTGTAATGGGTCTGCCAATTACGATATAATCAGCTCCTGAATTTATTGCTTCTTTTGGTGTTGCTGTCCTTTTTTGATCATCATGACCTCGATTCATACGGATTCCTGGAGTAATAATTTTAAAGTCTTTACCACATTCTTGGCGCACTTCTTGAGCTTCTAGTGCAGAGCAAACTACTCCATGTAGTCCAATCTTTTTTGCAAGCTTTGCTAGCAAAATTACCTGTGATTTTGCCTCCCTTGCTACTCCGAGTTCACTCAGATCTTCATTGCCCATACTAGTTAGTACTGTTACTCCAATTAGCTTTATTTTCTTTCCTTGCACTATACTTAGTGCTTCTTTAAGCATTTTTGTTCCACCACTGATATGCAATGTTAGCATTTCAACATCTAGAGCTTTTATTGCTTCAACTGTTCTAGCTACAGTGTTTGGAATATCATACAATTTTAGATCTAAAAAAATTGGTACATTGCATTTTGCAACTTCTCTCACTCCAGAAGGACCATGTGCAGCAAAAAATTCTAACCCAAGTTTTACCATGCCAACCTTATCACGCAGACCATTAGCCCAAGATATGGCTTCATTCAAATCTTGTGTATCCAGTGCGCATATTATTGGGTTCATTATCTTGTATAATTTTTTTTATAATAAGAGTAATTGTTGCATTTTACAATCCATATTCAGGGATTGGTCCACTTGCAATGCTTTGTACAGACACTGAACACGATAATCTGGTCGGAGTGGGTGAACGACTGGCATATCCAAGATCTTCCTGTAAAGAATCAGACGTTTCCTCCGATGTTTTGGAACCTTTCATTGGCTTGAATTGCACAAGCTGCCCTAATATAAATTTTATTTTCTGAGTCTCCCCTAATATTATTTTTTTGCTATAATCTTTAATTGTTTCATTTTCTCTTATTGATTCTTCTATCTTATCTATCACATATTGAAGTTGTTTTATTTGACTGTCTCGCTCTAAAAGTGAATTTCTTAAATTTTTCACTTCGTTATTACAATCTTGTCTTATTCTGTCTAACTCAAAAGATTGATTTTTAATTAAACCGTCTGCTTTATCTAGCTCTTCAAATTTCCTTTTTAACTCTTGAGATAAGTTTTTATTTTTCTGATCAATTTCTTTAAATTTACATTGTAATTCATCTAATTTCACACAAAGTTCTTCTTTTCTTTTATGTAATTCTTCTTTTTTCATATACAGTATATGTTTCTCTTTACGTAATTTGTCTATTTCCTTAGATAACTCCTCTTTTTCTTTAGATAATTTCTCTACTTCCTTATATAATTCCTCATATTTATCATTGTCTATTTTTCTTTTCAATTCGATTATAAGTTTTTTCCTCTCAGTTAGATTAGCTTCTTTTTCCTGTAACTGTTTACACAAATATGAGATTTTATGGAGTAGTTCTTTTTCTTGTGCAGCAAGCTCATCTTTCTCCTTCGTTACTTTTTCTAATTCGTCTGTTATTCCAATTATATGGATCATTTTTGCTTCTAATTTCTCCTCCAAAGATTTTTTTTCTTTAAGAAAAGATTTCCTCTCAGTTTCTATTTTTTGACCAAATTTTCTTTCTTCCTCGTATAAATTGTGCTTTTCTTGAGTCAACTCACGCTCTTTGTGAGCAAATTTCTTCTCCACTTTACTAGTGTCAATAATTATTTTATACAAAATCATAAAAGCCAAAACAGATAATACAGCTAAAGCGAGAATTAAAGAACTAGGTACATTAATAAGCGCTAAAGATGTAAGTAACGTGAGAGTAGCCAGAGAACTAGCTATAAAATAAAATGTATTATATTTATTAAGTAAATTGCTCATCACCTATACACAAAACTGCAGCAGTCTTGTATATATTGATTAAAATTGTCTTACCTGTAGAGGAGAACACTTATCACAATTTTACCAGTGATAAACTTTAGTTGATATTCTAACTAAACTCAAAATGCAAGGTGGCATCAGACAGGAGTAGAACATCTAGGAGTAGAACATCTACTAGAATATCCAAAATCTTCTGAATATGAAGCTTCATCCAGCTCTTTATTTGGTAGTGCTGATAAATCTCCATTACTTATATCTGAAGGAGGAAGGCTATCATTAGTTTGTACGGGAATGTTCAAAAAAGTGTGTCAAACCGAAAAAAAAGTAATAAATTGATATAAAAAATGGAGGTTTGATATGAGTCAAGCAAATAGAACTACTGGTTTGGTAGATTATAAAGAATTAGAAACAAATATCCTGTCATCTATACGAGAAGGAAGACCATTGACAGGAAGAGATGGAGCATTAACACCGTTTATAAAAAGGCTGCTAGAGGCAAGTCTGGAAGGTGAAATAGAAAGCCACATGTCAGCTAAAAGTGAAGAAAATAACCGAAGAAATGGAAGGAATGCAAAAACTTTACGTACAAGTTCAGGCTCATTTGAACTATTAACACCAAGAGACAGAGAAGGAAGCTTTGAACCGCAAATAGTCAAAAAAAGGCAAACAAGCCTACATCCAGAACTTGAAGCAAAGGTCTTAAGTACATACGCCAGTGGCATGGGATACAGAGACATAGCTTCACACGTTGAGGAAATATATGACCATAAAATATCAGCAGCAGAGATATCCAATATTACTGATAAACTGCTACCAATAATCAATGAATGGCGCAGCCGTCCATTGCAATCAGTGTATCCAATAGTGTTCATGGATGGCATGTTTTTTAAGGTCAAGGAGGACGGACATTGCGTAAGTAAATGCATGTATAATATATTGGGTATAAATCAAAATGGCAGAAAAGAAGTATTAGGTTTTTATCTGGCTGAAAGTGAGGGAGCTAACTTCTGGTTGGGAGTTTTAAATGACCTCAAAGAAAGAGGAGTAGAAGATATTCTGATTGCATGTGTAGATGGGCTAAAAAGCTTTCCTGCAGCCATCAACAGTGTATTTCCCAGTGCAGAAGTGCAGCTATGTATAGTACACCAAATAAGAAATTCTCTGAAATATGTATCCAGTAAAGATGTAAAAGTTTTCATGAATGATCTGAAAAAAATATATCGTGCTTCAAGTAAAGAAATTGCTGAGAATTATCTGCTTGAGCTGGAAGAAAAATGGGGAGAAAAGTATCCTTTAGTTATAAAATCCTGGCAGAACAATTGGGAAAACTTATCCAGTTATTTTAAGTATTCTGGGCCAGTTAGGAAGCTGATTTACACCACTAATCCAATTGAGGGGTTGCATAGACAAATCAGGAAATTTACTAAAACTAAGGGTTCATTTACTAGTACAAATGCCTTGTACAAACAGGTATATTGTGCTATAAAAAAGGTAGAGCAAAGGTGGATTATGGCTCTCCCTAATTGGGCTTTAACTATGTCTCAACTTGATATTTTCTTTCCAGATAGATTGAAAATTGAGTTGAGGGAATGTTCAAAAAAGTGTGTCAAACCGAAAAAAAAGTAATAAATTGATATAAAAAATGGAGGTTTGATATGAGTCAAGCAAATAGAACTACTGGTTTGGTAGATTATAAAGAATTAGAAACAAATATCCTGTCATCTATACGAGAAGGAAGACCATTGACAGGAAGAGATGGAGCATTAACACCGTTTATAAAAAGGCTGCTAGAGGCAAGTCTGGAAGGTGAAATAGAAAGCCACATGTCAGCTAAAAGTGAAGAAAATAACCGAAGAAATGGAAGGAATGCAAAAACTTTACGTACAAGTTCAGGCTCATTTGAACTATTAACACCAAGAGACAGAGAAGGAAGCTTTGAACCGCAAATAGTCAAAAAAAGGCAAACAAGCCTACATCCAGAACTTGAAGCAAAGGTCTTAAGTACATACGCCAGTGGCATGGGATACAGAGACATAGCTTCACACGTTGAGGAAATATATGACCATAAAATATCAGCAGCAGAGATATCCAATATTACTGATAAACTGCTACCAATAATCAATGAATGGCGCAGCCGTCCATTGCAATCAGTGTATCCAATAGTGTTCATGGATGGCATGTTTTTTAAGGTCAAGGAGGACGGACATTGCGTAAGTAAATGCATGTATAATATATTGGGTATAAATCAAAATGGCAGAAAAGAAGTATTAGGTTTTTATCTGGCTGAAAGTGAGGGAGCTAACTTCTGGTTGGGAGTTTTAAATGACCTCAAAGAAAGAGGAGTAGAAGATATTCTGATTGCATGTGTAGATGGGCTAAAAAGCTTTCCTGCAGCCATCAACAGTGTATTTCCCAGTGCAGAAGTGCAGCTATGTATAGTACACCAAATAAGAAATTCTCTGAAATATGTATCCAGTAAAGATGTAAAAGTTTTCATGAATGATCTGAAAAAAATATATCGTGCTTCAAGTAAAGAAATTGCTGAGAATTATCTGCTTGAGCTGGAAGAAAAATGGGGAGAAAAGTATCCTTTAGTTATAAAATCCTGGCAGAACAATTGGGAAAACTTATCCAGTTATTTTAAGTATTCTGGGCCAGTTAGGAAGCTGATTTACACCACTAATCCAATTGAGGGGTTGCATAGACAAATCAGGAAATTTACTAAAACTAAGGGTTCATTTACTAGTACAAATGCCTTGTACAAACAGGTATATTGTGCTATAAAAAAGGTAGAGCAAAGGTGGATTATGGCTCTCCCTAATTGGGCTTTAACTATGTCTCAACTTGATATTTTCTTTCCAGATAGATTGAAAATTGAGTTGAACTAAAAATGCGGCTTGACACACTTTTTTGAACGTTCCCTGAGTTGAACTAAAAATGCGGCTTGACACACTTTTTTGAACGTTCCCTATTTCAGAGAATTTCTTATTTGGTGTACTATACATAGCTGCACTTCTGCACTGGGAAATACACTGTTGATGGCTGCAGGAAAGCTTTTTAGCCCATCTACACATGCAATCAGAATATCTTCTACTCCTCTTTCTTTGAGGTCATTTAAAACTCCCAACCAGAAGTTAGCTCCCTCACTTTCAGCCAGATAAAAACCTAATACTTCTTTTCTGCCATTTTGATTTATACCCAATATATTATACATGCATTTACTTACGCAATGTCCGTCCTCCTTGACCTTAAAAAACATGCCATCCATGAACACTATTGGATACACTGATTGCAATGGACGGCTGCGCCATTCATTGATTATTGGTAGCAGTTTATCAGTAATATTGGATATCTCTGCTGCTGATATTTTATGGTCATATATTTCCTCAACGTGTGAAGCTATGTCTCTGTATCCCATGCCACTGGCGTATGTACTTAAGACCTTTGCTTCAAGTTCTGGATGTAGGCTTGTTTGCCTTTTTTTGACTATTTGCGGTTCAAAGCTTCCTTCTCTGTCTCTTGGTGTTAATAGTTCAAATGAGCCTGAACTTGTACGTAAAGTTTTTGCATTCCTTCCATTTCTTCGGTTATTTTCTTCACTTTTAGCTGACATGTGGCTTTCTATTTCACCTTCCAGACTTGCCTCTAGCAGCCTTTTTATAAACGGTGTTAATGCTCCATCTCTTCCTGTCAATGGTCTTCCTTCTCGTATAGATGACAGGATATTTGTTTCTAATTCTTTATAATCTACCAAACCAGTAGTTCTATTTGCTTGACTCATATCAAACCTCCATTTTTTATATCAATTTATTACTTTTTTTTCGGTTTGACACACTTTTTTGAACATTCCCTCACTTTCTTCTTCTGCACTGATCTCCTGTGATTCTTCCTCTTGTTCTTGTAAACTTAGTTGGGCATTACCTTCTTGCTCAGCATCTTCCTCTTGACCTACTTCATTATCTTTTGATGCTATACTGTCATCAATTTTTTTGGGGGGTTTTAGTAATAGAGTTTTTATTTCTTCTGTGCTAGCTAAATCTAAAGGAGTCTTTCCATATTTATCTTGTGCATTAACATTTGCTTCTGCGTTTATTAGAGCTTCTACTATCTCTTTTCTATCATAGTTTGCAGCCCAATGTAAAGGAGTCCTCTCATCCTTATCTACTGCGTTAACATTTACTTCTGCGTTTATTAGAGCTTTTACTATCTCTTTTCTACCATATCCTGCAGCCCAATGTAAAGGAGTCCTCTCATCCTTATCTACTGCATTAACATTTGCCTTCATTCCTATTAGAATATCGACCATCTTTTCACGGCTCCACGATACATTAGGCAATGTATTCCAGTTGTTTTTTTCAATTACCAGGTGTAAAGGAGTCTTTCCATCTATATTTTGTAAATTAACATTGATACTTTCTACTTTCAGTAGATCGTCCAATTCAGGTATCTCCATCGCTTTCTTTTTTAAAAAAAAATGCAAAGGAGTCTCTTTATTTTTATCTGTTAGATTAACATTGATGCCTTTTTTGTTCAGTAGAGTATAGAATTTATCTGTATCTATATCTAGGTCTATTTTTTGAAGAATTAAATGTAAAGGGGTTTCTCCTGCATTATTTTGTGCATTAACGTCTGCTCCTTTATCAAGTAGAAATTTTACTATCTTTTCTGTATCTTTATATCTACTTTTAGCAGCAAAATGTAAAGGGGTACTTAGATCATCACTTTGTGCATCAACCTTTGCTCCTTTGCTGAGTAGAAATTCTACTACGTCTTTATGTCCATATTTAGCAGCAAAATGTAAAGGGGTGCTTAGATCATCACTTTGTGCATCAACCTTTGCTCCTTTACTGAATAGAAATTCTACTACACCTTTATGTCCATTTTGAGCAGCCAAATGTAGAGGAGTCTCTTCAAATTCATTTTTTGCATCAATTTTTGCTCCTTTGCTGAGTAGAAATTCCACTACGTCTTTATGTCCATTTTGAGCAGATAAGTGTAGAGGGGTCTCTTCAAATTCATTTTCTGCGTTAACCTGTACTTTTTCTTCTCTATTTAACAGATTTTCTACATCATCAATATTACCGCTTTTAGCAGCTTCAAGCAATTTGTCATTGGCATCTTTTATGCTTTGTAATAGATTTTTTATTTCTTCTGTCTTAGCTAAATCTAAAGGAGTCTGTCCTTTATCATTTTTTGTATTAACATTTGCTTCTTTCTTTAATAGGTCTTCTACTGCTTTCAAGTCGCCAAGTCTGGCAGCCAGATGTAGAGAAACCTTACAATGCTCAGCTTTTACTTCTTCGTATTTATTTAACACGTGGCGTTCTCGAGAAGAGTCATAAGCAATAAAATCTGCTCCATTATCTAATAGAACTTTTGCTATATAAGAATGATTATTTTTAACAGCCCAATATAGAGAATTACCTTGAGATCCATCATATGCATTAACATCAGCTTCTTCAATTATTAGGCGCTTTGCTTCATTAAGATCACCTCTTTTAGCAGCATCAAGTAAAGCAGCATCAAGTAAAGCAGCATCTATATTTCTGATTGAATAATTCATTTAACACTTCTCTATAAAATTGCATTACTATAGTAAGGTAATTAATAATTCATGAAATCTGGGTTGTAGAAATAATGATTATCCTTCGTGTTTTTCAGTATATTTAAGTAAACTATATATAAGAATTGCAATTATAGAACATACAACTGTTAATAGTAAATTTGGTAAAATGCCATAAGAAAAGAATTTTCCTACTATGTATATTCCAACAGCCCCAAACATCATATTGCAAAATGAGAGAACTGCACTACCAAGCCCTATACTTTTGACCGTTTCTAAAGCAGAAGTTACGTTATTGCTGATTACGAGTGCAAGCCCGATATTGCTCGGAATCCAAGTAACTTGAAGAATAAGTACACTTAACTTGTTTGTGAGATAAAAATATACCAATAAACCATCCGATATCATCGGTAATACCAAACCTATTATTAACATCTTGCTCACTCCTATTTTTGGTACGTACCTTCTATTAATTAAAGTTCCAATTATGTAAAATATAACTATGATTGATATGAGATAGCCAAAATATTGTACTTCAACGCCCATTGATTCAAATATGAACGGGTAGTTAGCAATGTATGCCCAAAGCCACATGAAAGTTAATCCATGAATGGCTGAAAACCCAAGGAAACGATAATTCTTAAATATTAATATATACTGCTTGAAGATATTAATACTGGCTTTACTTTTATTTACGGTCAGCGTTTCTTGTAGCTTCAAGTAAATAAAAATGAGCATAATAATTGCGGCAAGTGATATGATAAAAAACAAAAACTTCCAACTATAACCATGTGAAATTATATAACTGCCTACCACTGGAGCTATTCCAGGTGAAAGTGCTACTACCATATTTAACTTTGAGATTACTCTTGAGTATTCACTACCTGAGTACATATCCCTGATTGCTGCATATCCGACAACGCCTGCAACACCAGCTCCTGCTCCTTGTATAAAACGGATTAATATTAAAAGTATAATATTATCAGCTATGCAACATACAATACTTGCCAAAGTAAAAATTGCCATGCCAATCAGCATTATTAGGCGCCTACCATAATAGTCTGACAGTGGCCCATAAATTAATCCAGATATTGCAACTCCTACTAAATTTAAACTGATCGTAAGCTGCGCTATATTACCTTTCACCTTAAAATAGTTGGCAATACTTGGCAATGCAACTGAGTATAAGTCTGTTGCCATATCAACAACTGCTACAGATAATATCATAATAAGAGAGATGATATTTTGTGAAAAAGCTGTCGACACTAATGATTTACTGGATTAAATATGTTTAATTGTAGTATATTTTTCTCATTAGTATATTAATTTAACTGCTAAAGTTTAAAATAATTATGTAAGCAATCTCTATATAAAATATGGATAAATCACAACTAGTTAAAGAGGTTTTCGATTCTGTAGCAAATTGCTACGACATCATGAATGATATAATGAGTCTTGGAATGCACAGGCTATGGAAAGAGAAGATGGTAAGTAGTGTGCATTTTAAAAAGAACTCCAAGGTTTTGGATATTGCTGGAGGAACCGGAGATATAGCTATAAGAATAGCAAGAGGTGAACCAAGTGCTCAAGTTACAGTATGTGATATAAATCAAAACATGCTGGACAAAGGGCGTGATAAAGCAATAAATTCAAATCAGCTAAATTTCAATTGGGTATGTGCAAATGCAGAGAGCTTACCATTTGAAGATTCTGAATTTGATTATTATACAGTAGCTTTTGGTATTCGAAACTTTTCTGACCGTAAAAAGGCTTTAAGTGAAGCATATAGGGTATTGAAGCAAAATGGACAATTTGTCTGCTTGGAATTTGCCCCTATGCATTATCAAAATGAGATATTCACCAAATTTTATGACTTATACTCATTTAAAGTAATTCCTAAAATTGGCAGCATAGTTGCTAAAGATAAGGGTTCTTATGAATATCTAGTAAAAAGCATAAGAGAATTTCCAACTCAGACTAACTTTAAAATGGAAATTGAAGAGGTAGGCTTTAAGAATGTTGAGTTCCACAATATGAGTTATGGAATAGTAGCATTACATATTGGAACAAAATAAACTCTGGTCTATTCAGTAGTTTTTTTGCTAACTTTCTGTAATTTCGCAGCGTTTTTCCTTCAGAAGCTAAAGTTTCTTGAACGTATTGTTCTAAGGAAGTACACTGTAGACTAATGCTGTAACTTTTTCCTGAAGCTAAATACTTAACTTTAAAATAAAATGCAATCTAACATTAAGCAGTTATTTTACTATATAAAACCTAGTTTACATTATTTTACCGTAGCGTTTATTGCAGTTCTATTTTCAGCTTTAACGATTCTTCTTTTTGGTAGGGGCTTAAGCAACATAATTGATTCTGGCGCAGAGCATAATTTTACTACTAATCTATTAGTTGCAATACTGATAGTTTTAGGCATCTCTCTCACTGCATTTATTCGGTTATATTTCATTGGCATTGGAAGCGAAAAAGTTATCGCAAGAATCAGATATGACTTATATAGCAGTATTACTGATTTACAACCAAGTTTCTTTGAGAATACAGGTGTGCAAGATGTTATCTCAGCACTCATTACTGATACCTCTGCATTGCAATCGATAATAAACAGCAGCTTATTGACAATATTGAGGAATGCAGTGGTACTAACTGGTAGTGTTGCAATGCTGTTATACACAAATCTACATTTAACCGCATATGCAGCTGCAATAATACCTATACTGCTCATTGTCATGACTTCACTTGGGAAAAAAGTACGCAATTATGCACGCTTTGCTCAGGATAAATTAAGTGAGCTTGCATCATTTAGTGAGGAAAATTTTAGATCTATAGTAACTATCAAATCGTTTGTACTCGAAGAAAATGAAAAAATCCATTTTCAGAAACATCTAAACTCAGTATCAAAATCATACGTAAAATTAGTACTCTTGCGTGCTATTTTAGTAACTCTAGTTATCACGTGTGTGATAGGTTCGCTAGTTGTTTTGCTTTTTTTGGGAATAAAAGAAGTCTTAAGTAATAATATGACCATTGGAGAACTCTCCTCATTTGTGTTTTATTCAGCACTTGCTGCAGGGGCTGTAAACAATCTAAGCGATAACATCAGTGATTTGCAACGAGGTCTTGGAATTGTAGAGCGTTTATTTGAATTTATGAACATGAAAAGCTCTATATTAGATAATGATAATCCTATAAGGATCAATAGTGTTCAAAAAGGAATTTCGTTTAACGATGTAACATTTTTTTATGCTGATAAGCCAGCATTAAATAACGTATCATTTTCTATAGAGGCAGGCCAATCAGTATCAATTGTTGGACCATCTGGCAGTGGCAAGAGCACCATTTTAAAGCTTTTGCTCCGTTTTCACGATCCAAGTGAAGGCAGTATTACTATCGATGGACAGAATATTAAGACAATTGCGCTAAATGATCTAAGATCGCTGTTTGGCTTAGTACCACAAGATCACATGATATTTTCTTGCTCAATAATGGAAAATATACTATATGGTAAACCAGATGCTGAATATGAAGAGGTGAAGCAAGCAGCTATCAGTGCGTATGCAATGGAATTTATTGATAAGCTGCCGGATAAATTTGATACATTTGTAGGAAAAAGAGGACTAAAGCTTTCCGAAGGACAAAAGCAACGTATTATAATAGCAAGAGCAATACTGAAAAATCCTCAGGTTTTAATACTGGATGAAGCAACTTCCGCCCTCGACTATAAAAGTGAAAGCCTAGTGCAAAAAGCACTTAGCAAGTTGATGCAAAACAGAACAACAATTATAATTACGCACAGGCTATCAACCGCACTCAAAACTGACAAGATTATAGTGATTAATTGCGGGAAAGTGGAAGAAGTTGGTACTCATGATTCTCTAATGAATAAAGATGGGCTGTATGCAAAATTGGTGAAGATATAGTAAAAACTGAAGGAAAATTTGAGTCATACTTGTTGGTTGTTATGCTAGATTGATAACTAAAACTATTAAATCTTTAATTATTTTAACTTATAATAATATCATATTGTCCACCTGCTCCTGCTTGTCCACCTTGTCCGGAACTTAAGCCTGAACCTAAGCCTGAATCTAAAGATGATGATAAATCGATACCATTTGACATAAAAAAGCTTGCAATATCAACCTTGCCAGGAACGGATAAGATTCTCAATTTGAAAACCTCTGATGAAACAGGTATGAGTTCTAAGGAATGTGGGGAAATTATTGCGAGTACTAGAAATGACCTTAGGATTTCAGATGGCAAAATTGTGGGTAAATGTTACGACAATACTGAATGTGATAAATGTGTGGATGCATTGAACTCTAGCATAATCATGGTTCTTGCTACTGATCACAATACACAAGCGGCAGACTCGAATATTTATTTTCTATAAAAGCAATATAATGTGTGTATTGTTAGTACACACATTATTCTATGTTTAATTGTTTGATAAATTTATTTATTGATGGAGTTATTTTATGTTTAAAAGCGCCTATGCTCATCCAATGCCAACTAATACATGTTTTGTAAATGATATGGTAAGAGTTAATTTGTTTACAAAGTTGGATGATTGTAAAGTCAATAAGAGTAAGTTGATTCATGATAAATGTGGTAAAGATCTTAAGTGTAAGATTAATGACAGGACTATGAATGAACTGAAAAAATGTTTTAAGTTTGAGATTGATGATAAGACTAAAAATGAACTGAAAGAAAATATTAAGAATGAACTAGAGAAAAGTATTAAGTTTGAGATTAGTGATAAGACTAAGAATGATCTAAAAGAAAGTATTAAGAATGAACTAGAGAAAAGTCTTAAGTTTGAGATTGATGATAAGACTAAAAATGAACTGATAGAAAATATTAAGAATGAACTAGAAAAAGGTCTTAAGTTTGAGATTAGTGGTAAGACTAAGAATGAGCTAAAAGAAAGTATTAAGAATGAACTGGAGAAAGAGAAAAATGGAGGTACAGGGAATGCTTATTTTAGTGAAAGCGAAAGTATGGCTTTCCGTCACTATAGTGACAGCAACGACTTAATGTAAACTATAATTTTTCTGGGTTTCAAAAGACCCAGAAAAGGTTGCCTTACACCAAACAAAGAGTAGAGAGAAAATCATAACTTCAACTAGCCCCACTTATTTGCTATACTGCTATAGATTTTATAGCAGTATAGTGAATGAACATTTTCAAGCAGATTTCCTCTCTAATTTCCAGCAAATTAAATGAGTTGAAACAAAGGGGTGTCATAAATACAAGTGCAGAAAATTTTATTGTGGAACCTCCAAGCAATAGAGCACATGGTGATATTTACACAAATGTTGCTATGGTGCTTGCAAAGCATGAAAAAAAGAATCCAATTGAGATTGCAGGGATCTTAGCAAGAGAATTTAAACCTTTTGATGAAGTTGCAGAAGTGGAAATAGCAAGCCCCGGTTTTATCAATATGCACTTAAAAATAGAAGTGTGGCATGGGATTTTGAAACAAATAAATGAGCTAAAAACAGAGTTTGGCACTCTAAATATTGGAAATAATCAAGCTGTCAATGTTGAATTTGTATCGGCAAATCCAACAGGCCCTCTGCATATTGGTCATGCAAGAGGAGCAGTGTTTGGTGATGTTCTGGCAAATTTACTAAAGAAAGTTGGCTATAATGTTACTAAGGAGTACTATATCAATGATGCTGGAGCACAGATAGATACGCTAATTCGGTCAGTATATTTGCGGTATAAGGAAGCTCTGGGAGAAAAAATTAGCATTGAAAAGGGTTTATACCCAGGTGAATATTTAAAGCCAATAGGAGAGGGATTAGCTAAAAAATATGGCAAGGAGCTTAGAGCAGAGGAAGATAACCAGATAATTAGAGAATATACTTTAAGTTCTATTTTAGAACTCATAAAGGAGGACATGAGCTTGCTTGGAGTAAATCATGATGTCTTTACTTCAGAGTATGAGCTACGTGGCAAAATCGAAGAGAGTATAAAGATATTATCTGACAAGGGTCTAGTGTATGAAGGGTACCTGGAGAAACCAAAAGGCAAAGAAAGTGAAAATTGGACTTCCAGAAAAGAAATGTTATTTCGCTCTACAAAATTTGGCGATGATGTTGACCGCGCATTGAAGAAAGAGGACGGCAGTTGGACTTATTTTGCCTCAGATATCGCTTACCATTTTGATAAGATATCGCGTGGTTTTAACAATATGATCGTAGAGCTTGGTAGTGACCACGGTGGTTATGTCAAAAGGCTAAAAGCAGTCGTCTCTGCGCTCAGTGATGATCAAGCAAAAATAGAGGTAAAACTGCATAATATTGTGAATTTTTTCGAGAATGAAAAACCTGTTAAGATGTCCAAAAGATCAGGAAATTTTCTTACAGCTAGGGATGTAGTGGAAGAGGTTGGCAGGGATATAACTCGTTTTATAATGTTAACACGCAAGAATGATATGGTCTTGGACTTTGATTTTGCTAAAGTTAAAGAACAGTCAAAAGACAACCCTATTTTTTATGTGCAATATGCGCACGCCCGTGCTCATTCGTTAATGCGTAATGCTCCAAAAGAGCTCCCAACAGCAGACCCTTCACTTTTAAAGACAGATGGGGAGCTATTCCTCATAAAAACCTTAGCAAAGTGGCCAGATGTGGTAGAAATATCTGCAAGGCTTTGTGAGCCACATAGAATTACTTTCTACTTACTTGAAGTTGCAGAAGCGTTTCACGTTTTATGGGGATATGGCAAAAGTGATTTAAATATGAGGTTTATACTGGAGAATAACTTAAATCTCACCGCTGCAAGAATGTTTCTCGTCCAAGCCTTAGCACACGTCATTGCTTCTGGACTTTCGATTTTTAATATAGAGCCTTTGAAAGAGATGAGTTAATTTTAATGCGTAATATTAAATGTGATAATAAATTATTGATGTAAGTACAATAAGGCCAAAAATTATACAAGAGGTCTGTTAAAATCACGTATGTCGATTGTCTTGAAGTCACACAATTGTTCTGTAGAGCTATGTCCTGTAATAATTACTGTACCGTTCTGCTCAGAGCGTATTGAGATTAGGTTCAATACTAATTCACATGTTGTGCTATCAAGATTACAGAAAGGTTCATCTATCAGCCAGATATTTGCATTAGAAATTAAAAGGCGGGCAAGCGCAACTCTTCTTTTCCAGCCTGCAGAAAGTTCACCATATCTAATGTTAAATACAGGTTGCAACTCTAAACAATAAGCAGCTGCCATAACTGATTCTCTAGTGTTCCGTATTCTTGCCCAGAATTCTATGTTTTCACCAATTGTTAAGCTATCTTTACAGGCGTTTTTATGTCCTACGTAAACCATGGAAGATATAAAGGATTTTGGATCATCATATATGTCTTTTCCGTAGTATCTTATATTGCCTGATACTGGAGGTAAGAGTCCAGATAAACTTCTGATTAAGCTGGTTTTGCCGCTACCATTTGGACCAGTGATTAAGATTTTTGATTTTGGCTCAGCTTTAAAATTGAGGTTTTTAAATAATACTTTGTTATTACGAGCACAGGATAGATTTTTACATTCAAGCATGGATTATCTGCCTTTTCCTTTATATTTACCCTTAGTTGAAGACTGAGCTTTTATAAATAGCTCCCAAAATCCTTTCTTATCACCTTCTCTGTGTATCAATTGTGCAAAATGTTTCATTAAACTATTACCCATCATAACCATCTTTGTCCATTTACCTAACGGTTTTGCTATATCAACTATTTCTAGATCTTCTTTGTAAACTTGCATATTCTTTTGTTTCTCCCTTAGCATTTCCTGTTGTTTCATCAACTCTTTTTGCTTATTTTTTTGATACAATTCATTAAATCTTCTATTTTCTTCCCACTCTTCTTTGAGAACTTTTAGAGGAAATATAATTTTCCTAATATGATTTTTGTATATTTTTCTCAAAAAGAGAGATACTGCAATTATAGCAAGTAATATCGTGCTATATGTAATGATTTGTCCGAACGGCATTTTTATACTCAGCTTATTGGCAAGCGGTATTTACAATTATACCATAACTATAGAAATTTTACAATTTTTTTCTGGATAAAGATAGTAGACTAAAAATTTCTAAAGGACAAAAGCAACGTATTTACGTACAGGCTATCAACTACTACACTCAAAACTGACAAGTGATTAATCATTGGAGAGTAGAGGAATCACGGCTCTCTAATGAATAAAGATGGACTGTGTCAAGCTGGTGAGTAAGGTGGAAATTGAATAATTGTTGGTTATCATGCTAGATCTACAATATAAGTTATAAAATTTTTAATCATTTTGGCTTATAATAATTTCTGAGTTAACCTTAGATTTCCTGAGCTGTGGTTTCTTTTACCCATGTTGAATTCCTAGCTTTTATACTCTAATTTAATTCCAGTTTTGACTATATAGGAGGTCACAATGTCAAACAATATCTATAGCGATCAAGTTAATAATAGTAATTTATATGCCAACAAACTTTTTTATGGTGAAGAGGGTGAGCAAGTCGAAAATCTAGGAGATCAGGTTGCGGAAAAAGAGGATGATAAATCAGAAGAAGATTTACTTCGTGACTGTAGAGATGAAACTAAGAAGGCAAAAGATAAGTTAATACAGTGTAAAAAAGATGCTGTGGAATCACAAAGAGAAATTACAAAATTAGAAGCAGAAGCTAGTGAATTAAAGTCACAGGTTCAAGAAGAAAGAGAGAAGGTAGAACAAACTAAGAATGAAGCTGAGGCAAAAGTTGATAAGTTAAAATTACAGGTTCAAGAAGAAAGAGAGAAGGTAGAACAAACTAAGAATGAAGCAAAAGCAGAAGTTGATAAGTTAAAATTACAGATTCAAGAAGAGAAAGGGAAGGTAGAACAAACTAAGAATGAAGCTGAGGCAGCAAAAGCAGAAGTTGATGAGTTAAAATTACAGATTCAAGAAGAGAAAGGGAAGGTAGAACAAACTAAGAATGAAGCTGAGGCAGCAAAAGCAGAAGTTGATGAGTTAAAATTACAGATTCAAGAAGAGAAAGGGAAGGTAGAACAAACTAAGAATGAAGCAAAAGCAGAAGTTGATAAGTTAAAATTACAGTTTCAAGAAGAAAGAGAGAAGGTAGAACAAACTAAGAATGAAGCTGAGGCAACAAAAAATGAGTTAATACAGTGTAAAAAAAATGCTGAGAAGATGAAAGAAAACGGTGGACAGGCAATTAATCAGGAAAAATGTGATGATATTAAAGCAGAAGCTGAACAAGCAAAATTAGAAGCTAAACTAGCAAAAGAGGAGGGAACGTTCAAAAA
Organism: Wolbachia endosymbiont (group B) of Protocalliphora azurea; assembly: GCF_947251865.1. Classification (NCBI taxonomy): domain Bacteria; kingdom Pseudomonadati; phylum Pseudomonadota; class Alphaproteobacteria; order Rickettsiales; family Anaplasmataceae; genus Wolbachia; species Wolbachia endosymbiont (group B) of Protocalliphora azurea. The sequence continues at coordinate 870,974 of NZ_OX366394.1, read as the reverse complement.
AGTGTGTCAAGCCGCATTTTTAGTTCAACTCAATTTTCAATCTATCTGGAAAGAAAATATCAAGTTGAGACATAGTTAAAGCCCAATTAGGGAGAGCCATAATCCACCTTTGCTCTACCTTTTTTATAGCACAATATACCTGTTTGTACAAGGCATTTGTACTAGTAAATGAACCCTTAGTTTTGGGAATGTTCAAAAAAGTGTGTCAAGCCGCATTTTTAGTTCAACTCAATTTTCAATCTATCTGGAAAGAAAATATCAAGTTGAGACATAGTTAAAGCCCAATTAGGGAGAGCCATAATCCACCTTTGCTCTACCTTTTTTATAGCACAATATACCTGTTTGTACAAGGCATTTGTACTAGTAAATGAACCCTTAGTTTTAGTAAATTTCCTGATTTGTCTATGCAACCCCTCAATTGGATTAGTGGTGTAAATCAGCTTCCTAACTGGCCCAGAATACTTAAAATAACTGGATAAGTTTTCCCAATTGTTCTGCCAGGATTTTATAACTAAAGGATACTTTTCTCCCCATTTTTCTTCCAGCTCAAGCAGATAATTCTCAGCAATTTCTTTACTTGAAGCACGATATATTTTTTTCAGATCATTCATGAAAACTTTTACATCTTTACTGGATACATATTTCAGAGAATTTCTTATTTGGTGTACTATACATAGCTGCACTTCTGCACTGGGAAATACACTGTTGATGGCTGCAGGAAAGCTTTTTAGCCCATCTACACATGCAATCAGAATATCTTCTACTCCTCTTTCTTTGAGGTCATTTAAAACTCCCAACCAGAAGTTAGCTCCCTCACTTTCAGCCAGATAAAAACCTAATACTTCTTTTCTGCCATTTTGATTTATACCCAATATATTATACATGCATTTACTTACGCAATGTCCGTCCTCCTTGACCTTAAAAAACATGCCATCCATGAACACTATTGGATACACTGATTGCAATGGACGGCTGCGCCATTCATTGATTATTGGTAGCAGTTTATCAGTAATATTGGATATCTCTGCTGCTGATATTTTATGGTCATATATTTCCTCAACGTGTGAAGCTATGTCTCTGTATCCCATGCCACTGGCGTATGTACTTAAGACCTTTGCTTCAAGTTCTGGATGTAGGCTTGTTTGCCTTTTTTTGACTATTTGCGGTTCAAAGCTTCCTTCTCTGTCTCTTGGTGTTAATAGTTCAAATGAGCCTGAACTTGTACGTAAAGTTTTTGCATTCCTTCCATTTCTTCGGTTATTTTCTTCACTTTTAGCTGACATGTGGCTTTCTATTTCACCTTCCAGACTTGCCTCTAGCAGCCTTTTTATAAACGGTGTTAATGCTCCATCTCTTCCTGTCAATGGTCTTCCTTCTCGTATAGATGACAGGATATTTGTTTCTAATTCTTTATAATCTACCAAACCAGTAGTTCTATTTGCTTGACTCATATCAAACCTCCATTTTTTATATCAATTTATTACTTTTTTTTCGGTTTGACACACTTTTTTGAACATTCCCGTAGGGAATGAAAGTGGAGAAATTACATCTCGAGAAATAACACCAGATCTTAGCCTGCCAGGAATTTGTGGGCCTAAGGCTACTTTGTATAAATCGAATAATAAGATAGGTTGTCAAGGTTTTAATACATCTGATTTATTAAAAGAACTCTATCCTGAGATGTATAGTAATTCTAAAATTGTGCCATATATAGAAAAGGGATCAGAGGGTGTTTATGGTGCAGTAAATTTTAAATTTGCCTTTACTGATAATATTAGTTCAGCAGCCAACTTTAGTAATACGAAATGTCTTAAATGTATTGATAGTCCACTAGAGTTAGCTTGTCAGGACGAGAAGGTTAAGAGTTTCTGCCAGTTTGGCACTGATTATGATAATAAAGAATTAAACAAGAATTTTTTTTCTAGAGAATCATGTCCTGATCTCATCAAAGACCCCGGTGGAGCAAATATTGTGAAAGCGAAACAAGTTGCACCATTGATAATTGTTAATAACGCAGGGAATATGATAGATAAAGAGGGCAATAATACTCAAGTACACTATAATTCATTAAAGCCTTATCTAAAGCTTAATGGTAAAATCAGGGACTGTGGAAATGATCAAAAGTGTAAAGATTATAATGCAATTATGGAGAAAGTTGCATGGGATAGTGATAAGGAAGTACTATTAAAAACTGCTGTTAATAATACGCAAGAAGCAAATCCTTATTATTATGAAAATGAGGATAATTCTACTTTCGTTGAATTTGGTTCTATATAAGGCTGAATTTGTCTAATTTTTTCTACACTAGACACAATTTAGTCGTATCTGAACAAATACATAATCTATATAACGAGGACGTAGGTACCATTTGTCCTTTTAAGGCATTTATGTCAATGATATGCGTAATCCATGATTTTAAACATGATGATCCTCCTAAGTAATACAAAAAAACTCAGAAAAATGTATATAGCTATGATAGAAGTTATCTATACCAATATACTTTAACTAGAGATTATAAATTAATGAAGTTGAAAAGTCTGCAGACGAAGATAGATTTCGAGCTCTAGAATATCTTCACTATCAAAATAACAAAGCTGTCAAAATTTGTCAAGTAATTTTTATCGCAACTGTACAAACATTGCACAGGACAAATTTAAAATGCTGTCTGTTCAGACGCATGTGAAACCAGTGCTTCTTTTCATCCCACTTCCATGCGGCTAAACCCTTTTCATAATCTCCTATCTATCATTTCTTAAACCACTCCCCTAAGTTCTCAATTTCTCAAAGAAATCTTTTAACAAAAGAGAACATTTTGTTTCTAATATTCCACCATAAACTTCAGGTATGTGGTTACAGAATTGAAATATTCTAGTGCCGTTTTCAACTCCTCCACCTTTGGGATTGTAAGCCCCGAAGTACAGACGTTTAATTTTTGCAAAAGAGATAGCTTGAGCGCACATCGGGCACGGCTCTAACGTTACGTACATTTCAGCTTCATAAAGCGTGGAAGTTGAAAATGCTTGTCTAATTGTTAACATTTCTGCATGTGCAGTTGGATCATTAGATATATTGTGTGCAGAGGAGATGATATTGTTTCCATTAACTATTACAGCGCCTATTGGCACTTCGCCATCTTTCTGAGCAAGTTTTGCTTGCTCTATGGCAAGTTCCATGTATTGGTACTTAAACATTAGGTGCTTGGGTAAATATAATTTTCTTTTCTTGGCTTTTCTATTTTTTCTAGGTTATAGAATTCACTAAGGACTATTGTCCTTTTTACAAGGCTATCTATTTCTCGCTTTAAATATTTTTTTATTTCTTCTACCGATTTTAGTTCGTTTATAGCTACAACTACTTCTTCCATTATATCCTCTATAATTTGATCCTCCTCTAATTTATATATTATTTGTTCTACATGCCTATTCAATTCCTCGAAGGTCGCAGATCCATATGTAATGCTATCTTTACTATTTCTTAGTAACATTTTTACCTCTCTATTAGAATAGAGTTTATTAAGTTCTATTAAACTCTATTGTCAATAGTTGCCTTAATAAATGATGTAAAGAGAGGATGAGGAGAAAATGGTCTTGATTGAAATTCTGGATGAAATTGCACACCAATAAACCATGAGTGATTTTTTAGCTCCACTGCCTCTATGCATGTTTTATCTTCTGATATACCACTGCATATCATTCCATTCTCTTCTAAGTTATTTTTATAATCTAAATTAACTATATATCTGTGTCTGTGTCTTTCTGAAATAGTGACACTACTATACACATTTGCCATTTTTGAATTTGGATTTACATTACACTTGTATGTTCCAAGTCTCATGGTTCCACCAAGATCAACGTTCTTACCATCAGCGAGCTTGATGATTGGGTGTTTGCAAGTATAAAATTCTTCAGAGTGTACATCTTCAAGCTTAATAACGTTACGAGCAAATTCAATCACTGCAAGCTGCATACCAAGACATATTCCTAAAAAAGGAATGTTATTTACACGGGCATAGTTTATTGCTAATATTTTACCTTCTATTCCATTATCACCAAATCCTCCTGGAACAAGGACTGAATTAGAGCTTTGTAATTTTTCTCTGATAAACTTTGCATCTATAGATTTTCCATTCTCTTCTCTTGAGTTGACCCAATTTATCTTCACTCTAGCTTTATTACTAATTGCACCATGGTTTAATGCTTCAATCAGTGATTTATATGCGTCAGGAAATTCAGTATATTTTCCTACTATGGAAACGATAACTTCTTGTGTTGGATGTTTCATAGAGTGTACTATTTGGTCCCATTCAGGTAAGCTTGGTTTTGGCTTACTTAAGTGAAAGTGATCCAAAATTTGTGTCCCGAGCCCACATTGATTATACAAGGACGGTAACTCGTATATATGGTTTACATCAGGAGCAGGTATTACGTTAGATAAAGAAACATTGCAAAGATTGGCTATCTTTTCTTTTTGATTATCGGAAATTTCTTTTTCACTGCGACATAATATAATATCTGGTTGTAACCCCGCAGAGTTTAACTCTCGAACTGAATGCTGTGTCGGTTTTGTCTTTAATTCTTGTGCTGCAGTGAGATATGGTATTAAAGTTAAGTGAATAAGGATAACTTTTTGCTTTCCTAGTTTATAATTAACTTGGCGTATAGCTTCCAAAAACGGTTGGCTTTCAATATCACCTACGGTTCCGCCTATTTCGCATATTACAAAATCTAAATCTTCTGTACCATTAAAAATGAAAGATTTGATTAAATCTGTCACATGAGGAATGATTTGCACAGTTTTGCCTAGATAATCACCACACCTTTCCTTCTTTAATAATTTATTATATACTTTACCAGTTGTTATATTGTCGTCCTTGGTTGCTTTAATTTTAGTAAAACGCTCGTAATGTCCAAGGTCTAAATCAGTTTCAGCACCATCCTCAGTAACAAATACTTCCCCGTGCTGAGCTGGGCTCATTGTTCCAGGATCAATGTTGAGATATGGGTCAAGCTTTCTGATGCGAACATTGAATCCATGAGCTTGAAGAAGTGCTCCCACACTTGAAGCAACTAAACCCTTACCAAGTGATGAAACAACTCCACCTGTAACAAAGATAAACTTGGTTTCTTTCATTAATTTTCAAATGGAACAGAAGTTGATTGGCCTTCTTGCTTCTTTTCTGATATAATCTTCTCTGCAATTGATTTTTTATGTACATCTTTTGAACATAATCCTGATAGTAACAGTGTATTTATAATGAACAGCCCAGCAACTATAGAAGTTATTCTACTGAGTGGATTTTCAGAAGACTTTATCGGAATTATTGAATTCATTCCCTGTTGTGAATTACTAAAGCCACTTAATGAACTACTTCCAGGTGGCTGCAGGAGCACTAAAATTACCAATACAACAACTAATATTATTTGAAGTACACTAAGTACTGTTACTGACATTATGAATAGAGCTAAAAATAAAGATTTTAGGAGCATAAGGATCATAAGTCAAGAATATATTTACCCGAGTAACTTGACTACTGGAATCCAAGTATGTATTAAACCTTATTTAAATTATGAGCTATCACATTTTAAAATACAAAGATTATGAACCAAAAATGGATGAAAGTTCTTTTATCGCAGATGGTGTGCGTATCATAGGTAACGTTGAAATAGGAAGGAATGCGAGTATCTGGTTTAATTGTGTGATCAGAGGAGATGTTGGATCAATCAAAATAGGTGATGAAACGAATATTCAAGATGGCACCGTAATTCATGTAGATAGAAATCCAGGCGGTGATACGATTATTGGTAGTATGGTGACGGTTGGACATTTTTGTGTGTTACATGCATGCACGATACATGATAAAGCATTTATTGGTATGGGCTCTGTTATAATGGATCATGCGATTGTGGAATCTGAAGCTATGGTAGCTGCTGGCTCACTGGTAACGCATGGGAAAGTGATAAAAAGTGGTGAAGTATGGGCTGGCAGGCCAGCACAATTCTTCAAAAAAATGTCAGATGAGGAAATTAAACATATTACACAATCTGCACAAAATTATATCATGCTGATGAAAGAATATAAAGCTATATGCTAGGTTGAGAAATCTTCAGCTCTGATGCACATTCTACGTTAACTACTTCAAAAGCTTCTTCAACTATAGAATGCTTATCAATATAAGGCTCAATCACTTTTTCAACTCTAGTTTGCTTATCAATATGCTGATTAATAAAACTACCTCTGACTAGAATATCCTTTATTGGCCAGTTTGTTTCTGTTGGAGTACCTGATAATTTAGCTGCAAATTTTATCGGTGCTGACGTTAGAAAAAGAGATATAGTATTATTTGAATTAAGATAGAAGTTTACATGATCTTTACAATCTTTTAGATTTATATCTCCCGGAAAATCTGGTATTTGAGATTGTATATTTGCTTTTATGAAGTTCATCCGACCGAATTTTTCAGTAAGTATCCCTACCTCTTTTGGAACTTCTAATGGGATGATAATATCATTGCTAATTCCATTTTCTTCTTGAGAAAAAAGTTCAGTGTATGCTCCTTTTTTTCTGTGTTTCTCAAAATACTTAGGAAAATAAATATTGAGATATTCAGAGTGTAATTCTATTCGACTTTTCTGATCATTATTTTGCTTAAGTTCGCATAACTTAAATTTACTAAGGTCAGAGTCTGGAAATGGCTTTTCAATTTCAAAAGCAAGTGTAAGAGTGTGCGTTGTGTGATCAAATTCATTTTTTTCTTGTAGACCATCTTGTAGACTATAGTACTTATTTTTTTCATACTCTTTTCCTTCTATGTTAGCACTCACTTCCTCTTCATCCAAATTTTCAATAGCATCAAAAAATTCTTCTTCATCCAGATCTCTTTCTTTTTCACCTGGCTCTTGTTCTTTCAGAGAATCATACCATACATCCTCTTCATTAACTTTCTCCTCTATTGTATTTTCTACACTTATTTTTCTTGTATGATCATTTCCATTGCTAGCAGTTGTTTGATGATGTGTATCGTTAGTTTGAAAAAAGCTCTTTACTTTTGATATTAAGCTAATCCATGAAAGTCTGACTTGATTAAGTAGCCATTTAAAACTCTTCATTGTTTTACCCCAACCTAATTACTAAAAATTGTAACAGAATAAATTAAATATGTCAATAAGATACACAAATTGTACTAACTGGGAATTAGTGGCAGCACTTAACATCTGTGTAAATTTTGACATAGGCGTTTTCTGCATTTTAACCAAATCAGTAAGGAGAACACCATTGATATTCTCCTTTTAGAAGCAACTTGAATAAAACTGATAAAGTTTGAATTAAAGTGTGATTAGGAAAGTGAGTGATGAGAACTCTTTATTTGGACTTCTTTTGATTCATCTATTTTAGTATTAGGTCTTAGTGCTTCATATGTAGCACCACCAGCTACGAGTGCAGATGCTGTAGCTATGCCAATTATTGCTAATATACTTAGTCTAGTTGTATGTTCAAGTATAGTACTTGCTACCAGCCCAACAGCAAGACCAACACCAATAACAGCAGTGTACAACATTCTAGGATTATTTGAATTAGGCATATAGCTCACTAACTCTCTGCAACACTTTTCTGATTCTTTCTTTATATCCTCGAGCTTATTTAGATCTTCTTCTTCTATTTTAGCATTTAATTCTAGTTTCTTACATAATTCTTGCATTTCTTTTACTTGTTTTTCTAATTTTTTTAAAAAATTTATTATTTTTGTTCCTTGTAATTTTATTATTGTTTCCTTAAGTAGTAACGTTGATATTGGCATTGCTATTTCTTCTATCTCTTTTTCTGTTTTCCTTTCCAATTCCACTACTTTTTCTATTCCTTCGTCTGATATTTCAGTGTCTTTTTTTAGTTCTATTTCAAATTTTCTTTTTTTCAACTCTGATTTTGCTTCTTCTAATGATTCTAATGCATTCCATAGCTTTTCACCAGAATTCTGACTCCGTTTTGGTGACATAGACTGACTGCCTTTGAACTTTTTTGGTGATATGGGCTGATTTTTACCATCTTTAAGCTTTTTTGAGTTTTCACCAGCACTTACTTTAGCCATAATAAACCTCGCATATTAAATAATGCTATTACATAATATCTTTAAAGCTCAAGGTCAAATAGTATCTTTACATAATATAAATCATAAACAGAAAATTTTAGTGTAAATTGCCATATTTATACCAAATTCCATTACTAATCGAACAAATAAGAAACATTACAAACTCGTTTAATAGTAGTGCTGGAAATACTGACAATAAAATTACACAGAACATCTGCAAGTAAGCCTATGGTATCGTAGACTCTGTTACGTAAAGTATTGTATTTGATATATTGCCACAACCTCTCAACAGGATTCAGTTCCGGTGAATAAGGAGGCAAGTATATAATGGTAATGTTTTCCTGAAATTTCAAACTTTTTGATCTATGCCAACTTGCACAATCCATTACAAGAAAGGCTTTTTTCGTGCCTAAATCTTTCGACATCTGCTCCAGAAATATATTCATACAATCAGTGTTTACATATGGAGCAAGTAGGCTGATTTTCTTACCACTTCTTGGATTTACCGCACTGTAGATATAGAAATTTTGTCTACCAATTTTCATTTTAACCTGCGTTCTGACCCCTTTTTTAAACCATCCGTGTCCGATTTTTGAATGAGTTCCAAATCGTGATTCATCAAAAAAACACCTCTTTTTCAGGGTGGGAATTGACTATTTTATTGAAGTATTTTTTAAACTCTTCTTGCTTGTTTTTATCTTGTTTATGGTGCATTGGCCTCGGTGTTATATAAGAAAATTTCATCCTTTGTATCTCACGGTGCACTGTTGATTTGCTAATGTTTAGGCCAAATTCCTCTGAGATTTTTATCTGCACTTCCTTAATAGTAATATTTGGATTTCTTTCTACCCATATTTCAATTTGCTCACGTTGATTTTTCTTTAATTTGCTTTTTCTTCGCCGCTGAGACGGGGCAAATAATCTTTCTACTCTACCAAATTTTAGATGCTTTATCCATTCAGTCAAAGCAGTCCTTGAAATTTTACATATTCTTGCCACAGCGCTTATACTACTTTCTTTTCCTGCTATCACCGCTTGTAACTTTTTTGAAACATATGCGTTATTTCTGACCTTTTTTAACATTTCTTTCGCCAAATTTACAACTTTTTCGTCTAATAGTTTTGACCTTAATGCCATTTATACCTCTCTATTTTATCTACTTTATTATCACTTCTTTCCCATTATTGTCTATCTGTTCTTTGCATAGTGGGAATTGGTATTACTTTGTGCTACGGTTTGAGATAGAATAACAACTTGCTTCAAATATGGAAAGGCAGTACAACTCTATAATCAAGTTACTGAACTCTCATTTACTCCTCTTTTTTTGTAAAACAATCTACAATTCATTAGAAGATCTTCAGATAGACGTTGATCATTGGTTGTGTTTTTACAATGAGACAAGACCTCATTCTAGTAAATATTGTTATGGCGATGTAGACTTTCCTGAATAGAAAACATATTAGAAAAATATTAGTAGCATTACATAAGAGACTGATATTAGTTTTCAATTTTTCTGTTAGTTAATTCTTGCTTGCTAGGTTAAGTTGTGTCTGGTAACCATAATGGCAAATCTTGTTAATTTGAGGCGTGGATTTTAGCCTCTCTCATCCTTACATTAGTTACATATTCTTTCGCAGAGGGCTAATGATAGCAATGAATTTATTAGTAAAATTCAGTAATTTATAACTGACAATTAGAGCTGTTAATTAGCAACTCACTTTAAATAAGTTACTCAACTGTGACAGATTTAGCTAAATTTCTCGGACAATCTACATCTAACCCTTTTTTTTCTGCAATAGAATAAGCAAGAAATTGCATAGCAACACTGTAGATAATTGGAGAAACAAAATTGTCAACTTCTGGAAGTTGCACCACATCTATGCAAATTCCCTTTAAGAGCGGTGCTCCTTGCTTATCACTAAAGGCAATTACTTTACCTTTTCTTGCAATAATCTCTTGTATATTGGATAGCGTTTTAAAGAATAAATTATCGTAAGGAATAATTGCGATAACAAGTACAGTAGAGTCTATCAAGGCGATAGAACCGTGCTTCATTTCTCCCGCTGCAATACCAATTGTGTTGATATATGAAAGCTCTTTTATCTTCAATGCACCTTCCATTGCAACTCCATATGAGCTTCCTCTCCCAATTATAATTATATTATTGTGCTCTAATATACTGCCTGATATATGTTGTATTTCCATCACATTCAAAACATGCTCTACATGTTCGGGAATGGAATTAATAGCACCGCTTAGTTCCTTTATCCTCTCTCTACCCAGTATACCTTTTATTTTTCCAAGCTCTACAGCAAAGCATGCTAAAATTGCAAGCTGCGTAGAAAAGGTTTTTGTCGAAGCAACACCAATCTCAGGTCCAGCAAGAGTATGCAATACAATATCTGAGGCTTTTTCTATGCTGCTATTAAATGTATTAATTATGCTAATGATCATTTGTTTCTGCAATCTCGCATAACGTAGTGCTTCCATAGTATCTGCAGTTTCACCAGATTGAGAAATGAATAAGCCAATACTACCTTCTTCGAGCTTGACGCTGCTATACCTAAATTCTGACGAGATTTCTAGATATACCCGAATTTGAGCAATACTTTCCAGCCAACACTTTGCTATTAGTCCAGCAAAATAGGATGAACCGCATCCAACTATAGTAATGTAACCTAGTTCAGAAAATAATTCTTTGTTGATTTCTTTATATTGTTTATAAAATTGATTTATTGTTTTGTTTAATGCATACGGTTGCTCAAAAATTTCTTTTAGCATAAAGCTAGGGTAACCATTTTTACTAATTAGAAAATTTCTTGGACTGCTATTTTCTGTTCTGCGTTTAACTTGTATACCATTATTATATATACTGAATTCGTTAGATTTTATTACTGCAATATCATTATCTTCTAAATGCAATATTTTTTCTACAAATGAATTCAAAGTATTAGTATCAGAAGCAGCAAACACTTTATTACAGTTATATCCTATTGCTAAAGGCAAATTTCTTTTTGCAACAAATAAAGTATCTGGATATTCTGCAAATAATAAAGCCAAAGCAAGTGAACCTTGTAAATTGTTTAGACACTGTAATATAGAATCAATTGGTGATAACCCTTCATCAAGATATGAAGTTAATATGTTTGGTATCACTTCTGTATCAGTATCGGTGTGGAAAGATACTCCCTTTTCTTCCAGATCCTTTTTTAATATATTGTAATTTTCAATTATGCCATTATGAGCAACAACAACATTATTTATATAAATGGGATGAGCATTTTTAAGATTTGGAGCTCCATGTGTAGCCCAACGAGTATGTGCTATACCAACTTTGCTACTAGATATCTTGCTCTCATGAACAACTTCACACAATCTTTCAACTTTACCTTCTGATTTTTTTACTTCTATCTTACCTCTATTATTTATAATTGCTATACCTGAAGAGTCATAACCTCTGTATTCCAATTTTTGCAACGCGGTTAGTAAAGTTGGTATTACTGAATCACCGCTACTTACTATACCTAATATTCCACACACTTCTTAAATTATGAAGCATTTTTGTCTTTTTTACTTTCCTCTAGTTTATTTTTCTTGCCATTCTTTTCAACTTTGCTTTTTTCAATAGATTTAGCTACTGGCTTTTGAATTTCTTTATTTAAGATTTCAGATATAGCAGACTTTAGGATTTTTATTTCAATTTTTGGTGCTATTTCTAGTATTAGTTGTGCATTTACTTCGTCAACTTTGTTTACTTCACCTATTATTCCACTAGAAGTAATAACCGTATCACCACGTTTTATTTGATCTATCATCCTTCTATGTTCTTTTAGTTTTTTGTGATTGGGACGAATAATGAGAAAATAAAATACTACAAATATTAAAATGAGTGGAATAAAGCTAGCAACAGATGCTGATACATTGTTAGTCGCATCTGCCGCAAAAACCTCAGAAATGAACATATTTAATCCCAATTATTAACGATAAAGTTAAATAGATTAAGCAGCAATTACAATATCATGTCAAGTCTCTGAAAGAAATTAATTCAAATTAATAAGAAACTTAAGGAATTTTAAGGTGTTTCTGCTGTAATGGCGGGAGTGATGAGACTTGAACTCACGACCTCATGCGTGACAGGCATGCGCTCTAACCAACTGAGCTACACCCCCCATTGCTTTTTAACGTTTGCAATCTTAAAGCTAATCAACGTGTTGCTACTTGTCAATATTTTTTGTTTGCGCTTTTTTGTCTTTTTTATTACTATGTAAATAACTTAATTTCACACATGGCTTATGCAAGTAGTCCCGTTAGGGTTATGCCATGGAGGATAAACTATTTGGAGGAGTAAATATGACAAATTTGCCTAAAGTCACTATACGTGATTTAGCTGAATCTGGTGTGCATTTTGGCCATAAAGTTAGTCGCTGGAATGCGAAAATGGCCCCATATATATATGGTGTACATCAACAGAATCGTATACACATAATAGACTTACGAAAAACATTACCATTGTTAGAGGCGGCAATGAAAGCTTTATACGATGTTGCATCTCAAGATGGTCGCATTTTATTTGTTGGTACGAAATTTCAAGCTTTAGATATTGTTGCAAGTGAAGCGGTTCGTTGTGGTCAATATTATGTAAATGATCGATGGCTTGGTGGTATGCTTACTAATTGGAACACTGTTTCTTCTTCGATAAAAACTTTGATACAATATGAGAAAATATTAAATGATGAAGATAGTATCTTAACAAAAAAAGAATTAGGAAATATTGAAAAGAAAAGAAAAAAGCTTGATAAAGAATTGGGTGGCATTAGAGAAATGGGAGCAGTTCCTGATATTTTATTCATTATTGATACTAACAAAGAGCATATAGCGGTTAAAGAGGCTAAAAAACTGGGTATTCCTGTAGTTGGAGTACTTGATACCAATTCTGACCCAGATGATATTGCCTATCCTATATCAGGAAATGATGATTCAAGAAAATCAATAGAGCTCTACTGTAAATTAGCTGCTGATTCTATATTAGCTGGAATAGAGTCTAGTTTGACAAGGTCTAGAGTTAAGGATGATGAGCTTATTCAAGAAAAAGAAGGGGGTATTGTGCAAACTAAAAAGAAGCGTATGAAGGATGAAACAGAAAGGGAGGTAATAGTAAGTAAATGAAGATGGATTCAAGTAGTATAAGGGAATTACGCGATAGAACAGGGCTTGGCTTAAGCGATTGTAAGAAAGCGTTAGAAGAGTGTGATGGTGATATTAAGAAAGCCGTTGATAGGTTACGTACAATAGGATTTGCTAAAGCTGACAAAAAGTCTGATAGAGTAGCTTCAGATGGGCTTATTGCTATGTGCTTGGCTAAAAATTATGGTGTATTGGTTAAAGTCAATTGTGAAACTGATTTTGTTGCTAGAAATGAGAAGTTCATAGCATTAGTTTCAAATTTAGCATCAATTGCTTGTCAAGAACGTTGTACTAGTCTTGATGAGTTAAAAAATGCCAAATATGAAGATGTTGGTACAGTACAGGAAGCTATTATGAGTGGTACATCGGTTCTTGGTGAGAAGTTAGAGTTAAGCAATCTTTGCTACCTAGAGACTAAGGATGGGATTATTGCTGGCTATGTACATGGTGATATGCATGGCTTAGGTAAGATTGGTGCTTTAGTAGCATTGCAATCATCTGGTGATAAACAAGAGATTGGAAAGCAAATAGCTATGCATGTAGTTGCTATGAAACCTGAAGCTTTATCTATAGATGATTTAGATCAAGAAAAATTAAACAATGAGCGTTCTATAATTGAGGAGCAAGTAAAGAGCTTAAATAAACCTGAAGAGGTAGCGAAAAAAATAGTAGATGGACGAATGGCTAAATACTATGAAGAAGTTGTTCTACTAGAGCAGAAGTTTATAAAAGATGATAAAATGAAGATTGCTGATTTTATAGAATCAAGTGCTGTTAAATTAGCTAATTATAAGTTACTTACTTTGGATGGTGCAAATAAGTAACAAAACTTCAGAAGTAAAGTACCCCAGAGTGTTATTCAAAATCTCTGGGGAGGCTTTGATGGGATCAAAGCTATTTGGCCATGATATGGAAGTTATAGATAAACTATCCAAAGACATAGTTGAAGTTTGTAATCTCGGAGTTCAAGTTTGTATTGTTGTTGGTGGTGGGAATATTTTTCGTGGTGCATCAGCATCTTTAAGTGGCTGTGAAAGAGCAAGCAGTGATTATATTGGAATGCTTGGTACTGTTATTAATGCTTTAATTTTGCAAAATTTTTTAGAAAAAAGCTCTATAGTCTCTAGGGTGTTGTCTGCTATACCTATGACTACTATATGTGAACCTTATATAAGAAGGAAGGCTATTCATCATTTAGAAGAGGGCAGGGTGATAATTTTTGCAGCAGGAACGGGTAATCCATTTTTTACTACGGATACAGCTGCAGCTTTACGCGCTGTTGAAATGAATTGTAATGTTATTTTAAAAGGTACGCAAGTAAGTGGCGTGTATTCTGCTGATCCAAAAAAAAATGAGAATGCTGTAATGTACGATAGGCTTTCTTACACAGATTTGTTAACTCGTGATTTGAAGGTTATGGATGCGTCAGCAATTTCACTTGCTCGTGAAAATTCTATTCCAATTGTAGTTTTTTCTTTGAAAAGTGAAAAAATGGTCAATATTATTAAAGGTCAAGGTACTTATACTATAGTCTCAGATTATAAACATTAGGTAATTTATGTTAAACGAAATAAAAGCTAAAACAAAAGAAAGAATGCTAAAAACTATTCAGTCTTTTCATGATGATATGAAAGGTGTACGTACTGGTAGAGCTAACTCATCATTACTTGATGGTATAGTTGTAAATATCTATGGTGGACATCAAAAACTGAACCAAGTTGCAGGCGTTTCAGCTATAGATAACAAAACTCTATCAGTTAAAGTTTGGGATGCTACTGTTGTCGGTGAAGTGAAAAATGCGATAATCAATGCTAACCTAAATTTAAATCCTGTTGTTGAAGGAAATACTATACGTATAGTTCTTCCAGACTTAACACAAGAAACTCGTGAAAAATTAGTGAAACTATTGCATCAATTTTCTGAAAATGCACGAGTTGCAATTAGAAATATACGCAGAGATGTTATGGAAGAAATAGAGGAAATGAAGAAAAATAAGGAAATCTCAGAAGATGATTTTCATGTTGCCAAAAAGGAAATACAAAACATTACTGATGATAATGTAAAAAAAGTCGATGATGACTTATCTATTAAAGAAAAGGATATATTGCATCATTAAGTTAATATGAAAGAATTTTTCAGTATTGAAAAACATAAGAGGATTCGATATAGATACAGTTGTATGAATGCTGTGATTCAGATCTCATCATTACGCACACATTTGATCGTTATACCTTTTGAAATCTAGAAAAAAAGCTTTTCAGTTTGATTTTTTATTACGATAATTAAGTTTACACTCTTGAGCGAAAACGATGCTGAAACGCCTTTTCCTTATTTTTGCATTTGTATTACTCATCCCACTGTCAAATGTTGATGCCAGAAGATATATCAGAATTGTTGGATCTTCAACTGTTTTTCCTTTTATCTCATTTATATCTGAAGAATTCAGCCGTATATTTTCCTTTAAAACTCCAGTTGTAGAATCGATAGGAAGTGGATCAGGGTTCAAAATGTTTTGTTCAGGAATAGGGGAAGGCACACCAGATATCACTACTTCATCTCGCCCTATGAAGGAAGTAGAGAGAGAATTATGTAAAAGAAATAAAGTGAATGAAGTAATAGAGATAATAATTGGCTATGATGGAATTGTTATTGCAAATTCAAATCAAAGCCATAGATTTGATTTTACAAAAAATGACCTGTTTGAAACTTTATCTTCATATTCTGAAGACAATGATAGATTAGTAAAGAATAACAAGAAATTTTGGTCTGATGTAAATCAAGCTCTACCAAAAACAGAAATTAAAATCTATGGCCCACATCAAAATACAGGTACACATGAAACTTTGATTAATTTTATTATGCTTGATCAATATTCATGTATGAACTCAAGGATTTTCAAAGAGAATTATCAAGACCAAGAAAAAAGAAAGAAAGCATGTAGTAATATCAGAGATGATGGAAGATATATAGAAGTTGGAATTAATGAAAACATAATAATACAAAAATTGAAGAGCAATAAAAATGCTTTAGGAATATTTAGCTTCAGCTTTTTAGCGAAAAACCAAGATGAGATTCAAGGAAGCACAATCGCAGGAATTGAGCCAACTTATAAAAATATATCATCGGGGGAGTATATGTTAGCAAGGCCTTTATATCTTTATATAAAGAAAGAACACTTAGATACTGTTGATGGATTAAGGGAATTCATTAGAGAAGTTGTAGACTCTATTAGTACTGAAGGTGGATATTTATCTAGGCTTGGCTTAATTCCACTTTCAAGCGAAAATATAAAAAAAGTCTTGGAAAAGGTTCGTGATATAATATGATGACTTTGATATTTTTTTATTCTGGATACTAGGTTAAAAATAGAACGTTTAAATTTCTTGTTTTTATTGTTATCATACTTAGATTTCCTAAGAACTTATTTACTACAAAATACAACAAGTTCTATTTATTTGAGAAAGTTGTGCGTCTTGTAGAACAGATTTTGTTGTAGGTTTCTCTGTAGCTATTTCAAGGTTTTCTTCTATGGTTTTTTGTTCTCTGTAATCTTTAACTTCTTGAATGAAATCTTCAAGCCACTTCTCACTACCTATCTTGGCATGTCGTTGTTGCTCACCTTTAAGAAGTTTTATTACAGCTGCATCTTGATTTTCAGGCACTCTTTGATATTTAAGCCACAAGTCACGAATATCAGGAGGAGCTTTTTTCAAATGAGCTTCAAAGGTTGCTTTTGTGTCTTTTGTACTTTCTTCTTGTTGATCTTGATGGAATTTAAACCAGAAATTGCGAATATCAGGAGAAGCTTTATCCCAAAGAAGTTTAGTAATTTCTTTTATATTTCTCAGATCTTCTTGTTTCAATCTTTTACCATCACCTATATATCGTTTATTAAGACCAACTTGCAGAGGATAAAGTAAAAGGGTAGTTTTGCTCTGTGAATGTATAGGTCTATTTAAAATCATTGCTAGATTTGTATCACAATCTTCTAATACTGCTTTAACTTTTTTAACATCTAAATAATCTATTGCTTGACGTAATTTGTGGTGAAGATCACTTGTTCTCTTTAAGTTTTTCACTTTTTGCATATGCGAATCATCATTTCCTTTCGCTTCTTGCATAGCTATATCACACGAAATACTCTCAATTTTTTGCTCCATTTTCTGTATACATTGATTAATTTCCTTTTGATTTTTTTTGAATATAATCAACTGTGAAGTGGTACAAGGGTTAGGTAGATCGTCTTTAAACTCTTTTTGTATATTACTAGGTAATTCGCTTTTCAAAACTTCTTGTATATCGCTATCGTAATTATTTTTTATATTCTCAAAGTTGCCTTGTATAGCTTCACTAATTAATGAATCTCGAATGTTTTTTTGTCTGTCAGTTAATAACATACCTTACCTCTATCTCTTATGGCAAATTTAGCGCTATAATTATACGTATTTATAATCAAGTCAAGAGAAAAAATTAGCAAAGCGGTTGAAGTTTTAATAACATATAGCTTTCACAGTACTGTCTATGGAAAGTCTGCAAGTTTTACGTTCAATTGCGTTTATTGTGGGAATTTTTCTATTGTTGTTTGGCGTAGCAATGCTTATTCCTGCTATTACTAATAATTATCTAGGTTACGAATGGAAAAATTTTCTGGTTGGATTTATAGTTACCTGCACATTTAGTGCGACTTTTATTCTACTGGGTAAACTAAATAGGGTACATGGAATGCCGGCAATTTTTGCGATTACCAGTTGTACCTGGATTGCATTATCTCTGTTTGCAGCTATTCCATTTTATCTTGATAGTTTAAGCTACATTGATGCACTGTTTGAAGCAGTATCTGGGATTACAACCACAGGAGCAACTGTTCTAAGTTACATCGAGCAACAATCTCCGGGGATACTACTGTGGAGAGCAATGCTACACGGTATAGGTGGTTTTGGAGTAATTACAGTAGGAATTGCAATTTTTCCCATATTTAAGGTTTTGAGCTTAAATAATTTACTCTATTCTGAGTACTCAGATGCTCTTAAAAGAAAGTTACCACATACGCGAAGCGTAGTAATACATATTGCAGAAATATATTACTGCCTAATTTTATTGTGCATATTTTCCTATTATCTAGCTGGCATGCCATTATTTGACGCAGTATGTCACGGAATGTCCGCTGTATCAACTGGTGGATTTGCTAACTATAACGATTCTATAGGCTACTACAATAACCCTATATTGGAGGTAATAACAATTATCTTTATGATTTTAGGCTCTTTACCTTTTCTGAGCTATTTAAAAATTGTAAGACGATTAGACGTTTGTTATGATGAACAGGTCTCTTACTTTATTAAGATAGTTGTTATTTCATCTTTGCTTGCTTGTTTTTGGTTATATAAAAATTTTGACTTAGGAGTATTTTTATTATTTAGGTACAGCACATTCACCATTACCTCCTTTATCACATCAACTGGCTATATAATGTGCAACTACTTGAATTGGAGCTTTATTTCAGTCTTAGCTTTCTTTTTAGCCTTTATTGGTGGATGTGGTGGTTCTGCTAGTGGTGGAATCAAAATCTTCCGTTTAGTCATTTTTCTAAAATCTATAAGGAATTACTTTAGCTCTTTATTAAATCCAAGTGAAAGCGATAGAGTAAAACTCAATGGTAAAATACTGGAAAATGATGAAGTTCAATCCGTCTTTACGTTTTTTGCGATTTACATGTTAACGTTCACTATATCATCAATAGTGATGTCTTACTTGAGCAATGCGGACTTTATAACTAGCATCAGCTCTGTTTCTGCAATGCTTACAAATTCTGGCCCAGGATTTAGTAACCTAATAGGTCCTTCAGGTAATTATTCCTCCTTTAGTGGTGGAGTAAAGCTATTTCTATCGTTTTTGATGCTGCTTGGCAGGCTTGAAATATTGCCAATTTATTTTTGTATAGGTAGTTTATACTGGAAACTTTGCCATTCCAGAGTGTAACGCTAATTCAGGTTTACATTTAAATTCTATTACATATTATTATAAGTATTACAAAACTTTAAAGGACAATTATGGCAGTTATGCCAGATAAATGGATAAGGGAAAAGGCTGAAAACTCTAGAATGATAGAGCCTTTTGTGAATCATAAAAGCAGTAAGGGTGTTGTATCTTTCGGATTATCATCTTATGGCTATGATGCAAGAGTTAGTAATAAGTTTAAGATTTTTACTAATGTTAATTCAGCTATTGTAGACCCAAAGAATTTTTCTGAGAATAGTTTCATAGATAAGGAAACAGATGTATGTATAATTCCACCAAATAGTTTTGTGCTTGCCAGCACAGTGGAGTATTTTCGTATACCAAGGAATGTACTAGTAATTTGTGTTGGCAAATCAACTTATGCAAGATGTGGTATCATAGTGAACGTCACACCTTTAGAACCTGGATGGGAAGGTCACGTCACACTTGAATTCTCTAACACTACTCCACTTCCTGCAAAAATTTACGCTAATGAAGGAGCATGCCAATTTGTGTTTTTAAGCGGCGAAAGTGAGTGTGAGAAGTCATATGATGATATGAAAGGAAAATATATGAATCAACATGGTATCACTTTGCCGTTAGTTAAGTGATTACTTTATAAAGCAAGATATTGTTGGTTTATATTGAAGATTACCAAAATACTCTTTTATTAGTTCATCGCATCTTTTATCGCCTAAAACTGCACGTGCAGAGTGATTTTTAAATGATTCTATAAAGCTAATAAAGAAATTTGTAGAAGGATTACTTAAAGCTTCTGCAACTTCTTTTTTTTCTTTATCATTGGAAAGCCGATTAAATAATTCTTCACCTTTTTTTTGTAGATCATTTTCAAACTCTTGTTTTACAGTAGCCTTATCCGCTCTTTGCAAGAAGAAAAATTCTTCAAAAGTGTACAAGGAAGAGACAATACTGTTAAAGGCACCAGTAAAACATGCACTGCCAACAGATACTCCATATTCTGTTTGCGATTCTACTAAATGTTTAACCAGTTGATATTTTCTCTGTGATATGCGGGTATTAATATCTATATTATCATCAGCACTTTTTTTATTTTCATCTTTACAAGCTTTCCAAACCAAATTTAAAACTTGCTTCAATGTTAATCCGCTTCCACTATGTGTATCAGGGTTGTTTTTTATACGCTCCAAGCACTTAAGTGCATGTTTTTTCTCATCTTTTGTGAGTTGATCTTTATCCACAGCTTTTTGTGTACCATTTGCTATACACTCTAACTGATCAATAAATCCTTCTATTTCCTCTATAAACTTATCATCAACATCAGGCTCGCCATAGTTTTCTTTTAGCTTTTGAACGTTAATATTAATTGCATCATTTACATTAGTATCATGCGTTGTTTGTGGGACACGCACTGCCTCCATAAATGCTTCAGTTCTTTGCTCTAACCATTCTGGTAATTTGCCTCCTGCAAGAAGATATAGCTTACCCAATGCTTGAGCAACTAGAATTAACGCTATGACAAAAACAATAAATGCTATGAGTAATACTACAGCTAAACCAATGACTAGCCATCTCACAGGGGCTAGTAAAATATCTCTTGCCTTTTTAAATTTCGACATTCTTTGTATGTTATCTGGTGTATTTACTGCTACTGGCATAATTAATTTTAAATACTCTTACTACCATTAATATACTATATTTCTCTTATTTTGTCAACTCACATTTCTACTTCTCTACTTTTTCTCGGTAAGGTCAGTAATCGATAACAACAAATAGTCCTAATTTTAATTTGTTTTAAGTTTAAAGTCTTTCGTTAGGTTTGCAGAATACATTTCCTTATTATCTTGGTTATAGAAAGTAAATTTGTGATCGTCTAAACCTAATATTGCAAAGCCAAAGCCGAAAAAGTTTCTAACTTCGTGTGCTAAGTAATTTCTACTATTTGGATAGTTAAATTCTACGTTTTGATAAACAGGTTCTTGATCTTGAGCGTGTAATAATGCACCGCCGTTTCCAACTATAATCTGATCTGGAACATTATCCATTAATAAAATCTGGGCTATATGAATGTGGCCAGAAACTATGGTAGTAACATTGCTTGGAAATTTATCTCCAAAAGCTTCAATTTGTGTAAGATTGCCATGGCTTTTTAATGTCAAAAATTCTTTTTTTGGAGATCTCCAAAGTGGTTTATGAGTCAAAAACCACGTGGGCTTATCTTGTATCAATTTATCAAACTGCCTCTCAAAAGCATCAACTGTGCTTTGGGTTGTAAAAATTTCCTCACCGGATGAAGAGTCGAAGATAAAAAACTTCATCGGCCCAGCATCTAAGAACCAACTGAAAATAAGATCTTCACATTTTTGAGGGGAAAAGGGGTATGAATCTAAATATCTGAACCATCCTTCATAAGCTCTATTACAACTCTCATGATTTCCACGAACAAAAAGAAAAGGAGATTGTGTTAAAATATCTTTTGCAGGCTCAAACCAATCAGCGTACCAAGCTTCTTTGCTATATCCATAAATATCGCCGCACTTTTTTGTGTTTCTACATTTTGTTTGTCTATAATGATAATCACCAACATGGATAATTAAATCTGGTTTATGAAAAGCGATTGAATCTAAATTTTTTTTCAAAGGCCAGTTATCTACAGAATTACATTCTTGCTGAAATAACATATTTATTCTACATCCTGTATCGCCAATGAAGGCAATTTTGCTGATCTTTTCCGCTAATACGGGAACTTTTATATTGTCAATACTAATGTTTTGAGCATTTGTTTCTACTATCAGTTCACAAACTGTTTCGGTATTGTTAATTGAGCTGCGACTTAGCATTTCTACTGCCTTATTATCGACGTAAGCAATGGGACACATGTTATTGTCTATAATCGCACGTATGCTTAATTTATTTTCTGGAATGATTTGAGACCATGTGTACAATATTTGTGCATGATTAGAGTGAAAGCTAATTGTAAGAGATAGAATTAAAAAAATGAAGATATTAGCTACTTTCATTTGTATAAAAACCTAAATTAAGAATTAGTATTAAGATTATCTTAAATGATTAAAGTTTGTAACCATAAAATTCATAGTTAAATTATACAGGCATTTCCTAAATTATCCTAGTATCAGATTGACACTTTAGATGAAAAATCCTAAAATGATTAAGTAATTTAAAGTAATTATATAGAAACTAGAATAAAGTGCGGTCGTGGTGGAATTGGTAGACACGCAGCGTTGAGGTCGCTGTGGCTCACAAAGCCTTGGAAGTTCAAGTCTTCTCGACCGCACCAAGTTGTTTGGTGTAGGTGAAATGTTTATAGGAAATCAAAGTAGAAATAAAGTAGAAAGGGCCATCAGTGAAGTCAGGCGTGGTCTTCCAATTTTAATATATGATGATGAAAATAACTATCTATTGCTTGCTGCTGCTGAAACTTTAGAAAAAAATTTATTTAGTCAATATAAGCTTATATCAGGTAATGTGTATGTTACTTTGACTGCAAGTAAGGTAAAATACATATGTCAGAGTAAAGAACATAGTAGCAAACGTCTGTTGATAAGCAATTTTGATGAACTGCTCCATTTAATAAACTGTTCAAAGGAAGATTGGATAAAAGAGTTGCAATGCTCAAAGACAATAGATGCGTATGCTGTTGCCTTGCTTAAGTTCTCAGAATTATTGCCATACGCGTTAGTGGCTGATATGACTTTTGAGAATAAACATGAAATGCGAAATTGGTGTGAAGAAAATGACATTATTGCACTAAATACGTTACTTGTGAATGATTTTCAACAAAATCATAGTGTGTATGAAGTGTGCAAAACATCATTATTTTTAAAACAGACTCAAGAAGTAGATATCATATCTTATAGAACCAAAAGTGGCGGAAGAGAACATTATGCAATTATCATTGGCAATCCAGATGAAGATAATGAGCCATTAGTGAGAATTCATTCTTCATGCTATACAGGAGACTTATTAGACAGCTTATCATGTGATTGCAGAAGCCAGTTACATCAAGCGATTCAAATAATGACCGACTTTGGGAATGGCATTATATTATACTTGATGCAAGATGGGAGAGGCATTGGTTTAACTAATAAGTTAAGAGCATACAGTATGCAAAGAAAATATAATCTTGATACTGTTGATGCAAATAGAGTATTGGGTTTTGAAGATGATGAAAGGAGCTTTGCTGTTGCAGCTAAAATACTTAAGAAATTGAACATTAACAAAATACAATTACTTACAAACAATGGTAGAAAGTTATCAGAGTTGAAAAATAACGGTATAGAAGTTACAAAGTGTATACCACTTATTATGGAACGCAATGAATATAATGATTCATATATGGAAACAAAATTTGGCAAGTTAGGCCATGGATTAAGGGTTTATTAGCTTTTTTGTTATAACTACTTTGTTAGCTTGCTATGTTAATTAATATAAGTTAAGATTTTTAAGAATATTGAGATGCTGAAATTTTTAAAACAAGAAAAAAGTAATGAGTCATTGGATAAGGATATAAATTGGAATTCAAGTCACTATAGCACAGTTGTTGCTCAGAGAAATACTTTACTTTTATTTACATTAATATTACTAGTTGCAATTTCTATAAGCATATTAGCTATATTTAAAATTAGCACAAGTAGCACTATTGAGCCATTCGTTATAGAAATTGACAAAAAGTCAGGCATAGTGCAATTGGTTGATCCTGTTACAGTAAAACAATATTCTGCAAATGAAACGCTGAACGATTATTTTATTTCAGAGTATATAAAAGCAAGGGAGGTTTTTGACCCATATAATTATAATTATAATTATTATACAAAAGTAAGGTTGTTTTCTTCGCCTAGTGTATATAGTGAATTTAGCAACTATATAAAATCGCAGAATATGAATGACCTTTTTAATTTATATTCAGATGCTAAAGGTGAGTTGAAAATTCGTTCAATTCAAAAATTAGGTAATGATGCTCTTCAAGTGAGATTTTCTATAGAATTTACACGAAAAGATGGAAATTCCTCAAGGAAAAATAAGATAGTTGTGATGTCGTATAAATATGCATCGCTTGAAATGAATGATCAGCAAAGATATATTAACCCGTTAGGGTTTCAAGTTATTTCATATAGAGTAGATGATGAATATGTGTAGGATATTGTTAGTTTTAGCTTTACTAATAAGTGGCAACTTAAATGCATCTATTAATAATAAACCTATTTCTGTAGATAGTAGAATAAAGACTTTTGTATATAGCCCTAATGAGGTGTTTACAGTAATTTTTAGTCAAGGTTACTATTCTTATATTGAGTTTGCAGAAGGGGAAAAAGTCAAAAATATTGCTGTTGGTGATGCATCAAGTTGGAAAATTAATCCTTATGATAATAAACTGCTTGTCATGCCATTTGAAGTCAGTAGTCGCACTAACATGATTATTACGACAACTAAAAAGAGAAATTACATTTTTGATCTAATTTCAAGACCAAATTACGATAAATACCCAGATACTGATGCTAAAAAAGTGGATCATGATTATTCCGTTGAAAAGGATATATCTTACGTAATACGTTTTTATTATCCTCAAGAAGAAGATGAATTTGATGTTGATTTAGATGAGGTTTCTTTACCTACTCAAATGCAATACATTACAGAAAAGCCAGAAAAAATAATACAAGAAAATAATACGAGGTACAACTATACATATATTGATGAAGGTGGTAACATAGATATAGTTCCAATTGAGTTATTCGATGATGGTTATTTAACCTATTTAAAGTTTAGAAATAGTAATAAAATTCCTCAGATTTTTATAGAAGGCGAATCCTGTAAAAGGCTGTTATTTGATGATTATGTTGTAATAAAAGGAGTACATAAAAAGCTATTAATGCGTTATGAAGGTAGTGAAGTTGAAGTTATAAATAGGTCACTTTAGTTCTGGTACATATAATATGAGTAAAGAAAGGCATAATAGTGTAGAAGATGAATCAGAGATAGAAAGCAAGGTAGTAACAGTTGGCTCTAATCAAGGTTATAAGGCATTGATGATAGTTATGGTAGCGCTCTTAGTTGGTGGAGTGTACTATCTTTATTTTAGTCCTTCTAATAAAGAGGGTCCAGAGATTGTTAAAAAAGAGGAAACAAAGCAAAACATTCAAGAATTGAAAGGAAAGTTAGAACAAGTTCCAGATAATGTAGTAGTTTCCGAGAGGATAGCAACTGATCTCTTGCCACCCTTACCTCCTCTTCCTATCCCACAAGTCATACCAGAAGTAAAACAAATCAAAAAAGAGGAAG
The DNA here is from genome assembly GCF_947251865.1 of Wolbachia endosymbiont (group B) of Protocalliphora azurea. Taxonomy (NCBI): domain Bacteria; kingdom Pseudomonadati; phylum Pseudomonadota; class Alphaproteobacteria; order Rickettsiales; family Anaplasmataceae; genus Wolbachia; species Wolbachia endosymbiont (group B) of Protocalliphora azurea. Next base: position 845,434 of record NZ_OX366394.1, on the reverse strand, counting down.
TGACAAAAAAAGAAGAGCAACTAAAAGAAATTCCCTTGTCAAATATACCTGTTTTACCAAAGCAAAATTTTCCTTCTGGTAATGTTATTAGCAATTTGCCTACTTCATTTCCTACAATAGGGGGTGGCGGTTATCCTAGAGACAGACGTAGTGCACAAATGTTAGCAATTTCAGGTAGTAGTGGGGAAGGTAAAGCTACAGATGCTGTTTTATCCAATACCTCAGCACAGTCGAGCAAAGCTACCAAAGCTGGAAAGCTTGGTTTAATGATTATTCAAGGTAAAGTTATTGACGCTATTCTTGAAACTGCAATAAGTTCTGACTTAAAAGGAATGCTCCGTGCTGTTGTTAGTAGAGACGTTTATGCAGAAACTGGTGATACAATTTTAATACCAAAAGGTTCAAGGTTAATAGGTGGTTATTCATTCGACTCAAATGTTGCAAAAGCCCGCGTGAACATAAATTGGAATAGGATCATTCTTCCTCATGGTATAGATGTTGCTATTGCATCATCTGGTACCGATGAGCTTGGAAGGGCAGGGATAGCTGGAATAGTTGATAATAAAATAGCAAGTGCATTATTCTCTTCAGTGGCACTTGCTGGTGTTTCGATTGGTTCAGCTGTTGTAGGACAAAAAGCCTCTAATCTTATCGATGCGCTAACTGCCATGGATGCAGTGAAGTCTATTACTGCAACTGAAATAGATATTTCTTCTCTCAAAGGGGCTATTGTTGAGAGATTGGAGAATTCTATAAAAACTGAAGTTGGGAAGGTAGGAGACGAAAAATGGAAATTGGGTATTAGGGCTATTGAAAAAATTCGAAATGCTAAAAGTGATCAGGATTTGCTGAGAATAATAAAGGAAGAAATAGTAAGTGTGATAAAAAGTTCTGGAGCTAGTGGAGTTGATACAATTACTAGTGACAATATCGGTATAACTTTAGACGATGTACGTCAACTGTTGAGGCAAACTCAGAAAAGAAGCAAATCTGTTTATGATGAAGCAATCGGGAAGTCAATCAATGATTTTTCCAAAGACATGCGAGATATAGTTGATAGGAGTGTAGATAAAAAACCAACTATTTATGTTAATCAAGGAACTGCATTGAAAGTATTTGTTAACCAAGATATAGTATTTCCTCCACAGTCAATATTAAATAACTGAAATGAACTATGCTGCACTTGATACATACTTGGAGCCATTACAAGGGATATTTCAAGAGGAAGGTGTAAATGAAATATCAATAAATAAACCGAAGGAAGTATGGATTGAAAATCGCGGTGAAATAAGATGCGAAAAGTTAGAAATATTTGATCTTAATCATTTAAAATCTCTTAGCAGGTTGATTGCTCAAGCTACAGAACAAAAACTGAGCGAAGAGACACCGCTGCTTTCAGCTACATTACCAAATGGTTATCGTATACAGATAGTGTTTCCTCCAGCATGTGAGCCTGATAAAGTAGTCATTTCAATTCGTAAACCTTCTTCTATGCAATTGGCATTGGATGATTATGAAAAAATGGGGGCTTTTTCTGAAACTGTTATAGGAGTGACCGATAATCCAGTAGATCGTCACCTAGATTTGCTACTGAAACAAAAAAAAATAAAAGAGTTTTTAGAATATGCTGTAATAAGTAAGAAAAATATCATAATTAGTGGTGGAACTTCCACTGGTAAAACCACTTTTACTAATGCTACTTTGCGTGCTATTCCATCTGAAGAAAGAATTATTACTGTTGAAGATGCAAGAGAGATAGTTTTGAATGATCATCCGAATAGAGTACATCTTATTGCTTCTAAAGGAGGTCAGGGTAGGGCAAAAGTGACCACTCAAGATTTGATAGAGGCATGTTTACGTTTAAGACCAGATAGAATAATAGTTGGTGAGCTGCGTGGAGCAGAAGCTTTTAGTTTTCTTAGAGCAATAAACACTGGCCACCCAGGGTCAATATCAACTCTTCATGCGGATAGTCCGGCAATGGCTCTTGAGCAAATAAAACTTATGGTTATGCAAGCAAATCTTGGAATTCCCCCAGATCAGATCATACCATACATTAGAAATGTAATTGACATTGTTATTCAACTCAAAAGGACCAGTGGTGGAAAAAGAAGCATTTCTGAAATATTATTTACTAGATCTTCAAATGAAAATACTTAAATTTATACGTAAGTTAAGAAAAAGTAGTTTATGAGTAATGGAAATCACCTACGCAATATTCTCATAGGAGGTGTAGTATCTTTTAGCATACTTGAATTTTGCTTCTATTTGTCTGGTATATTATTCTACCTGTTTGTTGACGGTCCAGATGGTGTAGATTTTAGAGCAATTAATCCTAGCTTGACACCTTTTCCTCAAGCTCTCTGGCCGACAATTTTTGATCATATACAATATTGTTGGCATCATCCAGAGCTATATAGCTTTGAGCTCAAAATTAAATTAGTTGTATCTTCTGTACTGCCTAAAATTGTTTTGATGATTATTTTGTGGAATGTGAGAGAAAGACTAATTGAGTGGCGGCCATTTAAAAAGAAAGAATCACTTCATGGAGATTCACAGTGGGCATCAGAGAAAGACATACGAAAAGCGGGATTAAGAAGCAAAAAAGGTCTATTGCTTGGTAAAGATAAGAGAGGATATTTTATTGCTGATGGGTTTCAGCATGCATTGCTCTTTGCACCTACAGGCTCTGGTAAAGGTGTTGGTTTTGTAATTCCTAATTTGTTATTTTGGAATGATTCGGTAATTGTGCATGATATAAAATTAGAAAACTATGAAATAACAAGTGGTTGGCGAGAGCGACAAGGACAAAAAGTATATGTATGGAACCCAGCGCAGCCAGATGGGGTAAGCCATTGTTATAATCCACTGGAATGGATTAGTGAAAAACCTGGACAGATGGTTGACGATGTGCAAAAAATAGCTAACCTAATCATGCCTGAACAAGATTTTTGGCAAAACGAAGCAAGAAGCTTATTTGTTGGGGTGGTACTATATTTACTTGCTGCACCAGAGAAAGTTAAATCTTTTGGTGAGGTTGTGCGTACGATGCGTAGCGATGACGTAGTTTACAATCTTGCTGTAGTTTTGGACACAATGGGTAAAATAATACATCCGGTAGCGTATATGAACATTGCAGCTTTTTTGCAAAAGGCTGACAAAGAAAGATCAGGTGTTGTGTCAACTATGAACTCGTCGCTTGAATTGTGGGCAAACCCATTGATCGATACTGCAACTGCATCAAGTGATTTTAATATTTTGGATTTTAAAAAGAAGAAAACTACAGTTTATGTTGGTTTAACTCCTGATAACTTAACTAGGCTCAGGCCTTTAATGCAGGTTTTTTACCAACAGGCAACTGAGTTTTTATGTAGAAAATTGCCATCGGATGACGAGCCTTACGGCGTATTATTTTTAATGGATGAGTTTCCAACACTTGGAAAAATGGAGCAATTTCAAACGGGCATCGCATACTTTCGTGGCTATCGAGTAAGGTTATTTTTAATTGTTCAAGATACTGAACAGCTTAAAGGAATATATGAAGAAGCAGGAATGAACTCCTTTTTATCAAACTCAACCTATAGAATAACTTTTGCAGCCAATAATATTGAAACGGCTAATTTGATATCTCAGCTTATAGGAAACAAAACTGTACAACAAGAATCATTAAACAAACCTAAATTTTTAGACTTGAATCCTGCATCAAGATCATTGCATATCTCTGAAACACAGAGAGCATTGCTCTTACCTCAAGAAATTATTATGCTGCCACGTGATGATCAGATAATTTTGATAGAATCGACTTATCCAATTAAGTCAAAGAAAATTTTGTACTATAGTGATAGCACATTCACAAGAAGGCTGATTAAACCAACACGTGTGCCTACACAAGAGCCATATGATCCAAACAAGGTCTTTTCTGCTGCTAACAAAGATAAGATTAGTAATGAAGAAGAGAGTAATGCTATTGAAGCTGCTGATTATCCTGTTGAAGCTAAAACTGAAGATGCAATATACGATGAGCCAGGGATTGAAGATGGATTTGAAGACGAGGATATTGATGATAAGTTTGAAGGTGGTGATGGGTTTGATGATGAGGAAGACGATGATGGGTTTGATGATGAAGACAGTAAGGATGAATTTGACGATGATGATGAATTTGAAGATGAGGACAAACTAGACGGCAATAAAATCGAGGATAGAGGTTAATTTTACCTATTTTTTAGCTTAGAAAATAATTAGTTTTTTCATATTAAATCATTTTTAATTAATTAGTACTAGATTAGCTATTTTAACTAGAGGAATAGTCATGATGAGTAAAAAAACATTAGCAGTTACAGCACTTGCTTTATTGTTGTCACAACAATCTTTTGCAAGTGAAACAGAAGGATTTTACTTTGGTGGTGGATATTACGGTCAATATTTGAACTTGGGTAAGTTGAAAGCAAAAATTGGAGGCAAAGATGCTAAAGATGATAACCGTGTATCTATAAATGACATAGACGCTCAGAGAACACAAGGTCAGTTAATAAGTAAGTATAAAGGAGATTATAACCCACCTTTTGCTGCAAATGTAGCACTTGGTTACACAGGAGAACTAGGCAATAATAGCTATAGAGCTGAATTAGAAGGAATGTATTCTTCTGTGAAAGTGGATAATGTTGGTTTAACAAGCGGCCAGATGACAATATCGTACACAGAAGGTGGCAATCGATATGGATCAATTATTAACCATGACAAAATTGAGAACATATCTGTAATGGCAAATGTTTATCATTATTGGAAAAGTGATAGTTTCTCTTTTTCTCCCTACGTCGGTATTGGAATTGGTGCAACAAAAATGACGATGTTTGAAAAATCATCAATAAGACCTGCAGGTCAATTAAAGGCTGGCTTTGATTATCATATAAATGAAGATGTAAATATGCATATCGGATATAGAGGTTTTGGTGTTATTGGTAGCAGTGAATACAAACCAGAAACTTTAAAGTTTGATGATAAAGCAAAAAAAATGGCTCAACAAACAGGTAATGATAAAATGACTACTATCATACAGAACAGCTTTTTTCACACACATGGTATAGAAGCTGGACTCACTTTTCATTTTGCAAGCAAAGCTTAACTCTGATAGAGACTATTTTCCTGGTAGCACGTCTGCGTCACACGACTGTAGCTGCTAACCAGGTGACAACTTTCTCGTTATCTGAATATTTTCTTTCTTGTAATTCAGGCTCTTTTTTTCTCAGTTCCAGCGTGTAGCGCTGGAACAACAATAAAAAGCATATGGTTATGCAAGAAGTCTACTTTTTATTCTTAATTAACTCTAAAGCCTTCTTCAGATCTATACTTTCAATATCTGCATTCTTGCCCAACGCAACGTTTGTTTTACCGCATTTTATATAGAATCCGTACCTACCGTTGCAGATAAAAACTTCTTTTCCCTTTTCATTAAAACCAAGAGATTTTAGCTCTTTGCGTGGGCTGCTCTCAATAATTTGTATAGCTTCGTTTAATTGTGTGTCTAATACCTCCTTAGAGCTTTTTTTAAGAGAAAAGTATCGACCATCATAGAGAATATAGTACCCAAATCGTCCAAGACCTATTTTTACTTCTTTTCCAGTTTCAGGGTGCTCTCCGATTATTTTCGGCAGGGAAAGTAATCGAGTGGCGGTATTTAGATCAATATCATTAACATTTATATCTTTTGGTACAGAAATCTTTTTTTTCTTTTCTGACTCACTATTAAACTCCAGATAAAGTCCAAAAGGACCTTTTTTGATCATTACCTCTTGGCCTGTCATATCATCTATACCCAAACTTTTTGGATATTCTGAATTGTCATTACTGCCCGTAATTTCTTTTGTATGATTGCATGCAGGATAGTTAGAACATCCAAGAAACACACCGGCTTTTCCAAAATTTAATTTCAATATACCACCAGAGCAATTAGGACATTTTTTACCTATTTCTTCCTTTCCTTCCTCTGAGCAAAACCAATTGACTACCAAATCATGAATACCACTAAAAATCTCATCATGTGTCATTTGCTTAACAGAATTTACATGATTAAAAAATGGCACCCAAAAATAGCCTAGTTCTTTTTTCCAATCTGCATGTCCATTTGAGATTGAATCAAGCCTTTCTTCCATTTGTGCTGTAAAGTCATACTCTACACAACGCTGAAAAAAAGTTTCCAAAAATATAGTCACGATCTTACCGCGGCTGCTTGGAATAAATCTTTTGTTATCCAATGAAACATATTCACGATCTTGTAATACCGAAATAATTGTTGCATAAGTTGATGGGCGACCTATACCGACTTCTTCCATTTTTTTTACTATACTCGCTTCACTATAACGAGGTGGCGGTTGAGTAAAATGCTGTTTCGGATCAACAGAAATCAACTTGCACGCTTCCTCTTCCTTCATGGCAGGTAGCAGGCCTTCATTTTCGGCTTCTATGTTATCTTGATAAACTTTATAAAAACCATCAAAGAATATACTTGATCCACTTGCTCGCAGAATCACTTTCTGGTCAATAGAACTAATTTCAACTACCACTTGATCAAGAATCGCCGATTCCATTTGACTTGCGATGGTTCTTTTCCAGATTAAATCGTATAATTTAAATTGCTCTGGCGTTAAGTAATCCTTAATACTACCCGGTGTTCTATTAATATCAGTTGGCCGGATTGCTTCATGTGCTTCTTGAGCATTTTTGACCTTTTTTACATATTTACGAGGAGACTGCGGTAAATATTTATCACCATATAATGACTTAATTGATCCCCTGATTGAGTTTATAGCCTCATCTGCAATATGAAACCCATCTGTACGCATGTAAGTTATCAACCCTACGGTTTCACCACCAATATTGATACCTTCATATAAATTTTGCGCTACTCGCATAACATTTTTCACATTAAAATACAGTTTATTCACTGCATCTTGCTGAAGACTTGAGGTGATAAATGGAGGAAGCGGGTTTCTCTTAACTTGCTTGCGTTCTACTGTGCTTACAGCATACTGCCTTGACTCGATCTCCCTGACTAAGTTCTTTGCCTCTTCTTCATTCTTAATATCAAATTTTTCTAGCTTTTTATTGTCATAGTGGCTTAGCATAGCAAAAAAAGCCTCATCTTTGCTATTTTGCATTTCTGCCTTTATGCTCCAATACTCCTGTGTTATAAATTTACTAATTTCATCTTCTCGTTCGCATATAAGCTTTAATGCAACAGACTGCACTCGCCCTGCAGATTTGCTTCCCGACAATTTTGTCCACAGCAGCGGTGACAAGCTAAATCCAACTAGATAATCCAAAGCTCTGCGTGCTTGCTGTGCACGCACTAAGTCCATATTAATTTCACGTGGATTTTTTATAGCTTCTTGCACTGCTCTTTTTGTTATTTCGTTAAAGACTACTCTATGAATGTTACTTTCATCATTGATTGCTTTTCTTTCCTTTAGTGCCTCTATCACATTCCAAGCTATTGCTTCCCCTTCTCTGTCTGGATCTGTTGCAAGGTATATATCTGATGTTTTACTAGCTTCCTTGACTAACTCTTTTACATACTTTTCTGCTTTTTCAATAATCTCATACTTCATGGCAAAGTCATTATCAGGATCAACAGAACCATTCTTCGCTGGCAGATCTCTGACGTGGCCAAAAGATGCAGCCACTTTGAATTCTTTACTCAAATATTTACCTATCGTCTTTGCCTTTGCTGGCGACTCAACTATTAATAATGCCATAATTATTAGTACTTAAAGGTAATATGTTGAAATATATAGAATAAAAAGTAAAAAAATATTTTAATGGTCTTTCCAATTTTTCTAAGTAATTGTTTGATGTTCGCAAAAAAACTAATGAAAGAACCTGCTTTATAAATTTTTTCAACTCCCTTACCATGACGTCCAGTACAATGTTGCAAATTAAAAATCTCTCCATCCTGTGCTGGTTCTTCTATTCTAAACGCCACTTCTAGCTGGTCATAACCAATCTGAATTCGTTCTACTAATGCTTTAATGATGCCACGCTTAGTTTGCCAATCTAGCTGTTCCAAATTAGATTTTACACTGGAATAAAGACTCTTTATACTGTTGATGATAAGGTTCATTCCCTTCTCTATCGCTTTTTGATCAACTACCTTTTTCTTCTCTTCTTCTATCCCTCTTAAGCGTTCCCTCATTCTTTTCATCGTCTGTTTAAATTCTTCCTCACTTATATATCCTTTATCTCCTACATTTTCTTGACTATAATAGTCTTCCATTAACTTTTCGATGCCTTGTTTTATTTGATTTTCTCTTCTTGCAAGCTTCTTATCTGATGATTCATCATTTTTATTTTCTGCAATTCTACGGTGATACTCATTTTTTATTATCTCTGGGTTTTTTAGTAAATTTTTCACCTTTTCCCATATAGCTGTTTCTAACATATCTGTACGGACCAATTTATTAGTACACTTCTCCCTACCATCAGTAATACGTATAGTACTACTACAGCGATAATAGCTAAACTTTTTTCCCTCAACTCCACATTGTGCACCACTATACGCATATCCACAGTTTTGACACACAACTAGACCTTGTAATAGGTATTTCTTTTTTCCTCCCTCTCTCTGCATCCTTGCTCTTTTTCTATTTTCATCCAGTTGCTTTTGCACTTTATTAAATAACCCTTCATCAACTATTTTTGGTACTGGTATATAAATCCAGCTGTCCTCATCTGTGCGACAGATAGAAACCTTTTGTTTATTTCTTTCTCTTTTTTCAACCCTCTTTAATTTACCAAACGCTGCTTGTCCTTTATATGCTGGATTTCTTAACACCTTCCAAATTATTATTGGACACCACACCTTCTTTCCAGTTCTTGTTCTAATTGACTTATCTCTTAGTCTACGTATCACTTCCCTTATACTTATTCTCTCTTGCCCTACCCACATGAATATCTGCTTTACTATTTTTGCTTCCTCTTCATTTATTTCAAACTTTGTCTTTTCTCTATCTACATGCTTTATACGATTATAACCAAAAGGTGCAATGCCAATTACACTTACACAGCCTTTTTTTGCTCTATGGAGTTTTCCCCTACGACTACGTTCCATAATCTTTGTACACTCATATTCTGCCACTAATCCTTGCATTCCCAATAACAATTTAGACTCTGGATTATTTTCAGTCTTATGATTTAAGAATATTACTTCTACTCCTGCTTTTTCAAATTCATCAAGTAGTATCATTTGATGTGCAGATTTTCTTGATAGTCGGTCAGGTGAATGAATATAAATTTTATCAATTTGATCTTCTCCTACTTTATCACGTAATGCATCTAAACCTTCACGTTCTAAACTCCACCCACTAAGCCCATCATCCTTAAATTCATACTCATTCAGTAACTCATGCTTATCTGCAGCAATTCTATGCTTGAGCTCGGCAATTTGACTCTCTATTGTATTGTTCTGCGCTTGACTCTTCGATGAAACTCTTGCATATAAGGCCACTGTTATCATTTTTCTTTATCTCCTTTTCATTGTTTCTTTTTACCGCATACCTTAGTAACAGCTCATAGGCGTCTGCTAGATGTTGTTCCGCTAATTCATCTGGCTCGTATCGGCAAGTTAATGTTCTTTTTCTCATAGTTTCTCCTGCAAATGTTTTTGTAGTGCAAGGAGCCTTACCACTCCTTTTTTCCATCAATCCATTTACTCTTATGAAAAAGACCAACTTTTATCAGCTACAGCCTTCAAATTTGGTCTAGCCCTTCCTTTACCAACTGCTGTTGCGCTTTCTGATACGACTCTTATTTTTTTAACAAACTTTCCATTTTCTCTGTTTCTTTCTTTAATACCTCGGCTATTTCTTTGCTATTTTTCGCATAATCCATCGCTATCATTCCAAATTTATCCGCTTGCTCTATTTCTCCTCCAGCTTTTATCAGCTCCTCCACTATTTCTTTTTCACCTACCATGCACGCAAGGTGTAGAGGTATGCATTTATTTCCATATTCCTCAGCATTTACGTCTGCTCCTGATTTTATCAATTCCCTCACGATTTCTAGACGTTTCTCCGTTACCGCTAGGTGCAGTGCTGTGTATCCTTTCACATCTGCTGCATTCACATTCACTCCTTTTTCAACTAATAACTTCACTGTTTTTGCGTCTACTGCATAATGCAGAGCTGTTCTTTCCTTCTCGTCTCTTTCATAAATATTTTCATATGAGTTCTCTAATAATTCTTTTGCTGACTTATTAAATTTGCCAAGCTTTAACATAATCCACCTCACCTTTTCTTTAAATTTAAATCCCTCTTTTAAACCTTCCTTTTCGCTACCTCATCTATCATTTCGTTCACTTGGCTCATTATTTTGCTTGCTAAATTTTTACATTCTTCCTTTATCAGTGATTTGTCTCTCTTCCTTATTTCTTCTATCTCTATTATTTTTAACTCCGGCAAATAACTCCCATTCAACATGTCTGCTATTTCTCCCACTAGCCTCTCTATTCCATAGCATGTCAGTTCTCTATTTTTTATTACTCCTCCTTTTTCTCTCAAAAATTTGCTTGCCTTTTCACTTTCTTTGCTATCACACAGAGAATACTTTTCACTTTCCCAGATGTAATACATTGGTGTTGCACCATATTTATTCAGTTGATTAACTTCAGCTCCCGCTTTTACTAGCTCTTTTATTATTTCAACTCCTGCTCCTCCTATTTTGCATGCAGAGTGCAATGGCGTACATCCACTGACATATTGAGTGGCATTTACTTCTGCTCCTTCCCTTAGCAGCACTTTTACATTTTCTAAGCTTTTTGCAAATACTGCACAGTGTAGTGGTGTATAACCATTTTTATCTCTTGCATTTACCTCTGCCCCTTTTTTTATTAATAACCTCACTGTTGTGTAATCGGAGATTTCTACTGCTTGATGCAAGATCGTCTCTCCTTCTTCATTTCTTTTATTAATGTTTTTAAACCCGTTACTTGATACTTCTTTAAAAAACTTACTCTTGCTAAAACTCATTTCATACCTCACAAAATTAGCTTTTCTAGCGCCAGACAAATTTCTTATATTTACCTGCTGCTATTCAAGTCATGTCCTTTTTAGCATGAGAAAGCAAGTCCTTTTCTTTTTATTTCATACACTTTTACCTATTATTAATATAATATATGAGGATCTAAATATAAGTGCTTAACTTATTAGAGATATTATTCGACTATCTTTCCAACTTCTGTGCAAATGTCGATGTTCGTGCCACTTCAGTACTCCCGGGTAAAATACTAAAATGTGCTTTTCTAATTCGTGTATTGAGTCTTTTTGCTCTGAATCTAAATCGTTTTTATAGTAAACGTTGTGTTCTGCTAAAACATATTTTCTGACCTTCTGATCTGTATAATTTTCTACTTTATAGTTGTGAGTAACGCTAAATCTTTCTAAAATTGGCTTGTGTTTTAAATTCCAATATTGCCCTGAAAGTTTATCGCTTCCCAATACAAATTTATTTCCTCTTTCTTCTACGCTACTAACTGGAAAGCACGTATTTATGTCTCCTAAATCCCAACTGTCTGATAATACTATCTGCGCTTTTGCAAATTTAATCGATGGTAATAAACTCTGTGGTAATGGATATAGTGCTTTTAAGTTGTACCACAAATGATTTCTTTCATAAATACCGTTATAATTCTTTGTGTGAGGCTCTGTTTCTCCAAGGATTGCTACATCTAGGCGATATATATCATTGCTTAAAGCTCGTTCATAATGATCGCGTAGATAGTTTTCTATAATCCTAATAACTGGACCACTAGACCTGAAAAAATTTACTCTTCCAAATGATAACACTGGTCCATCTTTTTCTATTTTTACTCCTGAATAATCAGAAAGAAGATCTCCAAATAAACTCTCATCCAATATAAATCTCTGCGCATTATAATAATCGTTAAAAATCCTCATCAAGGGAACGTTCAAAAAAGTGTGTCAAGCCGCATTTTTAGTTCAACTCAATTTTCAATCTATCTGGAAAGAAAATATCAAGTTGAGACATAGTTAAAGCCCAATTAGGGAGAGCCATAATCCACCTTTGCTCTACCTTTTTTATAGCACAATATACCTGTTTGTACAAGGCATTTGTACTAGTAAATGAACCCTTAGTTTTAGTAAATTTCCTGATTTGTCTATGCAACCCCTCAATTGGATTAGTGGTGTAAATCAGCTTCCTAACTGGCCCAGAATACTTAAAATAACTGGATAAGTTTTCCCAATTGTTCTGCCAGGATTTTATAACTAAAGGATACTTTTCTCCCCATTTTTCTTCCAGCTCAAGCAGATAATTCTCAGCAATTTCTTTACTTGAAGCACGATATATTTTTTTCAGATCATTCATGAAAACTTTTACATCTTTACTGGATACATATTTCAGAGAATTTCTTATTTGGTGTACTATACATAGCTGCACTTCTGCACTGGGAAATACACTGTTGATGGCTGCAGGAAAGCTTTTTAGCCCATCTACACATGCAATCAGAATATCTTCTACTCCTCTTTCTTTGAGGTCATTTAAAACTCCCAACCAGAAGTTAGCTCCCTCACTTTCAGCCAGATAAAAACCTAATACTTCTTTTCTGCCATTTTGATTTATACCCAATATATTATACATGCATTTACTTACGCAATGTCCGTCCTCCTTGACCTTAAAAAACATGCCATCCATGAACACTATTGGATACACTGATTGCAATGGACGGCTGCGCCATTCATTGATTATTGGTAGCAGTTTATCAGTAATATTGGATATCTCTGCTGCTGATATTTTATGGTCATATATTTCCTCAACGTGTGAAGCTATGTCTCTGTATCCCATGCCACTGGCGTATGTACTTAAGACCTTTGCTTCAAGTTCTGGATGTAGGCTTGTTTGCCTTTTTTTGACTATTTGCGGTTCAAAGCTTCCTTCTCTGTCTCTTGGTGTTAATAGTTCAAATGAGCCTGAACTTGTACGTAAAGTTTTTGCATTCCTTCCATTTCTTCGGTTATTTTCTTCACTTTTAGCTGACATGTGGCTTTCTATTTCACCTTCCAGACTTGCCTCTAGCAGCCTTTTTATAAACGGTGTTAATGCTCCATCTCTTCCTGTCAATGGTCTTCCTTCTCGTATAGATGACAGGATATTTGTTTCTAATTCTTTATAATCTACCAAACCAGTAGTTCTATTTGCTTGACTCATATCAAACCTCCATTTTTTATATCAATTTATTACTTTTTTTTCGGTTTGACACACTTTTTTGAACATTCCCGAGGAAAATTGAAGAAGCTAAAAGTGAAGTAGAGCTACAGGCTTTGCTCAATGATTTTAAACAAAGAATGCAAAAAAAATGACAGAGCAATTTTTATCAACTATGTTTTTTAAAAATTTTTTATTGTGTAGTTTTGCAAATTATATGGGCAATAAAAACCCGTTTGTCATAGAAATAGGACTTTATGTCAAGCAGCTACTACGACAATTTCTGCTTAAGTCAATGAATATTGTGAATAAGTACTTTAAGTCTGTGTGAGCGTACTTATTCACAATATTCATTAACCCATTTCAGTTACTGCTGTGTAAATTTTTAAATATGCAAATTAATTGCTTCTTTAAGCCTGGCATTGGCAATAACTATAATTTTACGCATTAGAGCTGTTATAGCTACCATCTTCTTCTTGCCACTTTCAACAAGCTTAGAATAAAAGGCACCAAGTGCAGATTTGGACTTTGCAGCAGCCATTGCAGCCGTAAAAAGCTTTCTACGGACATTACTTCTACCACCCGTTATTCTTCTGTAGCCAATAGTTTTTCCACTTTCTTTTGGATGCGGTGCAACTCCAGCGAGACTTGCAACTTCTTTTTTGTTTAAATGGCCAAGCTCTGGCATCAGACACACAAAGTCTTGAGATAATTTTATACCTATTCCTGGTACTGTTCTTATGATTTTTTGGCGCTTTTGTAACTCTGGATTTCCATCAATAATTTTTTGTATAGAATCGTTGAGTTCATTTATCTGATTGTTAAAAAAGTCAACAGCCTTTTGGCAACTTTCTTTTATATAGTCGTTTTCAGGTGCTGCTAATCTACATTTCTCTTGAACTCTCATTTGCGTAATGTCATCACGACGTTGGCAAAGTGCGACTAAGGTTGTTTGTTCCTTTAACATAGGCACAAATAGAGATAGAGTACTATAGCGTTCAAATCCATATTGGGCAAGGGTTCTTGCATCTGATTGATCAGACTTTGCTAAAGTTCCATGAGATAAGGTAAAACTTTTTACTTTGCGAGTATTAGCTCGATGTATAGCAACATTCTTACCAACAAGAAAATGTGCTAAGCCAAGCTCATATTTTCCTGTATTTTCCAAAGTTACAAAAGCATTAGGTAGAATATTTGAAAATTCTTGAAACAATTGTTGCCAACCAGCAGAATTATTATCAAACTTGATAGTGTTCTTTTGGTTGTGCACTGCAGCAACATTTTTAAATTTTCCGATATCAATGCCAATAAAATTTTGATAAGATGTAATCATAATAATCTCCGATAGTTTAATTAATTTAAGGTTGTAAACGGGTGCATACATATGTCCCATGCAACTATTCAAACGTATCGAGAGATAGGGCTAGTGTACCTTGATAAAAACGGTTGTAAAACACCAACATGGCGACGGTAGCACATGCCCATAATAGCCCTATTCCTATAGTGAGTAGGGTTATCTTTCTCTCTTATTTATTTATATCATATGTTTAACTTACAACATGGTGTAAATGTTATTGAGGTAACCTCAGGGGCCAAGGTAGTACGCACAGCTAAATCATCAGTGATAGGTGTAATTGGTACTGCACCTGAAGCAGATGGGCAAAAATTTCCACTGAATAAGCCAGTACTGATAGCAGGAAGCTTAAAAGAAGCGGTAAAACTTGGCAAAAAGGGGACTCTTTTTTCAGCAGTAAATGGAGTATTTTCCCAAATTGGTGCAACAGTAGTAGTTATTCGAGTTGAAGAAAGTGATCCAAAATTAAAAGAAGAAGAGACGCTGAAGAATATAATTGGCGGTGTTGATGAGGAAACCGGAGAATATCAGGGAATTGAGGCATTTCTCAGCAGTGAAAGCATAGTTCATGTTGCGCCAAGAATATTAATTGCACCTCAGTTTACTCACCAACTACCAGAAGATGGCAAAAATCCAGTGGTTGCAGCATTAATTCCTATAGCAGAAAAGCTGAGAAGCATAATAGTAGCAGATGGACCAAATACTAATGATGAAGAAGCAATAAAATGGAGAAAAAGTGTAGGCAGCTCAAGAGTTTACGTGGTTGACCCATGGATTAAGTTATTTATTGAAGGAAAAGAAGAAATCTTGCCATCGAGTCCATTTGTAGCTGGTTTAATAGCTAAGATAGACAGCGAGCAAGGCTTCTGGCACTCACCTTCAAATAAAGAAATAAACGGTATTGTTGGAACAAGCAGGCCTATTGATTTTACTCTCGGTAATACAAATTGCAGAGCAAACCACTTAAATGAAAATGAAGTAACAACGATAATTCATCAAAATGGCTATAGGCTTTGGGGAAATAGAACATGTTCAAATGACTCAAAATGGGCTTTTTTGTCAGTGAGAAGGACTGCAGATTTAATTAATGATAGTTTACTTCGAGCTCATCTCTGGGCAGTTGATCGAAATATCACCAAAACTTATATAGATGATGTAATTGAGGGGGTGAATTCTTATCTTGCAAGTTTAAAAGCACAAGGAGCAATTATTAGCGGAAAATGTTATACAACACCAGAGCTCAATACACCGGCAAATATTGCAAGCGGGAAAGTATATTTTGATTTCGAATTTACACCACCATATCCGGCTGAGCAAATAATATTCAGGTCTCATCTTGTAAATAATAGTATAATAAGTTAGGAGCAAGTAAAGTGTTACCGAAAATACTGAGAAATTTTAACGTATTTGTTGATGGTCGTGGTTATGCAGGGAAAATTGATGAAATAACCTTGCCGAAGCTTACCATAAAAACTGAAGAATACAGAGCTGGTGGTATGGATATTCCAGTAAATATTGATATCTTACTATTACCCACAAATATAAATGGACATAAAAATAAAGTATTACAACATTAAAGTTTGCAAACATTGAGGGTAAAAAATGGCAAACAGGAATAATGAATGGGCTGAAAATGAATTTGGAGATGCTGTACTTGGAGATAAAAGGTTAACTGACCGATTAGTAAATATTGCTGATAGTTTTACAAGTTTACCTGAAAGCTCAATCAATCAGGCGTGTGGAAGTTGGTCAGAAGCAAAAGCAGCATATCGTTTTTTTCAAAATGAGAACGTGAAAGAAGGCGATATTCTAGCTTCACACGTTGCTAAAACAGTTGAAAGAACAAAAGCCCATAAAAAAATTTTTGTGATCCAAGATACAAGTTATATTTCATACACAGACCATGAAAAAACAAGTGGATTGGGAGTTATTACAAGAAAACATAGTCAAGGTATTATAATGCATACAGCTCTAGCTGTTAGTATAGAAGGTTTGGTACTAGGGATACTAGATCAAAAAATTTATTCAAGACCTGAAGAATCTGAAAACATAAAAAAAAAGAACAATGACAGTATCCGCATTGAAGATAAAGAGAGTATAAAATGGTTAGAAACTTTAAGCAACACAAACAACATTATTGATTCAACTCAAACTGAGACTATAACTATATGCGATAGAGAAGCAGATATATATGAGTTTTTTGAGCTTGCACATAATCTTAATTCGGCAGTGTTAGTTAGAGCTTCCAAAGATAGGGCAGTAAATAGAAAATCTCGATATCCTGAAAAAGGTGAGCAGAAGTTATGGGAATTTATTAAATCCTCTCATTGTGCAGGTACGGTAAAAGTTGAAGTTCCTGCAAAAGATAATAAGCCAAAAAGAACAGCACATTTGGAAGTTAGATTCGGAAAGTTTATTATGCATCCATCTAAGAATAGTATTAGGCATAAGAAAGAAGAATTACTTAAATTACCACACTATGCAGTTTACGTTGTTGAAAAAGACTTTCCTTCTGAAACAAGTCCGCTAGAGTGGATGCTTTTAACAAATCTTCCAGTCAATACCTTTGATGAAGCTGTTGAAAAAGTTAGGTGGTATTGTCTTAGATGGAAAATAGAAATATTACATAAAATTTTAAAATCTGGTCTCAAAGTTGAAGAATGTAGGCTTGGAACAGCAGAAAGGTTGATGCGATATTTAACAGTAATGAGTATTATTGCTTGGAGAATTTTCTTTATTACAACAATTGCAAGAACTGATCCAACATTACCGTGTACTACCTTATTAGCCGAAGAAGAATGGAAAGTTCTATATGTAAAAATACATAGAAAACCATGTTCAAATGCAACTCCTACTATAAAAGAAGCTGTTTCATGGGTTGCTCAACTTGGAGGACATTTGGCTAGAAAAAATGATCTAGAACCAGGACCCATTACTATTTGGAAAGGATGGAGACGTCTCTTTGATCTAGCAGAAGGATGGCGACTTGCTCACGAACTTTATATTTGTGGGTAATAGTAAGTATTGATATGGGCATGGAAAAGCTTGAAGCAGATTTCACTTTTGCTGAATACGATACAGAGCTCTTTCGGCTATTTGGGTTGATAAATGGAAATTCAGTAGCTTTGATGCTCCGTGGTGGAATGCAAGGTAGTGGAAGTAATGATATTGAAGCAGTAATAATCAATTTAAGAGGCATTTTTAAAGAATTTGATTTTGGTAACTGGAAACCTGCTGAAAAAGCAACGCTGAAGTGTACTGTAGCTGCTCATTACTATAAACTTACCATAGGTGGCAATGAGCTGATAGAGATCGATGCTGAAAATATGATAAGAAAGATAAATGGCGTTGATCAAATGGCCTTGCTGCAAACGGTTTTAGGAATATGAAAACTTATTTGAAATTTTATTTTTTAAGGAGAAGCATATTAAAATAACTTTAAAAGTGTAAAAATATTTTATTTTTTAGGAGAATTTTATGAAAACTATAACACTAAACAACCCAATTACAGTTGATGGAATTTCTGTCTCAGAACTTACCGTTAGACGTCCAAAAGTTAGGGATTATCTTGCCATAGATCGTCTAAATGGTAGTGATTTAAGTAAAGAAGTCACTCTGACAGCGAACTTAACATCAGTGGCAAAAGAATCAATTGAGGAGTTAGATATTGCTGATTATGTTAAAGTACAAGAGGTGCTCAAGGATTTTTTTTCACCAGTTATTCAAAGAACTTGAGGTCAGAAGTATTAATGTTCAGCTCTGTTGTAGGAGGCGGAGTTGAACAAATACTTGATATGGAGATTAGTGAATTTATTTTATGGAGCAAATTAGCTAGGGAGTTCAAATGTCAGTATTATCGATAAAAATAGGTGCAGTACTTGATGGCAGTTTTAATACTGTAATAAAGGGCAGTAGTAGTCAACTTACTCATCTTGGTGAGAACATAAGAAAGCTTGACTCATCTTTAAAATCAGTATCAAAATTTAAGCAGTTGGGTAGTGATGTTTTGACTAGCAGGAGGTCGTGGAAGGGCTTTGAAGATCAAGTAAAATCTTTAGCTAAACAAATGAAAGCAATAGAGAAACCGAGCAAAACTTTAAAAGCTGAATTTGATAAAGCTAAGTTTTCTGCAACAAAAGCAAAAGAAGCATATTTGAAAAAGAGAGATGCTTTGCATTCATTTAATGAAGAAGTAAGGAAAAGTGGAAGAAATATTAAGTCATTAGTAAGTGATCAATATAAACTTGGTTCTTCTATTGAAGTGCTAAAAGGTAAGTATGGTAAGCTTGGGTCTGCAATACGTAGTCACCAAAGTTTTTTAGCAAGCAAAGCACATTTTAAGTCACAAATTATAGAGACTATTGGGCTAGGGCTAACGCTTGCAGCTCCAGTTAAAGTTGCGATTGACTTTGAAAGTGCTATGGCTGATGTTACAAAAGTGGTAGATTTTAAAAAAGGAACGGATGAAGCAACTAAATTTGCAAAGAAGTTAAAAGAGATGTCACGCACTATACCATTATCAGCCGCAGAACTGGCACAAATAGCTGCAAGTGGTGGTCAACTTGGTATCAAGAAAGAAGATCTTTTTATGTTTACAGAAACAGTGGCAAAAATGTCTACAGCATTTGATATGTCTGCAGAGCAAGCAGGTGATTCTATAGCTAAACTCTCTAACGTTTATGGCATTGATGTTAGTAAAATGGAACATGTTGGTAATGTGATCAACCACTTATCAGATAACACTGCTGCTAAAGCAAGAGATATGGTTGAAACTCTAGCAATAGTTGGTGGTACTGCAAAGCAGTTTGGTTTGGATATCGAGAAAACAAGTAGTTTAGCAAATGCTTTCATTAGCTTAGGTAAAACACCTGAAAAAGCTGCAACTGCTATAAATGCTCTACTTAGTAAACTTCAGACTGCTGAAGAACAAGGAGGGGATTTTAAAGCAGCATTAGAGCAAATGGGAATAACTGCAGAAGAAATAGTACAAAGAATAAGCGAAAACGGCGAAGAAGCATTACTCTATTTTTTTCAAACTCTAAAGAAAATGGATAACCAGGAACGTTCTACAATCCTTATGAAACTTTTCGGTCAGGAATATCAAGATGATATTGCATTATTAGCTGGAAGTTTTAATAAGTATGAGGATGCAATAAAGTTATTGGCTAATACAGAAAAGTACAAGAGCTCTCTACAAGAAGAATTCAAAAATCGTGCAGACACTACAGCTAATAAATTACGACTTCTTCGAAATGCAATAGCTGAAGTTGGTATGAACCTGGGCTCAGTGATGTTGCCTACTTTAAAATCTATAGCTGAATTTTTACAAGAAAAAACTAGATATATAGCAGAGTTTGCAGAAAAATATCCAACTTTAACCACGGCGATCATGGGTACTGTAGCATCCTTGATAAGTTTAAAAATTGTAGCAGTAGGACTAGGATACGGATTTACATTGCTAGGAAGTACGATTTTTAGTCTGAAAGCAAACCTACTTGGAGTATTTTCATTTTTATCAGCTACAGTTTTTCCTGCAGTAGTAACAGGACTAAGAGCAATAACACTCGTTAACCCTATAGGACTTTTAGTTGCTGGACTTGTTACTGGTGCAGCTCTTGTTATAGCTAACTGGCAAAAGGTGAAAGACTTTTTCTCTAGCTTGTGGAAATCACTCATTGAACCTATAGGAAAAGCTTTTTCATGGATAGGGGAAAGTGTATTTGGAAAAGTATCGGAAAATAGCCCACTGAAAGAATTTGAAAAAAGAAAAACTGAAATAAAAGCAGTCCATACTCCCATAAAGAGTAATATTCTCAACAGTGGAAATCCTGTGCTAGGTAACAGTATAATTAAAGAATTTTCAAAGAGAAATAAAAATAGCTTCAGAGTCAAAAGCCTTATTGAGGAGACAGAGAGCGATAAGATATTTGCAAGGAGTAAGTTTGAAAATAAAGAACAAAATAAAACTCAGAACATCACTAATAATTACACTATCAGCATTAAAGCAGAACCTAACCAAGATGTTCGTAGTCTTGCAGATGAAGTAATAAAAAGGATAAGAGAAAAGTCACGTGATGTTTTATTTGATACGGTAGAGACATTTTATTGATGCTATCTCTTGGTCCGTATAAGTTTGCTCCCACAAGTTTAAAGTATAGCAAAGAAAATCGTTGGAGCACGATTGAGTGTATTGAAAATATGCCACTATTACAAAATATCGGTCAAGGTGTAGAAAATATAGATTTAGAAGGAATGATTTATCTGCATAATCTCAACGGGCTAAATCAATTAAAGAGTGTGAAAGAAGCTGAAAAACCACATATTTTAGTAGATAGTTTAGGTAATATTTTAGGACAATTCGTAATTACTAGGTTAGAAGAAAAGCAGATGTATTTTTTACCTAATGGACTACCAAGAAAAGTTGAATTTAGTTTGAGTTTAAAAAGCTATAGATGACTGTATACTATGTGAGTAAAGAAAATGAGATGTTAGATCTGATTTGCTGGAAACATTACGGATTTACTGATGGAGTAGTGGAATTAGTACTAGCAGAGAACTTAGGTTTGGCAGAATACGGAAGCTTTTTGCCTGCAGGATTAAAGATAAAGCTTCCTACTATTAAGAAAATAGTACAAAAGTCAAAATTAAAGGTCTGGGAATAAATGCAGCCAGATTTTATAATAGATAAATGTGAATCAATTAAAGATAGAGTTATATCATTGCACCTTACAGATGAATCAGGAATAATAGATGATGTAGTTGAAGTGTGTGTTAATTACAGGGATGAAGACATAGATATTCCGAATGAATTGAACATAGCACTAGGTTATAAGGAATTTGGAATCTTTCCAATGGGTATATATACAGTCAACGAAGTGACTATACAGGGTCCACCTAAGACTCTACTAATCAAAGCTCATGCAACAAATTTAAGAATATCTTTGAAGGCAAAAGTATCAAAAGAATGGCGCCAAATTACCATAGAAAACTTAGTAAAAGAAATAGCCCAAAAACATGGATATGGATACAAAGTCGCTAAGGAATTTAAGAGTGTATTGATACCCCATATTAATCAGGCAGATGAAAGTGATATAAGTCTGTTAACAAAGATCGCAACAGAGCGTGAAGCAATGGCAAAATTAGCTGGTGGGTATATATTGTTTATTTCAAAGAATATGGCAAAATCAGCCACAGGAAAAGCTTTAGGAACAACGACTATTAGACCTCAAGATACAATTAACTGGAAAGTACATTTTACCGTACGTGATAAGTATAATTCAGTAGTGGCAAAGTGGCATAGCTATGAAAAGGGCGAAACTATTAAAGAAACAGTTGGTAGTAGCGAGCCAAGTTATATTATGCTGGAACTTTACTCTAATGCAGAGTCAGCGCTGAGTGCAGCAAATGCCAAGTTGAAACAATT
Source organism: Wolbachia endosymbiont (group B) of Protocalliphora azurea (assembly GCF_947251865.1). NCBI lineage: Bacteria > Pseudomonadati > Pseudomonadota > Alphaproteobacteria > Rickettsiales > Anaplasmataceae > Wolbachia > Wolbachia endosymbiont (group B) of Protocalliphora azurea. The sequence continues at coordinate 823,445 of NZ_OX366394.1, read as the reverse complement.
GAAGCGTAACAATGAAGCTTTAGATATAACTATGCCTGGTAATCCTCAAATTTTTGCAGAAGCTAAACTTAATCTTATAGACTTTAACCAAGCGGTAGATGGTGAATGGATAGTTAATAGAGCGGAGCATACTTTAAATAGCTCAGGTTACCTTACTATGTTGTCAGCATCTTTGAGTAAGTAATGTTAATAAAAAATGAGTAAATGATCTATTTAATATTAAAAAGATGTTGAATATGGATAAATTGGGTCAAGATACAAAAAACAAGCTGCATTTTTGGTGGCTTATAACAGTAATAGTATGTATTATTGCTACCTATTCCTACATGAAGGCAAAGGCTGCAGATAATTATAAAACGATATTACGCATTGCTTCTCAAAATTGTAACTTAGAGACTGTAAAATTCTTAGTAGAAAATCTATTAGATATTAATGTGCAGATCCCTAAATTAACAGCACTACATTATGCTGCAGAAGAGGGATGTGCAGAGGTTGTAAAATTCCTAGTAGAAAAAGGAGTTGATATAAATGCTACGAAATATGAAAGATGGACACCTTTACATGCAGCTACATATGAAGGCAAATTGGAGATAATTAGATTTTTATTAGACAAAGGTTCAGACCCTACCATTAGAGATACAGATGGAAAAACACCAAGGAAAATTGCTGTATTAAGATCACGGCATAATAAGGACAAACCTTATGATGAAATCATTAAGCTACTTGCAGAAGCAGAGGATCGATACAAATCAATAGAAAGAAATCACTAAAGCTGTAAGTTTTCTGGGAATGTTCAAAAAAGTGTGTCAAACCGAAAAAAAAGTAATAAATTGATATAAAAAATGGAGGTTTGATATGAGTCAAGCAAATAGAACTACTGGTTTGGTAGATTATAAAGAATTAGAAACAAATATCCTGTCATCTATACGAGAAGGAAGACCATTGACAGGAAGAGATGGAGCATTAACACCGTTTATAAAAAGGCTGCTAGAGGCAAGTCTGGAAGGTGAAATAGAAAGCCACATGTCAGCTAAAAGTGAAGAAAATAACCGAAGAAATGGAAGGAATGCAAAAACTTTACGTACAAGTTCAGGCTCATTTGAACTATTAACACCAAGAGACAGAGAAGGAAGCTTTGAACCGCAAATAGTCAAAAAAAGGCAAACAAGCCTACATCCAGAACTTGAAGCAAAGGTCTTAAGTACATACGCCAGTGGCATGGGATACAGAGACATAGCTTCACACGTTGAGGAAATATATGACCATAAAATATCAGCAGCAGAGATATCCAATATTACTGATAAACTGCTACCAATAATCAATGAATGGCGCAGCCGTCCATTGCAATCAGTGTATCCAATAGTGTTCATGGATGGCATGTTTTTTAAGGTCAAGGAGGACGGACATTGCGTAAGTAAATGCATGTATAATATATTGGGTATAAATCAAAATGGCAGAAAAGAAGTATTAGGTTTTTATCTGGCTGAAAGTGAGGGAGCTAACTTCTGGTTGGGAGTTTTAAATGACCTCAAAGAAAGAGGAGTAGAAGATATTCTGATTGCATGTGTAGATGGGCTAAAAAGCTTTCCTGCAGCCATCAACAGTGTATTTCCCAGTGCAGAAGTGCAGCTATGTATAGTACACCAAATAAGAAATTCTCTGAAATATGTATCCAGTAAAGATGTAAAAGTTTTCATGAATGATCTGAAAAAAATATATCGTGCTTCAAGTAAAGAAATTGCTGAGAATTATCTGCTTGAGCTGGAAGAAAAATGGGGAGAAAAGTATCCTTTAGTTATAAAATCCTGGCAGAACAATTGGGAAAACTTATCCAGTTATTTTAAGTATTCTGGGCCAGTTAGGAAGCTGATTTACACCACTAATCCAATTGAGGGGTTGCATAGACAAATCAGGAAATTTACTAAAACTAAGGGTTCATTTACTAGTACAAATGCCTTGTACAAACAGGTATATTGTGCTATAAAAAAGGTAGAGCAAAGGTGGATTATGGCTCTCCCTAATTGGGCTTTAACTATGTCTCAACTTGATATTTTCTTTCCAGATAGATTGAAAATTGAGTTGAACTAAAAATGCGGCTTGACACACTTTTTTGAACGTTCCCTTTTCCTTTCCATTATGTCCAGAAGAGTTCGGTAGCTCTTTTACGCGAAATACCACATTTACGTCCTCAAGGTTAATTTCAATTCTCTTGACCAATGTTCTGATAATATCACGTTTAGTTAACCAGTCTGCGTTATCAAGGTTTAACGTAATATTGGAAGAAAAGTCTTCTAAATTGGCCACAACCAGAGTTACCTCCTGTTCTAATTCCTTTTGATAAAATATCTTTTTCTTCTCTTCTTTAATTGTTTTTAAGCTTTGTTTCATTGCTTTAATTCGTGGTTCAAATTCCTCTTGATTGATATATTCTTGAGCATAACTATCGATAAGTCTAGCAATACCACGTTTTAATTTATTTTCTTGTTTCTCTAGCAGGTCACTTTTTTGATCCAATGATGATTTTTTTAGTTCTGAAAGCCTACGCTTGTATTCTTCTAAAATCCTGTTTGGATTTTTCAATAACTGCTTAACCTCTTCCCACACAGCTGTTTCTAATGCATCTGAGCGAATGGGTTTATTGTCACAAATCTTATTACCACCAAAACGGTAAGAATCTTTACCACTACAACGGTAATATGCATAATGACCACCTTCTTCTTCTCGTCTACTTCTCATGCAAGTTCCGTAACATCCGTAATTACAACGCTTACATATGACTAAACCTTGTAGTAAGTACTTTGCTCCTCTTTTTCTTGTCCTTGCTACTTTTCTATTTTCAGCTAATTGTTCTTGAACAATATCAAATATATCTTCATCTACTATATTTGGCACTTTAATATAAATCCAATTTGCTTTTTCAACAGGATAGACAGAGTGGTTACTTTTTGGCTGCTCACAAGAGCCTTTCTGTGGTCTTACTTGCTTTAATCTTACTCCTAACCTTCTTCTACCAAAAGCTGCTTGTCCTTTGTAAGCAGGGTTTTTCAACATACTCCAAATTGTACCTTTATTCCAGCGTTCTTTTCCTTTTTGTGTCTTAATGGACATAGTATTTAGCCGACGACATACTTCCCCAATACTTGTTCTTTCTCTGCCTATCCACAAAAATACTTTACGAACGACATCAGCTTCTTTTTCGTTAATCTCAAATAAAGCTTGTCCTCCTCCCATATGCTTATCTATATAACGATAACCATAAGGAGCTCCTCCCATTACATTTACATAGCCTTTGTTAGCTGCATAGATTTTACCACGACGACTTCGTTCCATAATTTTCGCACGTTCATATTCTGCTATCATACCTTGCATTTGTAACAGTAATTGAGATTCTGGGTTACCGTTAATCTCATAATTTAAAAAAACCACTTTTGCTCCTGCTTTTTCAAATTCTTCAATCAGCACCATTTGATATGCATATTTTCTAGATAAACGATCAGGAGAATGAATGTAAATCTTATCAATTTTACCTTCTGTTACTTTATCACGTAATTTTTCTAAATCAGGGCGGACTAAATGAGATCCACTGTAGCCGTTATCAATAAATTTATACTCACTTAACAATCTGTATCCGTCCAGATTAATTTGCTTCTCTAAAGCTGCAATTTGACTTTCTATCGTATTTCCTTCTACTTGTTTCCCCGAAGAAACTCTCGCATATAAACATACTGTTACCATTTGACCCTCCTTGAATCCCATTTTTATGTTTTAAGTTTTTTTGACTTATTTCCTTTGACACTACCTTTTCATAAGCATCTGATAAGCATTGTTCTGCTAACCGATTAGGTTCATAGCTACAGCTAATTTGGATAGCTAATCTCTTGTTTCTCATGACTTTTCCTTGAAATAATATGTTCATATCATTCCTTAAAGCCGATGGTTAATTGATTATTAGCGCTATAAGTAAATCGGACTCTTGGTTCTGGACACAGAAGTTTTCGAGAAATGGTTTTCTCTAGTTTTATTTTTATGTTTTTTGCAACATTGTCGGTAGTGTAAAAACAGTTAAAAGTACTACACCTCTACACTTTGCAGTAGACCATGATCATTTAGAGGTGGTTGAATTGCTCTTAGAAAAGGAAGCAGATATTAATGCTTTAGATCACACAAATTGGACTCCTTTACATTTTGCAGCAGAAAAAGGTTATGATCAGATAGCAACCGTTCTATTGAAACATGGTGCTGATGTAAATGTAAAAGAAAATCAAAATAAAGGCACAGCCCTACATCTTGCAGCTCAATATGGTCATCCTAAGGTAGTTAAAACTCTTATTATAAATGGAGCGGATGTTAATGCAAAAATGGATAAAAATGCTACGCCTTTACACTTAGGGGCACAAATTGGTAATTTAGATATAGTTAGGTCTCTACTTATGAGCGGAGCATACTTTAATGCTAGAGCTGAAGGAGGTAGATATGTTTTACCATTACACTTTGCGGAAAGAAGAGGAAACCCAGAAGTAATAAAATTACTAAAATTGGTTGAGAAGTTATTTAAGGCTATAGAAGATAATAATTATTTAGGAATTGAGAGTTCCATTAGAGATGGAGCAATCATTGATTCGAAGAACGTGGATGGAAGAACGCCATTACATTATGCCGTTAATAATGGGCACATAAAAGTTGTAAATATCTTGCTAGCAAATGGAGCTGATGCTACTAAAGTTACTAACAAGGGTAATACACCATTACACACTGCTGCTTCCAAAGGTCATAAAGAAATTATTGAAGCTTTGTTACAACGTGTAAGCCACAATAAATTGAGTGATTTTATTAATGCTAAAACTACTTCTAGTGGTACTACATCACTTCATGTTGCAGCTAAAGGTGGCTCCTTGGAAGTTGTAAAATCTTTATTAAAACATGGTGCAATTTATAACATCAAGAATAAAGAAGGTAAAGCACCACTTGATCTTTCTCGAGACCAGAATATTACTAACCTATTGAAATTAGTAGAAGAGCTGTTTGAGAATGCAAAAAATGGTAATGTTGAAATTATCAGTAAGCTGAGAGCAATAAAACCTGATGAGCGCGTAGCTGTAACAAATGCTCGTGATGATCAAGGCAAGTCATTAGTCCAGGTTGCAGTAATCAATAAACACTCAAACCTTGCAAGTAGATTATTAGAAATATTAAAAAGTCCAGATCAGAGTTTACAAGATGTCAGCGTAGAAAATAGAGTAAAGAGTTTAAAGTTATAGCTCTCTTAAATGAAACTCTAATGAGGGTGCCAAGATCTAGAAAATATATAAAAATTACAGTGGACTTTACATCTTACTAATTATAAATTAACTTACTACCTAATCAATTCCTGAGTTATGTATGAGTAAAATTTTGATAATATTAGCAGCAGGAAAGAGCAGTAGAATGAATTCTGAATATTCAAAAGCGTTGCACCAAGTGGGAAATCTTACTCTTTTAGAACATATAATTTCTAATGCAAAATCGCTGAGTCTAAAAAGCTTATCAATTGTTGTTAACAACTCCCTTCTAAAAGATTTAGAAAACTTTGATACTCTAAAAAGTATAATCGATCAATACAATATAAAACTAATAATTCAAGAAGATATTACAGGCACTGGCACTGCAGTTAAAATTGCTCTAGAAAATCTGGAGGAGTTATCTGATCAAGACATAGTTTTAATACAGTATGGAGACACTCCTTTTATATCTAGCGATACAGTTATGAAAATGACTGATTGTTTAAAGTATAATAATTTAGTTCTTCTTGGATTCAATAGTCAAGATGAACAATATGGAAGATTAGTAATTGATAATTACGGAAATGTTCAAAAAATCCTAAAAAATGGAGATAAAATGCTTCTTGCAAACTCTGGAATAATGGTTTCATATGCTAAAGATCTCTTTACCTTAGTAAAAGAAATAAAATTTAATAATTCGACCAATGAATATTGTCTTAATGATATAGTGCCCATTGCAGCAACCAATAACTTGAGTGTAGGTTATGTAGTTTCTGATGAAAGAGAAGCAATGGGAGTAAATAATAAAGAGGATTTGATTAAAGCCGAACACTATTTTCAAAAAAAAAGGCGGCCAACTTTTCTTTCATAACTACATTTTCTTATTCATTAATTTAAGTTGACATTTGTTTTATACTGGTTTTATAATACCTTTTGATTCTTACTTGTAAGATAATTGGTACGACAAATTTTCCTAGTTGTAGTGAGAGGGTATACATGGGGATATTAATAACAGGTGCTGCAGGTTTGATAGGGTCAACCTTGGTGAAAAAGTTAGAAAACCAGGGCCATGAAGTAATAAGCTGTGATATTAGGTTTCACAACAATCCACTCAGTTTTTTTTCAGAAGATATAGTACCACTACTTGCTCAGTGTACAGGAATTATTCATCTGGCTGCAATTTCTCGAGTTATACATGGTGAACTTTATCCTGAACTGTGTAGAAAAATTAATGTTGATGGTACAATGCAGTTTTTAGGGTTATGTAAGTCACTTCCAAATAAACCGTGGTTTATATATGCAAGTAGTAGAGAAGTCTATGGAGAGCAGAAGGAACTGCCAGTTACAGAATCTGCTAGTATCGATCCAATAAATAATTATGCCAAAGGTAAAGCATTTATTGAGGAACAAATAACAAGTTCAAAAGATTTTAATGTAGCAATATTACGCTTTTCAAATGTATACGGTGGTTTACTAGATCATAACAGTAGAGTAATTCCTGCACTCTGTATTAATGCATTAAGAGGTGATCCAATTAAAATAGAAGGTAAAGAATGCGTTTTTGATTTTACCTATTTGGATGATGTTATAGAGGGTATATGCTTAACTGTTCAATATTTACAAAGCGAAAAATCTTCTCTTCCTGCTATTCATCTTACTACTAATAGCCCATGTACTTTAGAAAACTTAGCAAAAACAATATTAAAAGTCACAAAAAGTGATTCTAGAATTGATTTTTATCCTCCAAGAAATTTTGACGTAACTAAGTTTCATGGTGATTTTACTAGAGCTAAAGAGCTACTTGGTTGGTCTCCAAAACATTCATTAGAAGTAGGATTAAGTAAATTTATAAAAAGTCTACAAAACAATACACAAGAATATCCTAACAATATAGATATGGTAATATATGAAAATATTAAAAGTTATTCATGGTTACCCTCCTTATTATAGTGCTGGTTCAGAGGTTTATAGCCAAACTCTTGCTCATGAACTAGCAAATAACAATGAGGTACAAGTATTTACTAGGTATGAAAATAGCTTTTTACCTGATTTTTATTACACTACAGTTCTAGATCGTAGTGATTCCCGGATTTTACTGCATTTAATTAATATACCTACAGCTAAATATCGTTATAAATTTATCAATGAAGAAGTAAATATAAAATTTAAAAGAATAATAGATAACTTTCAGCCAGATCTTATACATTTTGGTCATCTTAATCATCTATCAATTACTTTACCAGAAATTGCTTTTAAAGAAAATATACCTACAATTTTTACGCTACATGACTTTTGGTTAATGTGTCCAAGAGGAAGGTTTATTCAACGTAATTCTGAAGATTTGTTACGGCTTTGTGATGGACAAAAGGATCAAAAATGTGCAACCCAATGTTACAAAGGATATTTTACAGGAGATGAAGAATTCCTGAATTCAGACATAAATTATTGGGAACAATGGGTTGCAACTAGAATGAAGCACACAAGGAAAATAATAGACTATATAGATTACTTTATTTCCCCATCGAAATTCTTGATGGACAAATTTACTCAGGATTTTAATGTTCCGATAAACAAAATTTCTTATCTTGATTATGGTTTTGATCTCAATCGTCTTAAGAATAGAAATAGAGCACAAGAAAAAGAGTTTATTTTCGGTTATATTGGTACTCATACTTCCGAGAAAGGTGTTGATCTATTATTGAAAGCTTTTTCTCACTTATCATCTAAAGCAAAACTTAGAATTTGGGGAGCAGAAAGAGAAGAAACTAACGCTTTAAAAGCGATTACCGATCAATTTTTACCTATTGTTAAAGAAAGAATAGAATGGATGGGAAGTTATGATAACAAGAATATAGTTACTGACGTATTTAATAAAGTTGATGCAATAGTCGTTCCTTCAATTTGGGGTGAAAATTCACCGTTAGTAATACATGAAGCACAGCAACTTAGAATACCAGTTATAACAGCCGATTATGGTGGCATGGCAGAATATGTAAGAGATGGACTGTTGTTTAAGCACAGAGATGCAAGTAGTTTATCAGAAAAAATGCAAATCCTATCTACAGATCAGGAGTTATATAGTAAACTTACCCAAAAAGGCTATCCTTATACTAAAAATGGAAATATACCTTCTATAAGTGAGCATACTGAAAAACTTAACAAGATTTACCGTAATGCTATTAAAAAGAAAGGCAAATCAGTAGCTGTTAAACCCGGTCCTTGGAGAATTACTTTTGATACTAATCCAGATTACTGCAATTTTTCTTGTATAATGTGCGAATGTTTTTCACCATACAGTAAAGTTAAAGAAGAGAAGAAAGCTAAAGGAATAAAACCTAAGATACTATCAATAGAAACTATCAGAAAAGTAATTAAAGAAGCAGCTGGTACACCTTTAAGGGAAATCATTCCTTCTACTATGGGTGAGCCTTTAATGTATAAAAGCTTTGATGAAATAATCAATTTGTGCCATGAGTTCGGCCTTAAGCTTAACCTCACAACCAATGGTTCTTTTCCCATTAAAGGAGCTAGAAAATGGGCTGAACTATTGGTACCAATTTTATCTGATGTTAAGATTTCCTGGAATGGGGCAACTAAAGAAACTCATGAAAGAATCATGAAAGGTTCAAAATGGGAAGTAGTGACAGAAAACTTAAAAACTTTCCTTGAAGTTAGAGATAAATACTTTAGCGACACAGGTGAAAGGTGTACCGTTACTTTACAATTAACATTTTTGGAAAGTAATTTACATGAACTCTATGACATAGTTAAGATGGCCATAAAAAACGGCATAGATAGAGTTAAAGGACATCATCTTTGGGCACATTTTGAGGAAATTAAGGATCTATCTATGAGAAGAGATGAGTTAGCAATTAGTAGATGGAATACAGAGGTGAGAAGGTTATATGAGCTTAGAGATAATATGCTATTACCAAATGGTAAAAAGATAAAATTAGAAAATTTTACAATTCTTTCTCAAGAAGGTATTAAGGATTTGGCTCCAGGTGGTCAATGCCCATTTTTAGGTAAAGAAGCATGGATAAACAATGAAGGAAAGTTTAGTCCTTGCTGTGCTCCAGATGAACTCCGTAAGACATTAGGAAATTTTGGTAATGTTAATGAGGTTAAACTCGAGGAAATATGGCAGAGTAGTGAGTACCTAAGCTTACAAAAGAATTATTTAAATTACAAATTATGCAAAACATGCAACATGAGAAAACCTTTGATCAATTAATCAAAGATAATCTTAGATCTATTAAAATTTCACCGTGTGAGAGCTTTCACGAATTACTAGGAAATCCTTTGTATGAAAATAGGTTTATAAAGGTTGGTAAATTTCATGAGCCCGGTCTTGCACCGGTTTATGATCAGACAGGTGCTTATCATATCAATGTAAGAGGAGAAGCAGTTTATCATAATAGATTTCTAAAAACTTTTGGATTCTACTTTAATAGAGCAGCCGTAGAAGATGATACAGGGTGTTACCATATTGATTCATTTGGATGTAGAGTATACAAACAGTCTTATCAATGGATTGGAAATTATCAGGAAGATGCTTGTGTAGTTAGAAGACATGATAAATGTTTTCATATTAATTTAAATGGCAACAGGATTTATCAGGAGGAATATGATTATGTTGGAGATTTTAAGGATGGTATCGCTGTAGTCTATAAGGATGGTAAAGCTACACATATTAATCATCATGGAAAGTTAGTACATAATAAATGGTATAAAAAACTTAATGTTTTTCATAAAGGGTATTCTATTGCAGAAGATCAACATGGTTGGTTTCATATAGATATTAATGGTGATCCTGTTTACCAGCAGAGATTTAAAATGGTAGAAGCATTCTATAATGGGATGGCAAAAGTTGAAACTTTTGAAGGTCTGTTAGGACAAATCGATATTACCGGAAATGTAAAGTTTAGTATTTTTGATTTAGGTAAAGAATCTCAAGTGCATAGGATTTCTGCAGAACTTTCAGCCTTTTGGAAAACTTACCTAACAAGCATTGCTATTGAACTTGATTTGTTAAATATTTTACCTGCAACTATGCCAGTTTTATCTAAAAAGTTAAACATTATCGTACCAAATCTAGAAAGGCTGTTAAGGGCGTTGTGGGAAATAGGGTTTGTTGATTACGATAAGGACGAGGACTTATGGAAACTATCATCAAAAGGTAAGTGTTTTAAGGAAATACCATTTTTGCCAAAAGCAGCAACAATGTGGGCAAGAGTTGCCGCTGAAAAGAATTGGTTAAAGATTGCTGATATACTAAAACAGGAGTCAATCTCTTCATTTGAATCTTTTAAGGAAAGAGAAGCATCAGAAGATAAGAAAATAGCGTTTTACCAAGCATTGCTAGGATATTCTAGATTTGATACTAAAGAGTTTAATTCTAGGATTAATATAGATGGTGCTAAGAATATATTGCTATTTGGTGTACACTCTTTATTTCTTGCTTATTCTGATATACACAATAAAGGTTCTATAGGCCTATATAACGAACATAAAGTACCAAGACAGTTAGTAGAAAATTTAAAAGTCAAACTTATAACTCAGGAAGAACTATCAGTTACAAATTATGAATTAGGTGTCTTTTGCCGCTTTCTACAGCACTATGATGATGATAAAGTATTGTCTTATTTAAAATTGGTCAAAGGAATATCTCGTATTTTATTGATAGAAACTATTTTAGATTACCGCTCTCCAACTGGAGGCTCTGTAGATATTAATGTCATGGTTGAAACAGGAGGTAAACTAAGAACATTAAACGATTGGGAAAAAATACTCAAACAAGTAAAAGGATTCAAAATTTTTGCTGTTTTACCTTTAACAGATTACTTATCAGTTATTGATGTCAGGTGTTAATCACATGGAAACATTACAAAAAAATGGTTTTTTTATTATCAAAAATCTGGTTCCTTTAGAGCTAATAACTCAGTCTTTAAGTGATATAACAAATAAGATATCAAAGCTATCCCAAGAACTAAGTGTTTCAACTTCTGACTACTTAAACTGTACCGGCAGATGGGGCACGTCATCTCGAGTAACTAGAATTATCTCTCAAGCATTAGATAAAATTATTAAAAATTACCTTGAAAAGTCACTTCAGTTTCAGATACTGCAGAAAAAATCAAATGTTATATGTAAAACTGCTGATTTAATAGATGCAGTTCCCTTCCATCAAGACATCTCCTATAGTTTCAATGATCCTTACCACTTTTCTGTTTGGTTAGCTTTGAATAATGTAAGTGAAACTTCAGGTGCACTGCAAATTATAGAAAACAGTCATAAATGGGAAATACAGCCTTTAGTTGATTTTTGGTACCCATATTTTTTTGATCAGTACTCAAGTAATCGGGAAAATTACAAAATTAAGTCACTACCTATTTCAGCAGGAGATGCGATAGTTTTTGATTCACGGTTATGGCATGGTAGTGATAAGAATACAGATGCTAAAGATAGATTTGCTTATGTAACAAGGTGGATTATAAAAGATCAAGACCTTCCCTATGTGCCAAAACCTCAGCCTTCAGTTTTTGGTATACTCAATTGTGGTGAGTTAACAGAATCTATACTGAGAGAATGCTTGTCATTATTTTACTACCAGGAAAGTATAAAAGTGAAAAACATGGAAGAACTTATCAAGAGCTGGTTAGCCTTTATTACAGACACAACTACAAATATTTCTGAGATCGACACTACTGAGGCTAAGCGAGATTTATATAAGCTACTTATTCTGAATCGAGCATCAGCACTACATGATGCTGGAGACATCTCAGGAAAAATATACAAAAATTTATGGTTTTCACTACTTGTATTTCTCAATAAAAAAGTCAACGTAGTGGAGCTAGCATTATAAATGAACAGAAGTAGAGTTGATAGCTTCAAATGTGTATTGATGTTCATCTTGAATATAGTATCTAAATTCAAGCTTAATGTACTTATAATGTCTTTAGTTGCCCTGGTGGTAGCTGTTGATTTGTCTTTTAGAAAGTATTTAGTAAAAAATATTCTAGATACAGCTGTAAAATATCAGGAAGGTAATGTAATTGAAAATCTTTTATTACCTGTAAGCGCTTATCTTGGTATGGCATTACTTATCACTACTGCTTTTAGATTCTATGGCTATTTTGTTGACATTCAAATGTTTACCTTAATGCGTCAAAAGATAGCTGATATATCTTTTTGTAGGCTACTCCAACAAGACCATTCCTATTATCAGAACAATTTATCTGGAAGCTTAGTACATAAGGTCAGTAGCTTAATGGATAGTGTGATAGAGTTAATAAGATTGCTTATAGATTGTTTTTTCGGTTACAGTATAGCATTAGTCTTAGCTATTTATACCTTATCATTAGTAAACATAAAGTTTGCAATCGCTACATTCACTTGGGTAAGCATTTTTATTTTAGTCTCGATTTTCAGCTTTCGTGTGCTTACTGAATTAGCTGATAATTACTCTAAACAAAATTCACAGGTAATAGCTAGTATAGCAGATAGTATTTTAAATGTTATATCAGTAAGGTTATTTTCTCAGCAAGCACATGAGAGACACAAATTTTTTCAAATATGCAAGAAAAGAACTATTGCAGAGAGAAAATTACAATGGGCATACTTTTGTCTTTGGTTTATATATGGCTATTCATTTGATATACTCCAAGCAGTAAACTTGTACTTTTTAATTTATGACTATCAATTGAACAAAATTGCAATAGGAGATATTGCTCTTGTACTTGGAATTAATATATCGATTATAGAGTTTCTTAACCATCTAACTAGGAATCTTACGCAATTTTCTACTCATTTCGGCAAAGTTTCAGATGCATTGCCAATCTTGACTACTGTACCAGAAATTCAAGATAAGAAAAATGCTAAAGAATTAAATTTATTAAGTGGAAGAATAACGTTTAATAATGTTTCTTTTTCTTATGAAGGTCAGGAGCCATTATTTCAAGATTTCTCAGTTACCATTAATCCTTGCGAAAAGGTAGGTCTAGTTGGTTATTCTGGAGGTGGTAAATCTACTTTTATAAACTTAATTCTAAGGCTATTTGATGTTAAAAAAGGTAATATACAGATTGATAATCAAATAGTATCAGAAGTTACACAGAGTTCTTTGAGGCAACAAATATCTGTAATACCTCAAGACCCATTGTTATTTCATGATACTATTTTAGCAAACATCATATATGGTAGACTTCAATCTACTATCGAAGAAATAATGAGAGCTGCAAAGCTGGCTGGTATTCACGATTTTATTATGACTCTACCAGATCAATATGGAACTACAGTTGGAGAAAAAGGCATCAAGCTATCTGGAGGAGAAAGACAAAGAATAATAATAGCCAGGGCATTTTTAAAAAACGCTCCAATATTATTTCTCGATGAACCAACTAGTCAGTTAGATTCTATAACAGAAAAAACAATTCAAATGAGTTTATTCAAATTGATGAAAAATAAAACTACGATTACTATAGCACACCGTATTTCTACACTTTTACACATGGACCGAATTCTAGTATTTAACAAAGGAAAAATTGTCCAAGATGGTAAACATGCTGAATTAGTTTCTAAGCAAGGTCTTTACAAGGAACTTTGGAATGCTCAAATTGGTTGTTTGAATGGCAAAAAATAAGATGGAAAAAATTATTGATCTGAGAAGTGACACTACAACTCTGCAGAGCTCCAACGTTATACATGCAATAAGTAATGCAACTGTTGGAGATTTTGCTTATGGTGAAGACAAAAGCTGTAATGACTTATCAGAATATTGCAAACAATTATTCAAAGTAGAAGAAGCATTATTTGTAACCAGCGGTATGCTTGCAAATAGATTAGCCATTGCCAGTCAAACAAGTCCTGGTGATGAACTAATAACTCATTATAATTATCACGTTAATTTTTTCGATAGTGCAGGCAACGCAAAAGTAAATAATATCGTATTTAATTGTATTAGAAATAATAGCGGAATCTTAGATGTTGATGAAGTAGAATATGCTATTAATTCTAAGCCGAGGTATAAAATTTTTGCTCAGGTGAGTCTTGTTTCTATAGAAAATAGTATAAATGGGTTTAATGGTAAAATTTATCCTTTTGAAAAACAAGTTGAGTTATATAACTTTTTAAAAGCTCACAATGTAAATCTTCATTTAGACGGTGCAAGAATATTTAATGCTCATATCGAAACAAATATTGCTTTAGCAGATTATGCTAAATATGTGGATACAATGAGCTTTTCTTTTACTAAAGGACTTGGCGCTCCTTTTGGTTCAATGCTTATGGGTAAAAGAGAGATAATTGAAAGGGCTAAAAAGCTACAGGTTTGGCTAGGTAGTGGTTATCATCAGATAGGGTATTGTGCTAATGCAGCAAAATACGTACTACAGAATAATATCTCTAGGCTTAAAGAAGATAATAAGCTCGCTAAATTGTTTGCAGATAAGATTAAAGAAATTCCACACATAAAACTGGTACTACCTTATCCAGAAACTAATATAGTAAGCTTCAGTATAAAAGCACTAAATGTAACTAATGAGGTTTTCTTGAGTAAGTGCCAAGCTTATGGTTTATTGCTTTTTCCTTGGCTCGAGTCTCATATAAGAGCAGTTACCCATCTTGGCACAAAGGAAACAGAAATCATGAAAGCTGCTGAAATTATAAAGGAGGTTGTGTTAAATTTAATATGAGAATAAAAATAGATTTCTTTAGCGATTCAAACACTGACCCTTCAGCTAAAATGAGGGAAGCGATGGCTAAAGCAAAAGTTGGAAACGAAGCTGCATGTGAAGATCCAACTGTGAACGAATTAGTGGCAACCGCATGTAAAATATTAGGTAAACCTGCAGGAATCTTTTTGATTTCAGGAACGATGTCCAATGTAATTGCTTATAAAGTACACATTCAAAGACCTGGTGATTACTTGCTGCTTGATGAAACTTCACATCCGCTCATAGTACAATCTGGCTTGATCGCAGCCCAGGCACATGCCACTCCTTTGCCCATCAAAGGTACGAGAGGAATATTTACTGGAGAACAAATTGTTGAGTTTATTACTCGTCCTAGTTTAAGAAATATTCCGAGAGTTGGGCTTGTTTCTATCGAACAAACGACAAATTTTGGTGGTGGAGCTGTGTGGCCTTTAGAATATATTCAAGAGATCTCAAGTCTCTGCAAAGAGAATGACGTATTCACTCATTTAGATGGAGCAAGACTGTTCAACGCTTGTGCTCATACTAAAATATCTCCAAAGGAGTATGCAAGTTATTTTGATTCGGTATTCATTGATTTTAGTAAAGGATTAGGTGCTCCAATGGGCGCAGTATTGCTTGGAAGTGAAGAGTTTATTGAAAAAGCTTGGTACTATAAGTTTCAAATTGGCGGAGGTATGCACCAAGCTGGCATTATTTCAGCTGCATGTTTATATGCTCTACGTAATAATGTAAATTCTTTAGAAGAAGATCATAAAAAAATGCAGCACCTTATAGAAGGCCTAGACTCCATAGATCAAGTTATAATTGATATCGACCTGTATAAAACTAATATAGCGTATTTTTCATTACGTACTAATTGTATATCTACTCAAGAATTAATAAACGTACTAATGACAAATTATGGAATTAGAATGGCTAACATCAAAGGTAAAATCAGAGCTATAACACATAGAGATATAAGCTATGAAGATATTAATACTACTGTATCTGCTATAAGAAAGATACTAAGTAAGTAATTTTCTGCACTAATTGTTTGCAAACTTCTTGTCAAACAATATTATACCAATATAGTATTATGCTAGCATCTGCATAGAGCTATTTGGGAATAGGTGTGAACTTTGTCTTCTTTCAATATTTACTATTCTTCTGTGGATATATGCTGCTTTATTTATCAAGACAAAGTATACCAATTGCTCTACCACTGTTAATAGATACTGACCATGTAAAATTAAGCTATTTTTTTGCCTGCTTTTCTTTTTTTTATGGAGTATCAAAATTTGTTAATGGAATAATAATGGACTCCAAAAATAATCCATTATTTATGTTTGGGCTATGCAATATTGCAACTGGATTATTAACCATTGGTATAACTTTATCATATAATAATCTAACTTTATTACTGTTAACATTAATATTATTAGCTTGGACACAAGGGTTAGGTTGGCCAGCTATTACCAAGTTTATGGTTACAAACTCTAGCATCTCTTCAATTGCATCATCATGGGGAGTTATGAGCGCATCTCAGCAACTTGGTTCTTGTATTACTTTAATTGTATTACCAAGTATAATTAAAATATATGATGCAAAAAGTGCATTTTTGTACTCTGGTTTCTTATGCTTACTTTTTGGAATTTATATAATATTAAAGGCATATTACAAAGAAAGTGCCAACTTTACTACCTATTATAAGGTGCAGAAATCTCAAATAGGTATCAAGGTAACAAGTTCCATATGGTTTCTATGTTGTGCTACTTTTTGTGCTTATATTATAAAAATGGGAATCTTCTTTTGGTTTCCTATAATTTTAAAGAATAAATTACAAATTTCTCTTGTACAATCCTCACTAATAACAGGCGTATATGATTTAGGTGGAATCCTTGGAACTTTAATAACAGGAAGAATTAGTGATATGTACTTCTTTCAAAATAGAAGCTTGCTGGCATCACTTTATATGTTGGGTATAGCACTAACTTTTATTGCAATGAACTTTGGTCAAAACATAATTCTTATGAACCTTGGTGCAATCTTATCAGGATTCTTTATATTTGGAGTGCAAGTACTGACAGGTGTTATAGCTGTAGAAATTGCTCCACAAAATAATGTATGTGCAATTGTAAGCTTAACAGGATTATTTGGGTATATTGCAAGTTCAATATTTTCATGCGTGCTCTTAGGAGTACTTGTTAAGCACTATGGTAACAGTATTATGTTTTCATTTTTTTCCATTTGCTCTGTTGTTGCACTCGTTTGCTTTTCCATACTATCAAGCAAAGATCTAAAAAAACTAAGTAAAGCGGTGTAAAAAAAATTTCTCAACAGTTAAACTTTGTAGATAGATTTTTTACCCAAGGAATAAACATGGTAACCATATCTTAGTAATAGCTCGCTATCTAATAAATTACGGAAATCAAAAACATTAGGTGCAGCCATAATACTCTTTAAACTTGCAAAATCTTGATTTTTAAATTCTTTCCACTCCGTTAACAATAACAAGGCTTCCGCGTCCCTTGCAGCCCCTATAGCATTGTCCGCGTATTCTATATCCTTTAGAACTTGCCTAGCATTATCCATCCCCATTGGGTCATATGCAGTAATTTTAGCCTTGTTATTCACTAACAATTGTGCAATATCTATAGCTGGGCTATTTCTTACATCATCAGTACCAGACTTAAAAGTTAGCCCCCATATTGCTATTTTTTTATTTTGGACTCCATTTAATACATATTCTACCTTTTTAGCAATGTTTGTTATATGATTATAGTTAGATTCTTTAACTGAATTTAAAATTTGTAGCTTAACATTGTGGTCTTCAGCAAGCCTTAATAAAGCTGACAAATCCTTAGGAAAACATGATCCTCCAAATCCTGGACCAGCTTTGAGAAATTCCTTACCTATTCTATGGTCCATTCCCATACTGTTAGCTAAAAGGTCAATGTCTGCTCCTAATAGCTCACATAAACCTGCCATCTCATTGATAAAAGCAACCTTTGTTGCTAGAAAAGCATTAGAAGCATATTTAATCATTTCAGCAGTAACTGTATCAGTGACTATTAACGGAATATTCTTATCTATAAATGATCTATATATAACTTCTAGTTTTGCCCTAGCTAGCTTAGTTTTTACTCCTATTATTATCCTATCTGGGTATAAAAAATCTGATACTGCAGAGCCTTGCTTGAGAAACTCTGGATTAACTCCTAAATCAAAGTTATAGCCCTTATTAGATAAATAATTATGTATATTTTCTGCAGTACCAGGAGGAACAGTTGACTTTATCACTATTAAGCAATCTTGATTAACTCTCTCAGAAACTTCACTTACTGCATTATATACATTCTTTAAATTTGCATTTCCTAGGGAGTCTGATGGAGTATCTACAGTTATAAATACTACTTCTGTATTGGGATTTATTTGAAAATACGAATCGAAAAATCTTATCCTTTGTGACTTTATATTATTCTCTAAATAATCTGCTAATCCAGGTTCATATAAGGGAATTTTCCCTGATTTCAAAAGTTCAATCTTCTCAGTATTTATGTCAATGCAATCAACTTTATGGCCCTGCTCAGATAACATTGTACCAGATACTAATCCTACATACCCTACTCCTATAATAGTTATGTGCATTTTATTATCACCTTAAAAATATAGCTTAGCATCTAAAATAAATACCATTAACAATTATAAACTTTTGTTGTTACATTATTTTTCTTAATTGCCTTACCTTCCGAATAAGCTATAAATAAGGTTGATGGTATTAATATCAAAGTACCATATAAAGCACTTTTATCAGGTAATTCATTAAATATAACGTATGTTACTATTGCAGAAATTATTAGCTCTATGTATCTATACGGTGCAAGTGCAGTAGCATCAGTAAGAGCAAAAGCTTTTAACATGAAGAACAGAATTAGGTTTGAACTTATTCCTAAAATCAGCAGTAATACTAACTCCAACAAGGAAGGCATATGCCAATAAAATAACAAAGGTGGAGTAGAAAAAATAGTTGTCGTTAGAGCTGAATAAAATAACATACTTATTACTGACTCTTTTATTACAAGTTTCTTATTAAGTATGTCTAATATAGCAAAGATTAATGCAGATACAATAAAAATAAGAATTTTAGGATTAAAATCTTCACTATGAGCTTTGGTAGTAATAGCAATACCAACAAAGCCAATAACAGTTACTATCCATCTTTGCCAAATTATATTTTCGTTTAGCAAAGGGATTGCAAGAAGTATAACAAATAATGGTATAGAAAAACTTATAATCGTTGCAGTTACTATGGGGAAAACAGTCAACCCGTAAGTCCATAAGGTCATTCCACAAAACAACAACCCACCCCTGGTTATTTGAGTAGATATTTGACTTGTTTTAAAAGTTTCTATTCCATAGTAAAACATAAAAGGTACAAGGGTAATAGTGGTAAACAGAAAGCGGAAAAAAATTATTTCAAAACTCTGAAGATGTAAACTTAGATATTTTGATATAGTATCATTAGCTACACTACTAAGTAAGCTAAGTATAAACCAGATAACCCCAAACAAATAAGCTCTCAATCTGTAATCCATAAAGCTTCTGATTTAATAGATACGATGTACTCATATAATTTTACTACAAAACTAATAATATAAAAGTTTTCTGATGTACGTCCCCAGAATGTGATCGTAAGGGTTCATTATAAATAATTCGGGAAATTTCGTCTCTTTAGACATATTAAGAGCTATGTAACGAACGTTTATATTTGTGAGTAATAGTAAGGCTCAAGTAAGGAAAATGCTAGTGAGGTAAAGTAGAATAACGTTGATTTGATAATTTAAGCTCATTCCCTCTTGCTACATCTCTCTTTAAATATCTCCTCTTTTGCAGCAGGTCTATAGAATTATACAGAGTATTTTATCTTCCAATACAGGCAATCTTGACGTTCTTCCATGGCATTTCTTCTGTTCTTGAACTTTTTCCCACTCTGGGCGCACTTTTTCTACAATCTTTTCGAATTCTTCTATTTTCAAACCTGTTACATCTCGAAAATTTCTCGGATGTTCTTTTAGATTATGGTAGTTTAAGCTCATCTTCCCTCTCTATTCTCTTGCTATACCTCCCTATTTTATAACCATTCCTACTCTTTTGCAGCAGGTTTAAAGAAATACTAAAAGCAAAAGATACGCTTGCGTAGTTCGAAAGCTTTCTATAGGATAAGTCTCACCTGATTTACAAATAGAATTGTTATGTTAGATGTTTGCTATTTATTCTTAAGCTCATTTTAACAGCATTTTGCTTTTTTTAGTATGTAGGGGTTTTCTAGGAATTATCCTATTGAATTCTATGATATTATTTTTTGTAACATTGTTATACATATCATAAGGATAACGCTATACTATTTATCTTCGTCTGTGCAGATTAAACGACAAAAGCATAACGCAGTTGTCGTCTTATTTTTAATTTTTTGCACTATGTGCATCTTATTTCTTTACAAAACTTCCAGTTTTTTAACCATATAAGCTGAAACGGGCTGTTTAAGACAGGCCAATTTTCAGGATTAGAGCTAGCTAATAGGGGGTTTCTTTTGTCTTTTTTCTACTTGGTAAATTTCTTGATATTTGTAGCTAAAGTAATTTAAGAGAGGTGTCATCCCAGTGTCGGAGCACTGGGATGACAAGAAAAGGAGTACTGGAATGACACATTCCACCATGTCATTCCAGCGGATGACCAGATTTTTTTATTTGATCCCAGACTGGCTGGTTATGCAAGTTCCAATTTTAATAATATTTACATATAAGCCATACGCTTGAGTTGCAAAGTTCTAAAAAGCAGCCAAAATAAAAATAAGTAGACATTTACAAATTAAACTAAGTGTACAATCAACAAACAAGAGTATTGATTGCAACAATACTCTGTAGAATCGCAATATGGTATGACCATATGCTCTTTATTGATCTGGTTAATATAATTAGTAGAGAATTTTGTTATGCAAAAGATATCTACTACAGCATATTGCAATTGTTTGGAATTGCAGGAATGGGTGCAATGGTAAGACCACTTGGTGCATCTGTATTTGGTCACATTGGTGATAGGTATGGAAGGAGAATGGCGTTAACGATTGCTATCTTGCTAATATCAATTCCTTCTAGTCTCGTTGCGTTTATTCCAAGTTATAGTAAAATAGGAATAACCTCTACTATGTTGCTTCTTACAATCCATCTGATACAAGGGGTTGCACTTGGCGCTGAGCAAGGAGGTAGCTCTGTTTATCTCATAGAGCATTTACCTAATAAGAAAAAACTAGGAATGTTTTTTGGAATAATAAGTTTTGGTCGCTCTATTGGCATATTGCTCTCTGTGGTTGCAGTGATCATCTGTAAAAAAACCACTGATTTTAACGCTTGGGGTTGGAGGCTGCCGTTTATTTTTTCAGCCATTTTAGGATTAATAAGCGCATATAGTATATATACACTAGGAGAAACTCCAGTGTATGAAAAAAATCGAGAACAAAGAAATTTACCTAATTTACCAATAATAGAGCTTACAAAACGCTATAAAAGAGCCCTGATACTTGCCATTTTAATATCTGTACCTGTTAATGTTGCTGTTGGATTTACCATATTTCTTAGAACAATTGCAAAAGAAATAGTGTCTGTTGAAACTTATGTAACAACGTATGTCAACGAAGTTGTACTCATTATAACCAGTATATTAATGCCGATATCTTCAATAATGCTTGGAATTTTAGCTGATAAAACAGGAAGAGAACGCACTGCAATCTTATTTATAGTGATAACAATGGTATTATGTTGTCCTATGTTATCTATTGCATATTACTATAAAAGCTATCTTATAATCATGTTGAGTGTTATGGCTCTTTCTATAATCGAGAGGGGTATTAATCCTATAGGGATAGTTACTGCTGAGCTTTTTCCTACTAATGTTAGATTTAGTGGTGTGAGTTTATCACGTAACATTTCTTATGCCCTGCATGGTGGATTTACTCCTATGATATGCACTGGGTTTACTATAATGTTTCCTAAAATAGACTTTGCTGCTGGGCTTTATGTAATTTTTTGCTTATTAGTCAGCTTAGTAGCAATATTGCAAATAAAACCACAAGATAAAAAGTGTGATTGGTAATTTTCTCTATTTAAATTTATTTCACTTATTTAGCTAATTTTTATTAGAATTATAATTTTGGCTTTTATGAAAACTGCATACGTATGTCAATTCTGCGGTCATAGCACTGGAAGGTGGGTAGGAAGGTGTATTGCATGTGACAGTTGGGATACGGTTGTCGAAGAAATAGTACTAAAAACAGAAACGAGAAGTACATCTGCACCAATTTCAATAAAAGCGTTATCAGATAGTGAAATTATTACCCCCGATCGTTTTTTAACAGGAATAGAAGAGTTAGATAGAGTTTTTGGTGGAGGTATCGTTCAAGGTGCTAGCATTTTAATTGGTGGTGAACCTGGAATTGGCAAATCTACTCTTTTGCTTAGGATTGCAGCTAATGTTGTACAACTTTCCTCTTTTGAATGTCTTTATGTATCTGGCGAGGAATCTTTAGAGCAAGTGAGCCTCAGAGCAAAGCGTCTTAAGATAAATGAACCTAAAATTAAGCTTTTATCTACAGTATCTTTAACTGATGTAGTAGCAACAATAAGGAAAAATAAAAGTATTAAGTTCTTGATAATTGATTCTATACAAACTATGTATGATAGCAAAGTCACATCAGCACCAGGAACTGTAACTCAAGTCCGTACCTGCGCTCATGAATTGACTGTTCTTGCAAAGCAATATAGTGTTTCTCTCTTAATAGTTGGCCATATAACGAAAGATGGACAAATAGCAGGACCTAAAACCCTGGAGCATATGGTAGATACAGTACTATATTTTGAGGGTGAAAATAGTAATCAATATCGCATTTTACGCACTATTAAAAATAGATTTGGCCCTGCAAATGAAATTGGTGTTTTTGAGATGTCTGAAGCAGGACTCATGCCTGTTGATAATCCATCATCATTATTCTTGACCGTACATGATAGAGAAGTAGTTGGCAGCGCCGTATTTGCAGGAGTTGAAGGCTCAAGACCAATCTTAATGGAAGTGCAAGCATTAATAGCAAGGACTAATATGGCAACTCCAAGAAGAGCAGTAGTTGGTTGGGATATTAATAGATTAGCTATGATAATCGCGGTTCTAAGTGCTCGTTGTAAAATGTTTTTGCATGATAAAGAAGTATACCTAAACATTGCGGGAGGACTCAAAATACAGGAACCATCAGCTGATCTTGCTGTTGCTGCTTCTCTTATTTCAAGTTTAGTAAATTTACCGCTACCAACTTCTTCAATAATCTGCGGTGAGGTTGCACTTTCAGGAGAAATTAGAAATGTTTCGCATGCTGATCTCAGACTAAGGGAAGCACAAAAGTTAGGATTTAAAAAAGCGATTATGCCTAAAAATGGCAATTATTCTTCTCATGATATTGAGATAATTAAGCTTGGTCATATAAAAGAGTTAAAAGAGATCTTCAATCACAGTTAAATATTATCTGCATGAACATTTTGCTTGCGAGAAGGATGTCTTCCATAATGTCATTCAAGTAGCTGACACTGGCTTCTTTTTTTCTGGATTCCAGACTGGAATGACACCATCATACCTGTTGGAGTATGTATGTAGCCTTATCTCACACTCCTGTCATGCCAGTGCCCAGACACTGGCATCCAGTCTTTTCGTCATCAAAAACATTGTAAAGTGTTTAGCTGGATTCCAGCAGGCTTTGTTGCACCACTCAAGGAAAGAACAGGCAGTTACTGATGGAATTTGTTATAAAATAGATATTTAGCCGACAAAGGAAAAATATGCCAATAAGAATGAAAGTCAGTAACTGCAATGAATATAACAAATTTCTTCAAGAAAGGGGAAATGTTTTTCATTATATCAACGATGCCATTGAAAATTGGTACGAAAATAGTCCAAAAGTAGCAGGTGGCAACAATGTCTACAGCGACAAAGTAGTGATTCTAATTCACATAATAACCTATCTATTCAGGATTGGTCTTAGGCAAACAGTGGGATTTATAGAGAAATATCTTGAGCAAATAGGGAAAATTTTGCAAATTATCAGCTATTCGCAGGCTTCAAGAAGGTTTAAAAAGCTTAATATCAAAATCAACGACTGCAGAGTTGATAAGAACGATATGGAAGATATTGAAATTGCTATAGATAGTACAGGTATCAGCATCTACAATAATATTCCAGGCCATAGTAAGGCAAATGGTACAGATAGAAAGTATCGCCGCTATGAGCAAACAAGATGTAATGCTAGAGATAGGTAGTAAAAAAGTTATAGCTGCAAAATACAGTAGTGGAGTTTATTCCGACCACTATGGAGCCTGTGATCTTATTGAAAGAGTGGATACCAAGTATAACATAAGCACGATATATGCAGATAGATCGAAAGAAGTTATACAAACTGTGCGATGAGCTTGACATAAAGACAAGGATTCCTCCGCAAAATAATGCAGTAGAGCATCCAAAGTTGGATTATATGAATGAGAGAAATTCTACAATCAAGCTCATAAAGTCATATGATGAAGATGGTATGAAGAGGTGGAAAAAAGAGATAAATTATTGGAAGAGATCTTATATAGAAAGTTTTTTCTCGCGACTGAAGCAAATATTTGGATTTAGTTTTAGGAATAAATCTGAGATTAATCGTGAGAAGGAACTGCTACTCAAGTGTTATTTGCTTAACAAATTTACTGAAATAGGCATGGCTAAGTTTGATATAGCTTCATGAATTTATTATACATTACCCACTATCCGAAGAGCTGTGCAACAAAGCCATTCCAGCGTCACGCGCTGGAATGACATTAAATGATTTTTCTTTGAATTTGAGTTATGCAAGCAAGCCCCTTTGTTGTCATGCAAGTAGCCCCTTCGATGTCACCCGAGTAGCCCTCTTCCTGTCATCCCAGTACTGGGATCCAGCCTTTCTTACCAACAAAAAACTTGGCATAACTTGCGTGCTCAAAAAATTCCTGGATTTCAGTACTGGAATGACACCCTTTTAGAAGTTCCTTCTGGATAAAAACTATTGTCAAGCACTGGAATGACATGATTCGACTTGCATGACCAGACTGTGTAGTAATTCTCTTTATTCCTCGATTTGCCACTTACTTCCTCGAGAAGATACATCACTCAATGAAGAGCTTACTGATGAACTTCTAGATAAGCTTCCAGATGATAGCCTTGTATCCTTGTTTTTAGTTTTTCCGTTACTATGTTTCTCATTCTTCTTATCTTCAATGTTATGTTCCTTCTTAAATCTTTCACATAAAGTGAAAATAGGAGTGCTTTTGCCTTTACTTTTCTCCTCTCGTATATACTTGGCTAAACCAATCAGATTTGCTGGTGAAAAACCATTAGTACTCTTTACAATAGTTTCAATATTTAGAGGGCTTAATTCTTTGAGATATTCTTTTAGTATTCCCCTACGCGTACTTTCTTTATCCAGCCCAGGAACCTCAATACACTCCAAACGACCACCCCTAGTAAACGCAGGATCTAAATGATCCTTATGATTAGTTGCAGCAATCACCATTATATTTTTTGAGGATAAAAACTCTTTATCCAATTTAGTGATACCAAATTCCATTACTAATCGAACAAATAAGAAACATTACAAACTCGTTTAATAGTAGTGCTGGAAATACTGACAATAAAATTACACAGAACATCTGCAAGTAAGCCTATGGTATCGTAGACTCTGTTACGTAAAGTATTGTATTTGATATATTGCCACAACCTCTCAACAGGATTCAGTTCCGGTGAATAAGGAGGCAAGTATATAATGGTAATGTTTTCCTGAAATTTCAAACTTTTTGATCTATGCCAACTTGCACAATCCATTACAAGAAAGGCTTTTTTCGTGCCTAAATCTTTCGACATCTGCTCCAGAAATATATTCATACAATCAGTGTTTACATATGGAGCAAGTAGGCTGATTTTCTTACCACTTCTTGGATTTACCGCACTGTAGATATAGAAATTTTGTCTACCAATTTTCATTTTAACCTGCGTTCTGACCCCTTTTTTAAACCATCCGTGTCCGATTTTTGAATGAGTTCCAAATCGTGATTCATCAAAAAAACACCTCTTTTTCAGGGTGGGAATTGACTATTTTATTGAAGTATTTTTTAAACTCTTCTTGCTTGTTTTTATCTTGTTTATGGTGCATTGGCCTCGGTGTTATATAAGAAAATTTCATCCTTTGTATCTCACGGTGCACTGTTGATTTGCTAATGTTTAGGCCAAATTCCTCTGAGATTTTTATCTGCACTTCCTTAATAGTAATATTTGGATTTCTTTCTACCCATATTTCAATTTGCTCACGTTGATTTTTCTTTAATTTGCTTTTTCTTCGCCGCTGAGACGGGGCAAATAATCTTTCTACTCTACCAAATTTTAGATGCTTTATCCATTCAGTCAAAGCAGTCCTTGAAATTTTACATATTCTTGCCACAGCGCTTATACTACTTTCTTTTCCTGCTATCACCGCTTGTAACTTTTTTGAAACATATGCGTTATTTCTGACCTTTTTTAACATTTCTTTCGCCAAATTTACAACTTTTTCGTCTAATAGTTTTGACCTTAATGCCATTTATACCTCTCTATTTTATCTACTTTATTATCACTTCTTTCCCATTATTGTCTATCTGTTCTTTGCATAGTGGGAATTGGTATGAGTAAATAAGTTAAAGGCCCTGCATCCTCATTAACAGTTCGCTTTTTACCAACTCCGTCAATCTCATCTATAAAAATCATACAAGGACTGTTTGTCTCTGCTTTCTCAAAAACTTGATCTATATTCCTTTGACTAGACAAGCAAGACGCAGAAACAGACATAAACGCAAACAGAGATTTAGTTTGATTTGCAATTGCCTTACTAATACTAGTCTTACCAGTTCCTGGTGGACCGTACAAGAGATATCCTCCGCTTTTTGACTCACAAATTCCTCTCAACTTTTCTTTTATGTCATTTGGTAATATAATATCACTAAATGTTGTATTCCACCCTCTTTCTTCATCTTTTGCGTAAAATTCCATATTCAGCTTTGCTTCTACTTCATTTTTTGTTGCAGGACTATTAATTAACCTTGCAGAAAGATCACTAACCTCTTTTTTTAACCCATTCACTTCATCTTTCGTTACAAAATTCTCTAAAATTCTATGAACTTTTTCTTCTAGACCACTAAACCCGTATTTATTTTCTTTATCCTTTCCATCTTCTAATTCTTCTTTAATTGGAGTTAGCTTATTTTCTTCTTTCCTTAACCCTTTATTCGGCTCTTCGACTTCAGCTTTCGAGTTTTCTTGAGATTTTTTATTTTGTTTAATCATTTTATATGAAAACACAATTACTACTGCAGAAAGCGCAAATAAAATAAAAATAACAGGGGGAGCTATATTTAAAGCTGCAACTGAAGATAAAAATGCAACGTAAGGAGCTACAGCAAAAACTCCAGATGTAATTAATGTAAGGGAAGCAATAGCACCAGCTATAAAAAAAGTTATATTAGCTCTACTAGACATATTTTAGCTTATAAACAGTTAATTTATAAATAATACATTTAAAGAGTACAAGCTTTTCATAGTAAATCAAGACTAATTAAAGAGATAACTCAAGGTGTCCTTAATCAATCTATGATCGAGGTATTATGCAGTATTAAGATATAAGATGGTATGTTGTATTTTTAATTCAGTGTTCTTTTTCTGTCATTCCAGGGTACTGGAATGACAGATGCTATGATAAGAAATTCAATAACTTAAAGTAGGTAATTAAAGCCTCTAATTAAAATATGAATCTATAGTTATCATAAGCAACACTAAAGAAGTGAGGAAGTAAAAATTTACGAGGGAATGTTCAAAAAAGTGTGTCAAACCGAAAAAAAAGTAATAAATTGATATAAAAAATGGAGGTTTGATATGAGTCAAGCAAATAGAACTACTGGTTTGGTAGATTATAAAGAATTAGAAACAAATATCCTGTCATCTATACGAGAAGGAAGACCATTGACAGGAAGAGATGGAGCATTAACACCGTTTATAAAAAGGCTGCTAGAGGCAAGTCTGGAAGGTGAAATAGAAAGCCACATGTCAGCTAAAAGTGAAGAAAATAACCGAAGAAATGGAAGGAATGCAAAAACTTTACGTACAAGTTCAGGCTCATTTGAACTATTAACACCAAGAGACAGAGAAGGAAGCTTTGAACCGCAAATAGTCAAAAAAAGGCAAACAAGCCTACATCCAGAACTTGAAGCAAAGGTCTTAAGTACATACGCCAGTGGCATGGGATACAGAGACATAGCTTCACACGTTGAGGAAATATATGACCATAAAATATCAGCAGCAGAGATATCCAATATTACTGATAAACTGCTACCAATAATCAATGAATGGCGCAGCCGTCCATTGCAATCAGTGTATCCAATAGTGTTCATGGATGGCATGTTTTTTAAGGTCAAGGAGGACGGACATTGCGTAAGTAAATGCATGTATAATATATTGGGTATAAATCAAAATGGCAGAAAAGAAGTATTAGGTTTTTATCTGGCTGAAAGTGAGGGAGCTAACTTCTGGTTGGGAGTTTTAAATGACCTCAAAGAAAGAGGAGTAGAAGATATTCTGATTGCATGTGTAGATGGGCTAAAAAGCTTTCCTGCAGCCATCAACAGTGTATTTCCCAGTGCAGAAGTGCAGCTATGTATAGTACACCAAATAAGAAATTCTCTGAAATATGTATCCAGTAAAGATGTAAAAGTTTTCATGAATGATCTGAAAAAAATATATCGTGCTTCAAGTAAAGAAATTGCTGAGAATTATCTGCTTGAGCTGGAAGAAAAATGGGGAGAAAAGTATCCTTTAGTTATAAAATCCTGGCAGAACAATTGGGAAAACTTATCCAGTTATTTTAAGTATTCTGGGCCAGTTAGGAAGCTGATTTACACCACTAATCCAATTGAGGGGTTGCATAGACAAATCAGGAAATTTAGGGAATGTTCAAAAAAGTGTGTCAAACCGAAAAAAAAGTAATAAATTGATATAAAAAATGGAGGTTTGATATGAGTCAAGCAAATAGAACTACTGGTTTGGTAGATTATAAAGAATTAGAAACAAATATCCTGTCATCTATACGAGAAGGAAGACCATTGACAGGAAGAGATGGAGCATTAACACCGTTTATAAAAAGGCTGCTAGAGGCAAGTCTGGAAGGTGAAATAGAAAGCCACATGTCAGCTAAAAGTGAAGAAAATAACCGAAGAAATGGAAGGAATGCAAAAACTTTACGTACAAGTTCAGGCTCATTTGAACTATTAACACCAAGAGACAGAGAAGGAAGCTTTGAACCGCAAATAGTCAAAAAAAGGCAAACAAGCCTACATCCAGAACTTGAAGCAAAGGTCTTAAGTACATACGCCAGTGGCATGGGATACAGAGACATAGCTTCACACGTTGAGGAAATATATGACCATAAAATATCAGCAGCAGAGATATCCAATATTACTGATAAACTGCTACCAATAATCAATGAATGGCGCAGCCGTCCATTGCAATCAGTGTATCCAATAGTGTTCATGGATGGCATGTTTTTTAAGGTCAAGGAGGACGGACATTGCGTAAGTAAATGCATGTATAATATATTGGGTATAAATCAAAATGGCAGAAAAGAAGTATTAGGTTTTTATCTGGCTGAAAGTGAGGGAGCTAACTTCTGGTTGGGAGTTTTAAATGACCTCAAAGAAAGAGGAGTAGAAGATATTCTGATTGCATGTGTAGATGGGCTAAAAAGCTTTCCTGCAGCCATCAACAGTGTATTTCCCAGTGCAGAAGTGCAGCTATGTATAGTACACCAAATAAGAAATTCTCTGAAATATGTATCCAGTAAAGATGTAAAAGTTTTCATGAATGATCTGAAAAAAATATATCGTGCTTCAAGTAAAGAAATTGCTGAGAATTATCTGCTTGAGCTGGAAGAAAAATGGGGAGAAAAGTATCCTTTAGTTATAAAATCCTGGCAGAACAATTGGGAAAACTTATCCAGTTATTTTAAGTATTCTGGGCCAGTTAGGAAGCTGATTTACACCACTAATCCAATTGAGGGGTTGCATAGACAAATCAGGAAATTTACTAAAACTAAGGGTTCATTTACTAGTACAAATGCCTTGTACAAACAGGTATATTGTGCTATAAAAAAGGTAGAGCAAAGGTGGATTATGGCTCTCCCTAATTGGGCTTTAACTATGTCTCAACTTGATATTTTCTTTCCAGATAGATTGAAAATTGAGTTGAACTAAAAATGCGGCTTGACACACTTTTTTGAACGTTCCCGAAATTTACTAAAACTAAGGGTTCATTTACTAGTACAAATGCCTTGTACAAACAGGTATATTGTGCTATAAAAAAGGTAGAGCAAAGGTGGATTATGGCTCTCCCTAATTGGGCTTTAACTATGTCTCAACTTGATATTTTCTTTCCAGATAGATTGAAAATTGAGTTGAACTAAAAATGCGGCTTGACACACTTTTTTGAACGTTCCCATTTACGAAAGAGCATTATGTATACGTATGCTTTGTAGATCTACACTTTGCCACCCTTCTGTTAAGCTTTGCCTCCCTTCCATTACGTTTTGTCGCTCTTTTATTTCTTTTATTTCGTTATCGAATTTTGACATTAGATATTTAACATAACCAGATGTTAATGCTGTTGATGCAGATACAGCTATTGCTGCCGTAACAGATGTTAATGTAATTTCCATTGTCTCGGTTATAAAAAGCGTCGATGTTACAAAATTCCCTAACATGGCAACTAAGCCACCAACAACTACACTACCTTGAACTACTTTATTTTTTAAAAACCCTTTTATACTCTCTACCGTATCTTCTTGGTGATTTATAATGGCATAATACAAAGGAGTTTTCTGCAAACTATCTTTTTTATAAACATCTGCACCTCTGTCTAGTAGAGCATCTACTATCTCTAAATAGCCATTTTTAGCAGCATAATGCAAAGGAGTACTACCATTTCTATCTTTTACATGAACACTTGCGCCTTCAGCTAACAGAGCATCTACTACCTCTACATGGTTACTTAAAGTAGCATAATGCAAAGGAGCACTACCATTTTCATCTTTTACATTAATATCTGCACCTGTTTTTAGTAGAACATTTACTACATCTATGAATTTATATATAGTAGCATAATGTAAAGGAGTACGACCATTTCCATCTTTTATATTAACACCTGCACCTCTCTTTAGTAGAGCATTTACTACATCTATGAGTTCATATATAGTAGCATAATGCAAAGGAGTACTACCACTTCTGTCTTTTACATTAACATCAGCACCTTTTTTTAGTAGAGCATTTACTACACCTACACATCTACTATAAACGGCATGATGCAAAGCAGTCTCTCTATTTTCATCTTCTACATGAACATCCGCATGCCTATCTAATAAAACATTCACTAAATCCTTACAGCTAGATGCTGCAGCTGCAATTAATAATGTAAATTCGGCATCAGGATCACTTTGGATGAATGTATGATTTATACTAAAATTTTTATTTTCCCACTCTTGATACGCTATTGTATCTTCCCTTCGCAATACCTCTTTTATTTTATTAATTACGTTATCTTTATTTACACTTGCATCTTTATCAATTGCACTTAATATCTTTTTCAGATTTTCAAAATTCATCTTTACCTCCTATAACTTTACGTTGCAGTTACTACACAATTACAAACAAAAGTAAACACATTTTTGTAAATTATTTAGAAAAAGAATCCATTAAAAAAGTCAGTGATTTGCAATAAATAACTGATCCATTTAATTGAAAGAAATATGTGATGTAACTATAGTCATTATAAACAACAATAGAAAAAACACGGAAGTAAAAAATTTATACTGATCTTATCATATTTATTATTAGCATAATTATAAACATGGGAAAGCAAATACAAGTCAACTTATCTAAAAAAATAGTGAGAGGGTCTTATCTGGCGCAAAATGGATGGCCAACCTTAGTGAAAATTATTTTGCATCATTGAATAATAACAGCATTAAACCAGCCAGCTCTATAAGAAAACTAATAGAGGCTTTTTTACTTGTTCCAATTATTACATCCAGTGCTATTACACTAGCATGTACCTATTTTTTTCTGAATGCAGTGAGTATTCAAAAATATGATTGCAGCTTTGAATAAGGGAAAAATTATGGCGCCTATGATTTTTGAAGGCTATTGCGATACAGACGTTTTTAATAGCTAGTTCAAGCTTTTTGCTGGGTGATTTTGGATAATGCAACTTTTCATAGAAAATAAGTGACTTTGTTAAAAGTGTCGGTGCTGAAGTTATATATCTGCCTCCATATTCTCCTGATTTTAATCAAACCATTGGTTTGTTATAAAAAATTTAGCCAGAAAGAATATTCAGCTATTCGAACTATTAGAAAAAGAGCTATAATTATAGACTCCGTATACACTATAACTAGACTTTTTTTTAAGAGGAATGATACACAAGTTAGTACTAAGACACTAAACAGTTTTCAAAAATGAAAATTATACCTTAAAGCTGATTTTCATACAGTTCTTGCAAGCGATAGCACTCCCACTTCTCTGGCACCAGAGTTTAAAATTTCCTGAGAGCAAGACCTTGCGGTTGCGCCAGTTGTTACTACATCATCAACCAATATCACGATTTTGTTTTTGATAATTTCGCTGTTACTTACTTTAAAAGTATTTTTCAAATTTTTTTCACGCTGTTTAAGTGAAAGACCAGCTTGAGGTTTGGTGTGACGAATACGTTTTATTGCAAATGGTGTATAAGATAAATTAGATAACTTACTTAATTCCTTCGCGAGCAATGCTGCTTGATTATATTTACGTTTAAATAAGCGTATTTTATGTAGCGGTATGGGAACTATGACCTCTGCATTTTGAAACATGTCTTTGTTAGCTTTGTACATCCACTTTGCATAGACTTTCACATAATTTAAATTATCAAAAAATTTAAAATTTATAATCATATTTTTGCTATGTTCATCATAAGCAAAAACTGATCTTAATACTTTAAATGGTGAAGGGTTACTGATGCATTTACCACATGTATCAATGTTATCTGGAATTACTACACCACAAACATTACAGTAATGCTTAGTTAAAAAATTGATTTTTTTATTGCATTCACTACATAAATCATAACTTTTATCAATTATACGTTCACAACTTACGCATACGTTTGGAAATATGAGATCTGTAGCTTTTTTTAATAAGAGAAGATTCATGAATTAAATATGTTAGGTATACCTTTTAAAATGCTCCTCATAACCTAATTATTAAGAAATAGTCGATACTTGATCCAATAAATATGTTTTAAGATACTTGCCTGTAACGCTTTTTGGAGTCTGTGCAACTTTTTCTGGAGTTCCTACAGCAACCACTTCGCCACCTTTTACTCCACCCTCTGGACCAATATCTATTATGTAATCAGCAGTTTTTATAACATGTAAATTGTGCTCAATAACTATAACAGTATTTCCTAAATCAACTAGCCTATGGAGTATTTTCAGTAAATTATTTACATCTTCAAAATGTAACCCAGTTGTTGGCTCATCGAGAATATACAATGTTTTCCCGGTAAATCGCTTTGATAGTTCCTTAGACAGCTTTATTCGTTGTGCTTCACCCCCGGACAACGTTGTTGACGACTGTCCAAGCGTTATATAGCCAAGCCCTACTTCCTGTAAAGAAATCAACTTTTCCTTTATCATTGGAAGATTTTCAAAAAAGTCACATGCTTGATCTATTGTCATATCAAGCACATCAGAAATTGATTTTCCCTTGTAAGTAACTTCCAATGTTTCTCGGTTATACCTCTGTCCTCTACATTGCTCACATTTCACATAAACATCCGGTAGGAAATGCATCTCGGTCTTTAAATGCCCATCACCTTTACAAGCTTCACATCTTCCTCCCCTGGTATTAAATGAAAATCGGCCTATATTGTAACCTCGTGCCTTCGACTCTGGGAGACCTGCAAACCAATTTCTGATGTGAGTAAACATACCAACATATGTTGCTGGATTTGATGCTGGGGTCCTACCAATTGGCGATTGATCAACTTCTATAATTTTATCTATATACTCAAGGCCTTCTATTTTGTCGCATTGACCATGCCTTGCAGATGAATGATTTATCTTGTGTGCTGAGTATTTATATAATGTTTCTATCACTAAACTTGATTTCCCTCCTCCTGATATTCCAGTAACACAAATAAAATTCCCTATAGGAAATTCAACATTTATATTTTTTAAGTTGTTCTCACAAGCATTAACTACCTTTATGAACTGAGTTGTTTGCTTTCTTCTTTTTGAAATTGAAATTTCCTTCTTTCCACTTAAATACTGTCCTGTTATGCTCTCTGAATTTTTTTGTAACTGATCTGGTGTTCCTTCTGCAACAACTTTTCCTCCGTTTACACCAGCTCCAGGACCAATATCAATCACATAATCAGCAGCCATTATTGTGTCTTCATCATGTTCAACAACAATCACAGTATTACCCATGTCTCTCAGATTTTTAAGTGTGGCAATTAATCGATCATTATCACATTGATGAAGGCCAATTGAGGGTTCGTCAAGCACGTATAGCACTCCTGTTAAACCAGAGCCAATTTGCGAAGCAAGCCTGATCCTCTGGCTTTCACCACCAGAGAGAGTGCTAGATTCACGGTCAAGTGTAAGGTAATTTAGCCCTACATTCTTTAAAAATGTCAGCCTTTTGATTATTTCGTTTAATATTTTATTTGAAATTTGCTTATGTTGTTCTGTGAGCTTGTCTGGCAAATTTTCAAACCAATCAAGGGATTCATCGACGCTGAGCCCTGATATTTCACCTATGTGTTTTTCATCAATTTTCACTGTAAGTGCTTCTTTTCTCAATCTATAGCCAGCACATTCTTTGCAGTCAGTAACAGAACAATACCTATCAATAAGTGATGCATCGTAATCCATCTGGCGTTCTAGGATACTGACCAAACCTTGAAATTTCATTTCTCTAGAGCCAAAAAGTATTAAATCCTTCACTTTTTGGTCTATATTCTTCCACGGAACATCAAGACTAAATTTGCAATTTTCAGCCAGTGACAGAATTGCATTTTTTAGCAATCCATAGTTTGTATGCACTTGACGGAATATTGATCCAATTGGCTTTAAAGCACCTTCAGATATCGAGAGCGTTTCATCTGGCACTATTAGCTTTGCATCAACACTTAGCTTTTTACCGAGCCCATTGCATGAACTGCATGCACCGTAGGGGCTGTTAAAAGAAAACAATCTTGGCTCTATTTCTTCAAGAGTAAAGCCAGACTCAGGACATGCAAAATTCTCTGAGAAAGTTAAAGTTTGACCATTTTTATACTCGGAATTGTGGTTATCAGGTAAGTTAACTATTTCTGCATACATTAAGCCATGGGCAAGTCTCAATGCTGATTCTATACTGCTTGGTAGTCGATTTCCTATATCATCTGATATGGACACTCTATCTGCAATCACAAAAATATCATGTTTCTTGTTTTTATCGAGCTTAGGCAAGTCATCTATATCACATATTTCACCGTTTATTTTTAGTCTTACGTAACCCTGCTTTTTAATTTCCAGTATCTCTTTTAGATGCTCTCCCTTTCTACCACGTACAATAGGAGCAATTATATATACTTTAGTTTCTAAAGGTAATGCTGTAATAGTATCTACAATTTGAGATACAGTCTGTTTCGTTATTGGCAATCCAGTTGCGGGTGAGTAAGGAATGCCTATTCGCGCATATATTAAGCGTAGATAGTCATAAATTTCAGTAACGGTTCCAACAGTTGATCTTGGATTTTTTGAGATCGATTTTTGGTTAATTGATATTGCAGGAGAGAGGCCTGTGATCGATTCAACGTCAGGTTTATCTTGAATATTAAGAAATTGACGTGCATAAGCCGATAGACTTTCGACGTATCGGCGTTGGCCTTCTGCATAAATCGTATCGAATGCGAGGCTAGACTTACCAGAACCACTTAGTCCAGTTATAACAACTAACTTATTTTTTGGTATATTGACATCAATACCCTGCAAATTATGCTCTCTTGCACCTTTAACTCTGATCATACTTCATGTACCTTTGACCATTACAGCCTCAAAATACATAAACTTACAACAACTTTCTACTAATTTTTTCAACTATTACGGAAAACGAAGTAGCACAACTAGTGCAAAACATTTTGCCATACAACTATATAAACATCTGTTTTCGCCAAGTTAGTTCGTACAACAAATGGTGTCATAAAAGTATGTTTTCTACAATCTCATCAAAAACATGCTTACCAATTTTTGGAAACAGGAAATTTTATTTTATATAAAATATAGAATTTTGATAAATTTAACTTTTTTGTGAGATTATGCAGCGATAAAAATAAATTTAGAGGGAAAGGTTATGGTAATAGAGAAGGAGAAGTTTTTTGAAATAATAAATGAGGTAAGTGAAAGTAGCGATTTGGATGAAGATAATTTACTTGAAAAAATAAAGAATGAGTTAAAAGGAAAAGATGCAGGAGAGTACAACAAGTTTAGTAAAAATTTTAGTAAAGAACATCAATTTAGTATAAAAATTTCAGAAGAAGCTGCAGAAGATTGGACGTTGTTACATCTTGCTACAGCATGCAACAATATGTTAATAGTGGAACTTTTACTAAAAAAGAAAGCAAGTGTTAGCGCTCGAGTAAAAGATGGCTCTAAAAATGATGGGCTAACTGCTTTGCATATTGCTGCTTCTTGTGGACATGAAAGCATGGTAAAACAACTACTAAGTGATGATCGAGTTAATCCTTCATTAAAAAGCAAAAATAAGACTCCAAGGGAGGTGGTTGGTAATATAGAAAATAAAGAAGCTATAGTAAAAATGTTAAAGGAAGCAGAACAAAATTTTTGTACAAAGCATGAGAAAAAAACTGCTGCACCAGCAGATGTTATAAATTCTGTGAAACAATATGATACCATACGTAGTGGTGCACAGGCTCCTGTTACGTGCGAAAGTAGTGACAGTTTAGTAAGTGAGCAAGACTTACGTGTTAGTGTTAAGAATATGGTAGAAAAATTTGAGTCACCGCAAAGAAAAAGTGCTACATGTAGTGGTAAACAGACTCCTATTGACGAAAGTGTTAGTAGTGATGACAGCGGTCTAGAACTTGAAACTACATTTAATACCTCTTCCTGCTCCGAAATAAATCACGACGAGGCAGTTGATAATCAAACTTTAGAAAGTTTGCCATCTCAAATTCAGTTGCGAGATAGCCAAATCCAGAAATTACAAGAGGCAGATGAGGAATTAAAACGGGTAAAGAATTGCATGGGTGGACATGAGAATAGGTTAGAAGTACTTGATAAACTCAGTGAAGAGAATCAATCACTAAAACAACAAATACAAGATCTAAAAAGTAAAAATACAACACTTAATAGTGAATTAAGCAAAACCAAAGCAAATAAAGTATTACTAGAAAAAACAGAAAAAAGACAACTGTCTTTCTTAAAAATTGCTTCTGTAAACTTTACAATCATGTTGACAGTAGGTGTTGCCTTTAGTATAGCCTTCCAATTACCAATTCTATTGATGATTGCAACTTCTGTGATGTCTTCATTGATAGTCGGTGGAGTTACATACGCACTATCACCGCAACCTACTGAATTAAAAGAAGTAAGTATTCAATGCTCAGTGCAACATGATGCTTGTAAAACTTAACTTGTGCGCTTCCTGGTAATTTTGATATAGTTATTTCAGTTGAAATCTACAGGTTTACAAATGGCAATCTTAAGTGTAAGAGAAGCTTTATGCACAGCGATCAGAGAAGAAATGCAAAATGACCCTGATATATTTATCATGGGTGAAGAAGTTGCAGAGTATGATGGTGCTTATAAAGTAACGAAAGGATTACTGAAAGAGTTTGGAGAAAATAGGGTAGTTGATACACCCATTACTGAACATGGATTTGCTGGTCTTGCTGTTGGAGCAGCATTTGCTGGACTGAGGCCAATAGTCGAGTTTATGACTTTTAATTTTTCTATGCAGGCTATCGACCAAATTGTGAATTCCGCAGCAAAAACAAATTATATGTCGGGTGGACAACTTGGATGCCCTATAGTATTTCGTGGACCAAATGGAGCTGCAGCAAGAGTTGCCGCACAACATTCTCAGTGCTTTGCATCTTGGTATTCGCATGTTCCAGGTTTGAAAGTAATAGCACCTTACTTTGCCTCCGATTGCAGAGGTCTGCTTAAAGCTGCAATTCGTGACCCTAATCCGGTAATATTTCTAGAAAACGAGATCGCTTATGGACATGAGCATGAAGTTCCTGACTCTGAGCTATCAAATAAAGATTATCTACTTGAGATAGGCAAAGCTGCTGTTATACGGGAAGGAAAGGATGTAACTATCACTGCTTTTTCATTGAAACTAATGGATGCGTTAAATGCGGCAGATTTACTCTCTAGTGAAGGAATAGAAGCTGAAGTTATCGACCTCAGAACCTTAAGACCACTTGACACTGAAACAGTTATTAACTCTATTAAGAAGACCAATAGATTAGTAAGCATAGAAGAAGGTTGGCCATTTGCAGGAATAGGAGCAGAACTCTCAGCCATGATTATGGAACAAGGATTTGACTACCTTGACGCTCCGGTTGTACGGGTAACCGGCAAGGATGTCCCCTTACCTTATGCTGCAAACCTAGAAAAGAAAGCATTACCACAAGTGGAAGATATAGTTGAAGCTGTGCACCAAGTCTGCTTTAGAAAGAAATAGTCCTATTGACTCTTTTTTTTATCTCCCGTTCCACATTCTTCCATAAAAGAGGCATTTGTAGAGTTTATACCACCCATTACTTTTATGACAATAGTTTTAGCGCCAAAAAACACAGCGCAAAATACACCGAGGGCGAAAAGAGCAGGCCACGGCATTCTACCAAATATTGCAAGTAAAGCTGCTCCTATTATCACTACGGTCATAAGCGGTCCACCTATTCCCCAAACGTAGCCAATAATATTACATATTACTTGAGCAGTTGTATCGTCATTAGAGTTAGCAGCACTTCCAACATGAGAAAAAGAAATAAATAATACTATAAGTAGAATACAAAAAACCTTTCTAATTGTAGGGTTCATCCCTATACCTTAAGTTTAAATACTATAATTATATCTAAAATAGTATAATTTTTAGTAAAACTAGCATTGTGATTTATACAATATTGCATAGCAAATGATGTCTATTGGTTATCAATCACTGTCAATTACTTGAGAGCTTATTTCGACTTTCGAAAAAGAGCAATAACACCCATGAGTAAAATTTCACATTACCACTTTTATGTGTTATGATAAGCTTAAATTTATAAAGAAAATAAAATTGAAAGAATTGAGAGAGAACCGGATAGCAAGAACGAGAAAGTTTTTATCTTCACTGTTTTTTTTGCTACTAATTGCGCTATCAATACGTAGTTTTTTATTTGAGCCATTTCATATTCCTTCTGGTTCAATGAAAAGCACTCTACTTGAGGGAGATTATATTTTTACTAGTAAATATTCATATGGTTATAGTAAACACTCTTTTCCATTTTCTCCAAACATCTTTAGCGGTAGAATCTTTTATACCCCTCCGGAGCGTGGTGATATAATAGTTTTCAAGCCTACAAGAAATGACAGCATTAGATTTGTTAAGCGGGTAATAGGAATACCGGGCGATAAAGTGCAAATGATAGAGGGGGAGTTATATTTAAATGATCAGAAAGTAAAACGAAGACAAATTGAAAATTTTTTTGATTATGAGTCAAAGCGTAATATAGCAAGATACATCGAAACACTCCCGAGCGGCAAGGAGCATGAAATTCTAATAGATAATCTTTCTAATAAGTTATCATACAATACTCCAGTTTATTATGTGCCTGATGATCAATTTTTTGTTATGGGAGACAATAGAAATAATTCTTTTGATAGCAGGTTTTCTGAAATTGGGTTAATACCAACTGAAAATATAGTTGGACGCGTAAGCATGGTTGGTTTATCGTTTAAATTAGGCAAAGTTGATTGGTTGCCGTTTGATTTTAGGTTACCTATTGCTCTGAGATTTGACAGGGTACTTCACAAAGTTGTATGAACTCTATCTGTCTGCTGATTCGCATAATTCTAAAGCAGAGTTTTCTAACTCAGAGATAGCATTATTAATGTTGTCTAAGTCATTTTCCTGTAAAGCGTCTTTTGCGTTCTGTAGTAAAATTTTTAACTTTTGCTCAGTAGAAACATTTTCAACTAGATGTATGAGCTTGTTACCGTTAATTTTAGCCTCTGCAAGGGAACGAGCCTTCATGTCTTCATCAAAGTTACTTACTGACTGATTGACCATATCTTGAATATCTTCTTCATTTAAGCCAGAGCTTGAATTTATTTTAACTGTCTGTTCGACTCCAGTAGTTTTTTCTCTTGCAGTGACAGTCAATATTCCATCAATGCTAACTGTAAATCCTATTTCAACTTTTGCAGAACCTGCAGGCAATTGTGGTATACCTTTGAGTTCAAATCGTGCTAGAGATTTATTATCTTTTATCATTTCACGTTCTCCTTGACAAACGTGAATTTTCATTGCTGTTTGCCCGTTAGCGTAAGTTGTAAACTCTTTTATTTCTGAAACTGGTAGTGGTGTATTTCTTGGTATAATTTTTTCAACTATTCCCCCCATAGTTTCTATGCCAAGTGATAAAGGCAGCACATCAAGGAGAATATTCCTATCTTTTGAGTTTGAAGTTAAATAATGAGCCTGCAAAGCTGCCCCATTGGCAACTGCTTTGTCCGGATCCACATCATTCAGCACTTTATTGCCAAAGAGTTTGATTAGTGAATTTTGCACTAATGGCACTCTAGTTGCGCCACCAACTAAAATTACCCCTTTTATATCATCGATTTTAAGATCTATGTTGCTTATAGTACGAGTAACTATATTTATAGTCTTATTAACCAAAGGACTGATTGCTTGCTCGAATTCTTCTTTGGTAATTTTGCACTTAAATAATTCACCATTGATGCTGAATTCAAAAGTGCCAGAGGTATCTTCACTTAGGTACTCTTTTATAGCACGTATATTGCAGATACCAGTTTTAGTGTATGAATGTTGTAATTTGTAGGTA
This sequence comes from Wolbachia endosymbiont (group B) of Protocalliphora azurea, assembly GCF_947251865.1. Taxonomy (NCBI): domain Bacteria; kingdom Pseudomonadati; phylum Pseudomonadota; class Alphaproteobacteria; order Rickettsiales; family Anaplasmataceae; genus Wolbachia; species Wolbachia endosymbiont (group B) of Protocalliphora azurea. The sequence goes on along the minus strand of NZ_OX366394.1, from coordinate 782,212 downwards.
GTTGTATCAGATGGTGCAGTGCTTGACACTGGAATCCAGTTCTTATTATATAACTTTCTGGTGTGTTCACTTGCAATCAAACTTTCTGGATCCCAGTGTCGGAGCACTGGGATGACACTAGAGCATTTTTTATTTAAACCTACCTGTTCTCTATACTTTTCAAGCACGATTAAACTAAGTAGATGATCAAAATCATCACCACCAAGTTTAGTATCACCACCAACTGCAAGAACTTGAAACACTCCTTGATGTAATTTTAATATTGAAATGTCAAATGTTCCACCACCGAGGTCATAAACTGCATATATGCCACTGTTATTGTTCTTTTCAATGGAGTAAGAAAGTGCTGCAGCGGTTGGTTCATTAATGAGGCGAAGAACATCTATGCCAGCTAATTTTGCTGCATATTTGGTTGCGTTACGTGCTGAATCATCAAAATAAGCTGGTACAGTAATCACTGCTTTGTTAACTTTCATCCCTGTGAATTTTTTTACCCTCTTGCATAGAGTTTTTAGTATCTCAGCAGAGATCTCAATAGGAGTGAGATACTTTTCTTCTGAGCATTTTACCCTAATAACTTTTTCACTTTCGTTATCTATTTCACAATTGATACCTTCTTTATGCAAGTCTTTAACACTTTTACCCATTAAGCGTTTTATAGAGCAGATAGCGTTTTCGCCAACATCGTAGCCTACTTTTAGTACATCCTTTTCATATGAAATGACAGAAGGTAATAGTTCACGACCTTGCTCATCTTTAAATATTTCTACATTGCCAGCTTTATTTACCATGGCAATTAAAGAGTTAGTAGTTCCAAGATCTATACCAAAAACTACCTCATTTAAACTTGGTTCAGAAATTTGAACTGGCCGCATTTTCCTTTATCTCCTCAAATGACTTATATAAATATCTCAATCTAAAAACTTGCGTAGCAACTTCATCAAAATTTTTTGTAGCAAAAGCATTAATTAGGTTTTTAGTACAATCTTTTACCTTTTCATCAATCATCCTACTTGCAAATTGTAAATCATCGCAGTCTAGAAAGTATTCTCTTATTTCCATTGATTCATTTAATATTTCAGGATCAAGATGCTCTTTTTTGCTTTTTACGTCAAAAAGATCCAACAAATGTTCGGCACGCTTTAGCGGTGACTTCAGTACCTGATAAGCTTTGTTGATATTTTCCATACTTTTGGACTCTCTTTCATTTATATCAGTTTTGCTTAGCTCAATATATTTTTTCTCCAGCTCATCAAAGCTGATGTTAAAAGCCGGTTCAATTCCAAATAATGTGAAATGGTTGCTAGACATGAAAACTCTCTCCACAACCACATTTTCCTTTCTCATTAGGATTTTTGAAAATAAAACCTGATGAGAATTTTTCCTCTACATAATCCATTTCAGAGCCAAGGATAAACATGATAGATTTTGGATCGATCAGCACCTTGACTTTTTGATCATCACTGCAGCTTTCTTCAATTACCGACTCCAAAGGACGAACATCATATGCATACTCAATATCATATTTTAAACCAGAGCATCCTTTTTGCTTAATTAGAACTCTTATTCCTATTGCTTCTTCAAGGTTAGCATGCTTCTTTTTGTCCAATAAAAACCTTACCCTCTCTACTGCATTTGCAGTTAGAGTGATAGGTTTTTTAACAGAATTTACTCCTTGAAATTCACTCATATTCCTCAATGTTTTTGTTTATTTTGATAATCATGAATAGCAGCTTTTATAGCATCCTCAGCAAGTACTGAACAGTGTATCTTTACTGGCGGCAAAGACAATTCTTCCACTATTTGAGTATTCTTTATCTTTGTTACATTCTCAATAGTTTTTCCTTTGATCATTTCTGTAAGCAAAGAACTTGAAGCTATAGCAGAACCACAACCAAAAGTTTTAAATTTTGCGTCTTCAATAACACCTTTATCGTTGACCTTTATTTGCAGTTTCATTACATCTCCGCATGATGGTGCACCAACTAAACCAGTACCAACATTTGGATCATTTTTATCCAGAGAACCAACATTCCTTGGATTTTCGTAATGATCTAAAATTTTCTCATTATAACTCATAGAACTACCCGTAAACCATTACTTACATTATAACATATTTAGGTTAAAAACTAAAGTAAAATACACTAGCAAGCAGTACATTTTACTCACAAAATATATAGGTTACGAGTGTATTTACTTTACAAATACATATAGTGCATGTCATTCTTTATATGGTAATTTTAGAAGGAGTATTTCTTGAGTTTATTCAGTAATCTTTATCAAGGACTATTAAAAACCTCCTCCCGTTTTAGTGGTGGAGTAAAAAATATTTTTTCTGGCAAAAAAAAATTAGATCAGTCGCTTTTAGATGATCTGGAAGAGCTGCTGATTAGCATGGATATAGGTCATAAAACTTCTAGATTGCTTATTGATAAGCTCGCAAGTATCAAATTTGAATCAGAAGTTGAGCATAGCGTTATCACACAGCAGTTAATGAGCGAAATAGAGTCGATATTAAACCCTGTAGTGCAGCCGCTCATTTTGAATAAAAAACCACACATAATAATGGTGTGCGGAGTGAATGGTAATGGAAAAACTACAACTATAGGTAAACTTGCCTATAAATATAAGGAAAAAGGGAAATCCGTTATGCTTGTTGCGTGCGACACATTCAGAGCTGCTGCGAGTGAGCAACTAAATATTTGGGCAGAACGTTCTGATTGCTCTATTGTTACTGGAGAGCACGGTAGCGATTCTGCAAGTGTGGCATATAGAGCTGTAAGTCAAGCGATAAAAGATAGCGTTGATGTTGTTTTAATTGATACAGCAGGAAGGCTACAAAACAATGTAAATCTCATGCAAGAGCTGTCAAAAATACATAGAACGATAAAGAAATTGGATGATACTGCTCCTCATGATGTTATTTTAGTTCTTGATGGAACTACTGGCCAAAATGCTTATAGCCAATTAGAGGCCTTTAGTAAAATGGTTGGTGTTACCGGGTTAATTGTAACAAAGCTAGATGGTACTGCCAAAGGTGGAGTAGTGATTGGGCTTGCAGAAGCTTATAAGGTAAAATTACACGCTATAGGAATTGGTGAAAGTATAGAAGACCTGAGGGAATTTACTGGCAAAGAGTTTGCTGAAGCGCTGTTTAAATGTGATTGAAGATTTCCTTTAACTTTTTCATATGACCAAGCTTCAATTTTTAGATGGTGTCATTCCAGTACTTCCTATCCGAGTAACCTTTTCTTGCCATCCCAGTCTGGGATCCAGATTGCAAGTGGGTTGGGTGAGCCGTTAACGTATAAAAATTACTTCCGCATATTTTCAATCTCATTATAATTACAAATAGAGATATTTTAAGAGCTCAAAATCTATCTTTAGTCTGCAGACTTTTTAATCAAACTTATTAAAAAATGTATTCTTCAGTGTATATCTGTCGTATGTGCACTGCATTTTTTTTCTAACTCTTTTTTACACAGGAGGATTTTATGTCCAGAATTCCAGATACTTGACCTTTACTTTAGCTAAAAACCAACTGGTACCTATGGTTTTAGAAAGTGTAGGAAATAGAAACGTTTCTGTTTTTTGAGTAATTAAAAACCACTTCAGCTTGTCACTCATGCCTAAAAAATTACTATATTAATGTAATATTGATACTTGTATACCAACATAAATATATTTTAAAAATTTAAGGAGTATATTATGACAATGTCTACCACAAATTAGTGAGAAATTAGCAGCTAGCGCAAAAAGTCTCTTTGATGAGAGCGAAAAATTATTGCTTATAGCAGAGGAAATACACAATCAAGATTTAATGTATCTTTAATCACAAAAAAGAAGATATTCTACATCTTCTTTTTTTTATGCGATAATTAGCTACTTGTTTTCGTATTCGTCCAGACAAGGTAGTTATGAGTAAAAACAGCAAATGGTCAGTGCGTGAAACTGGAATGGCTTTGTTGCACAGCTCTTCGGATAGTGGGTAATGTATAATAAATTCATGAAGCTATATCAAACTTAGCCATGCCTATTTCAGTAAATTTGTTAAGCAAATAACACTTGAGTAGCAGTTCCTTCTCACGATTAATCTCAGATTTATTCCTAAAACTAAATCCAAATATTTGCTTCAGTCGCGAGAAAAAACTTTCTATATAAGATCTCTTCCAATAATTTATCTCTTTTTTCCACCTCTTCATACCATCTTCATCATATGACTTTATGAGCTTGATTGTAGAATTTCTCTCATTCATATAATCCAACTTTGGATGCTCTACTGCATTATTTTGCGGAGGAATCCTTGTCTTTATGTCAAGCTCATCGCACAGTTTGTATAACTTCTTTCGATCTATCTGCATATATCGTGCTTATGTTATACTTGGTATCCACTCTTTCAATAAGATCACAGGCTCCATAGTGGTCGGAATAAACTCCACTACTGTATTTTGCAGCTATAACTTTTTTACTACCTATCTCTAGCATTACATCTTGTTTGCTCATAGCGGCGATACTTTCTATCTGTACCATTTGCCTTACTATGGCCTGGAATATTATTGTAGATGCTGATACCTGTACTATCTATAGCAATTTCAATATCTTCCATATCGTTCTTATCAACTCTGCAGTCGTTGATTTTGATATTAAGCTTTTTAAACCTTCTTGAAGCCTGCGAATAGCTGATAATTTGCAAAATTTTCCCTATTTGCTCAAGATATTTCTCTATAAATCCCACTGTTTGCCTAAGACCAATCCTGAATAGATAGGTTATTATGTGAATTAGAATCACTACTTTGTCGCTGTAGACATTGTTGCCACCTGCTACTTTTGGACTATTTTCGTACCAATTTTCAATGGCATCGTTGATATAATGAAAAACATTTCCCCTTTCTTGAAGAAATTTGTTATATTCATTGCAGTTACTGACTTTCATTCTTATTGGCATATTTTTCCTTTGTCGGCTAAATATCTATTTTATAACAAATTCCATCAGTAACTGCCTGTTCTTTCCTTGAGTGGTGCAACAAAGCCCGCTGGAATTCAGAAATAAAGAACAATGGATCCCAGTGTCAGCTACTCGGATGACAGGAAAAGGGCTACTCGGATTACATCCTTTTTTTCCTGGATACCAGTCGCATGACACTACTATATAGTAGGTCCCAATTTTATCCCAGTCTGGGATCTTCTTTCAAAAATTCAAAACAATCTATTAAAAAGGAGAATATTATGTCTACAATAATTTTATCATCAATTTTAAGTAAAGCGGGCAGTATTTTTGGGCCAATTGGCCAGATTGTTGGCTCAGAACTCGGTGCTCTGCTTGGTGCACAGCTTGATAATGCAATATTTGGTCTTGATGCCGACCAAAAGATAACGCATGGGGCGAGGCTGAAAAATCTGCAAGTTCAAACCTCAACTTATGGCAAAGCAATTCCAATTATCTATGGCACTGCTCGCATTGCTGGAAACATTATTTGGTCACAGCCAATAAAAGAGGAGGCGATAACCACTCAAAATAAAACAGGAAGAGGTATAAATATTACATATAACTACTATGCAACACTCGCAATTGCAATTTGCAAGGGGAAAGTAGAAAAATTAAATAGAATCTGGGCGGATATAAAATCGCTTAGTTTTGATGAAATAGATTATACTTTTTACCACGGCAGAGAAGACCAAAACCCTGATCCGTTTATGTTATCAATCGAAGGTGAGAAGAATGTACCAGCTTATAGAGGAATATCTTACATAGTCATCAAAAATTTCCCTTTGGCAGACTATAGTAATCGTGTTCCGGTGTTTACATTTGAAGTGCAAACTGCACTGAAGCTCAATGGATTCTCAGTAGCAGAAAACATTAAAAATATCAATATCATACCAGGTTCAGGGGAGTTTGTGTATGATACGAAAATACAGAAGAAAATTGCACGAGAAAAAATAAGCAGTAGTCAATATATTCCCTATGGACCGGTACAAAGAGTAAATCACAATAATCACACAAAAAAGAGCGATGCTATGCTTTCTTTGGACCAATTGAAGGAAAGTTTACCAAATGTTGAATGGGCATCGGTAGTGGTTAATTGGTTTGCAAGCAGTTTGAATATCAAAGATTGTAAAATATATCCTGCAGTTGAATTTCAAGACGATTCTGCTATAGTGCCTGATGATTGGCAAGTGGGAAATATAACCAGGGATAATGCCCAGCTCATTTCAAAAGATAATCATGGCAATCCAAGATATGGTGGTACAGTTAGCGATGCAGCACTAATAAGATATATAGAAGAGCTGCATAGCAGAGGTTATAAGGTGATGCTCTATCCAATGCTCTTGCTTGACACAAAAAACAAAGAGTGGCGAGGAAAATTGAGCGGTACTCCTCAGGATATAAGTGATTTTTTTGAGAATCAGTATAGCAAATTCATAGAGCATTACACAAGCATTGCCAAACAAACTAAAGTGGAAGGGTTTATTATTGGTTCTGAGTTTGCTCAGCTTACCAGAGTAAAAGATGCGAAAGGCAATTATCCTGCAGTAGCAGAGCTAGTTAAAGTTGCAAAGCAAGTAAAATTTCAGCTTGGAAAAGAAGTAAACGTAACTTACGCTGCCGATTGGAGTGAGTATCATTCATATGATGGTTGGTATAATATGGATGAACTATGGTCTTCAGAGTTTATCGATGTTGTTGGCATAGATGCTTACTTTCCACTCACCGATGGCCCAGAACCTCCTTTTGGCTATTCCGCGAAAGATGTAACGGGTGGTTGGAGCAGTGGGGTAGGGTATGATTATTTTTACGATTACTCAAAAAGTGATCCTGAGAAAATAAAGTATAATGACAGCGAATATGCGTGGAAAAATATCGAGAAATGGTGGAGTGAAGTTCATGTAAATCCAGGTGGTAGTAAAACAAAATGGCAACCAAAAATGAAGAAAATATGGTTTACCGAATATGGATTTCCCAGTATGAACGGCTGCACTAATGAGCCCAATGTGTTTGTTGATAAAGGTAGTATAGAGAGTAAATATCCACGATACTCAAACGGAGAGGTGAGCTTTCTTTCGCAGAAAACTGCAATCGAAGGAACATTAAAAAAGTGGCAAAGCTCAGAAATGGTGGAGAAAATGTTCCTCTGGGCGTGGGATGCAAGGCCATTTCCTTATTTCCCCAATTTATGTGACATGTGGGCTGACTGCCATAACTGGCAGACCGGGCACTGGATTCAGGGAAAAATTTCACAACTTAATGTTTCCGATGTTTTGTCTGATCTGTTGCAAAAGGTAGGTCTCAAAGGCGATCAGTTTGATACAAGTGATGTTAAAGGATTACTATCTGGGTATGTAATAAATGATCAGCAACCCGTACGCTCAATTATTAAAATGCTGCGAAGGTGCTATTTTTTTGATGTGGTTGAACAGAACTCAAAACTGAAATTTATTCAAAAGGGCAGGGGAGTGAAAACTGAAATACCAATTGGCGAGATGGTTACCAATAACGTTGCAAAACTTGTTAATATTAGTCAGCTAGATTTAAATAGTAAAGTCAATGTTGTCTATTTTAACCGCAATTTTGGCTATCCAATTGATGTGAAATATGCTGAACTGCCAAAGCAGGGCAATGCTGCAACAGTTGAAATACCTCTCATTATGGAGGAAGGGGAGGCGCAAAATATAGCTGAAGTTTTACTTTATTCTTCGTGGCAAGAGAGAAATGTATACAACTTTAAGCTCCCGATAAAATATGCATGGCTTTTACCAAGTGATGTCATAGCAATTTCAGATGGCGAGAAAAGACATACGATGAGAATTATAAAAACAAAGTTTGAAAGCATGTCCATTCAAGTAATGGGAGTTGGTTATGATCCCTCTATATACAAGCTCTCCTTTCCTTCAACAAGATCACTTATGCTTAAAGAATACCCTCCTTCTCACATCAGTAAATCTATCGTAGAAATGATAGATTTACCGCATATTAAAGGTAATATCGCAAGTTTTACTTTAATTAGTGAAGAGGAAGGTTGGAAAGGAGCAACACTTTTTATTTCGTATGATGATAAAAATTATAAGCCCATCGCGAGCGCAAATATACAATCTACTTACGGATATGTAATCGAATTTACCGATGAGGGAATTACAGTAGTGCTACGTTTTGGTAAGCTAGACGTCATGAATCCAACTGTGTTAGCGCTGGTTGGAAAAGAGGTAATAAAATTCCAAGATGCCAAGCTTATAGATAAAAATAAATATAAGCTTAGCAACCTAATTAGAGGTCAAGAAGGGACTAAGAAATATGAACACACTGCAGGTGAAAAATTTATTCTACTTGATGATTCAATAATTTCTTTTGAAGTGCAAAAAGGGAGAAAGTTTTATCTTAAGGCAGTCACTTACGGTGATTCATTAGATAATACGGAAACAAAAATTGTAAACTGAGAGAGCGTAAGTGAAATCTTAATGTCTACTTGCATTTTATTAAAAAATCCACTATATTATAAATATAGCAATATAGTGAGGTAAAATTATGACTAATAGTGTAAATGAATTATCAAATAAAGCACCAATAATACTAACATGGGTGCCAAGAGTGCATGGTGCATCTTTACCAGATGGTAAAAATAGTAGATTGAATTATTTAGATATAATCAAGAATCATAAACTAAAGAATGAAGAGGAGAGGGATATATATCTGATTATCAACGGCCCAGGGTTTAAGCAAAGCCAAATAGATAATTTAAAGCGTGAACTGAAAGGAATTGAAGGAGTACATGTTATAGACTTGCATCAGTATGACTGGAGCGAAATAGATCAAGGATGGAAGATAGATGGTAAAGATACTAGTATCAAAGATTTCTTTAGAGATATGTATAACATGACAGATGAACAAAGAACATACTTTGCTGTTGAAATAGATACTTTTAGATTAGTTGCTCTGGCACTCTTAAAGCAGTTTTCGGAACATGAAGGTGGAATATATATAGATTTTGATTCTTTAAAAGCCATTAACTCTCATATAGGGAAGGATATAACAATCCCTGAAAAAATATTGTTAGGGAATGTAGTGGTAATGTTTGACCCGAATAGTAGAATAATTGTTCACACAAGCTTAAATAATGATCTAATTGCAATAAATGATTCAAGCGTAGCAGTTGATATCTTATCTAAATATAAAAGTAAAATACTAAGTCAAAAAGAAATGTGCGGTGAATTATTAAAGTATTTAACTTTAATAATAAGTGAACTAGGTAATTGTATCCCTCATATGCTTAAAGAAAAGGAAGAGATGACAGAGGGACAAGAGAAAAATAAAATAGAAAAGATGATGAAAGAAATGATTAATAAGAAAGAGGATGCAGAAAGGTATGTAAAAGATTTAAGAGATTATAGAATAGCGGCGTTGTATGAACGAGCTTTTCTCCCCTTCCTTATCACACTTGGATTAAATTTAGGTCAATTCAATGTTGTAAGGGTAGTTGATTGTAAATTAGTTGGTCAAGAAGAAAGCAGACGTGAGTCATTTGATTTTAGAGAGAACAATGGTAACTATTCTATGGGTCTAGTAAATAGTGATGTATCCTGGATGAAAGGAAAAGATCTATACCGTGAACGAGTAGATAATAAGCTGGAAGGAGCAGAAGTAGACAGGGTAGCAATGGGAGAGCTATCACTTATATAGCATTGATTAAAGAACTTTCTAGTATCGTCGATTCGGTGCTAGAAAATTCAGTAAAGTAGTTAAAATATTAGCTGAAAAATAATTTTCTTCGAAACAGTCACCTACATATAGAAACGAGAATGTTTAAGCCCCTAGGAGATTTTATTTGTACGCCGCTAAAATTTCATTATAATATGAGTATGTTAATGTGTTGAGGTAAAATAATGATCGGTAATGTAAAAAAATTATCAAATGAAGCGCCAATAATACTAACATGGGTACCAAGAGTATATGGTGCATCTTTACCTGATGGTAAAAACAGTGACTTTAATTACTTAGATATAATAAAAAATCATAAATTAATAAATAAAGAAGAGAGGGATATATATTTGATTATCAACGGTCCTGGATTTGAAGAAAATCAAATAGATGATTTAAAGCGTGAACTGAAAGGAATGGAAGGAGTGCATGTTGTAGATTTACACCAATACGACTGGAGCGAAATAGATACAGGATGGAAGGTAGATGGTGAAGACATTAGCATAAAGGATTTCTTTAAGAATATGTATAATATGTCAGAGGAGCAAAGGATGTATTTTGCTGTTGAAATAGATACCTTTAGATTGATTGCTCTTGCTCTTTCAGAAAAAATGACAGGAGAGAAAGGTGCAATATATATAGACTTTGATTCTTTAAAAGCCATTGACACTCATATAGGAAAAGACATAACGATTTCTAAGGGAATTTTGTTAGGGCAAGTTACTGTACATGTTAATCAAGAGAGCGGCAAAATTATTAAAACGGATTTAAATAATGACTTGATTGCAGTAAGTTGTCCAAGTATAGCGATTAATATTTTAGCTCAATATAAAAGAGAAATACTGAGTCAAGAAAAAATGTGCTATGAGTTGGCAGAACGTTTATCTCGGTTTATGCAAAGAGAAGAATCACAATTTTTTACCGCATGTAAAAGATTGGAAGAAGAACAGCTGTGGGATTATGAGACGAAGAGATTAGTGAGAGTTATTAAATACGGATTAAAGAAGATAGAGTGTACAATAGGTGATCTCAAAAATGGTGAGATAAGAAAATTATATGAGCCACGGGTGTTAAGGTATATGCAACATCCTGAAGTAAGTATGAATTTGGGTCAATTTTATACTGTAGAAGTAATTCGTAGTGAATTAATTGGTCAAGACGAAAGTAAACTGAAGCTGTTTTGCTTCGAAGAGGACAATGGCAATTACGTTTGTACAATAAATGGTGACCTATCTTGGGCTAGAGGAGCAAACTTATACCATAAACAGGTAAAAAGTGAGTTAGAAAAAGTACAAGTAGATCAGATGGAATTGGAAAATCTATCGTTAGAGTAATCAAGTGTAAACCGGAAAGTAACTCAGGTTACAGTTGATAGTCTATATTATTAAAAGGTTAATAGTTATATATATATTATAGTATAAGAGCTATTAATAGTATATATGTCAAAAAAAATGATTAATGAGTTGAAAGATAAGGCGAGGGAGAGGAGATATGCTGATTTGAAGTCTACAGAAAGTTCTGATTATAGAACATATAAGGATTTGGATATGGACTTCAATAGTGAATATGAATTTGTTTGTGACCTTGTTATTAATGGGAAGGCAATAACTAATGATTTCATTAAAAATTTATATTTAAAACATGAAAATCTCATTACAGAAGATAAGGACAAAAAAGGGAGTTATCGTCTGTTTCTTAAGCAAATCTTCACGGAAGTATTTGTACACGCCGGTGCAGCAGTTCCAAATGACTCTATTATGGAAGAATTGATAACTTATTATAACAGGTCTGGGTACAAGCAATTCTTTTCTTCTCAAAGTCAAGCACTTCGTTCTTTTGGATTGTGCATGTATTCATTCCACTATTTAATTCCTTCTTACAGAGAAAGGACCTGTATAAGTTGTGAAGATCCAAATTATCTGAAGTTCAGTTTTAGCGTAAATGATGGTATATATAACGGTAATAAAATTTTAGTATGTGATTTACAAAACTCAGTGGAGTTTAAACTAAAATGTGAAGGTGAAAATGTGATATATGAAGAAGGTAAGGTTTCTCTCACTATTCCTAAGGAGCTGAAAAATTACAAAGCAAATGATAAGAATTTGTTTGACGTTATTATTGAGTATTTTCAGAAATTTTGCGAAAAATTTGGATTTCACTTTTTTGAGGAAAATTTTGAGTATAATCTGGATAAGCCACTTGGAGTATTAAGTGATATAAATACAACCAAAGACAAGAATCTAAACTTGAAGAATTTAAAATAAGATATTGAAATCTCCGCTTTTTTTAATAAGGTGAGTATAATAAAAAGTAAATCAAGTTTTACAGAAAACCTTTACTTATGATGAAAAGTACGTAATACGTATATAATATAAGATTGTGATATGTCAAAAAAAATAGTTAACGCATTGAAATCTGAAGTAAAAAAGCTCAAGTATTCTGATTTAAAATCTATACCAATGAAATCAGGTGGTTGGAGTAGCATAAACTCTGGTTACAACACATATATTGACCTTGATAGATCACACAACCTTACTATCAACAAACAAAAAATAACCAATGAGCTTATCGAGGAGCTATATTCAAAACATAAAGATCTCATTTTAGGGAATGAAAAAGGGAAAAGAAACTATTGTTTGTTTCTTAAAGTAGTCTTTATGGAAATGTTTATACGTGTTGGTGCAACAGTTCCAAATGACTCTATTATAGAAGAATTGATAACTAGTTATCATCAAGAAGGATATAATCATTTTTTGTTTCTGCATTTATTAAAGGCTCTTTTTCCACTTGGCTTGCTTGTGTTAGATTCTGATATAATAATAACTTATAGTATGGATTGCCATAGTTCCAATTGTCTAAAACTCAGTTTTAGCATGGAATGTATAAGGGTACTTAGCAGTGATCTTGCTAGTGATATCAAAACACCAGGTTTTTACAGTTCAGTAGAATTTAAACTGAACTGTAAGGGTAGAAATGTAACATATGAAGATGGTAAAGTGTCTCTTATTATTCCGAAAGAGCTGAAAAATTATAAAACAAGTGGTAGAAGTTTGTGTGACATTACTATTGAGTATTTTCAAGAATTTTTTGGAAATTTGGGATTTAAATTTGAGACAAAAGTGGAACATAGTCTAGGGGAGCCACTGAAGGTGTTAAATGATGTAAGTGTGCTTTGCTCTCAGTTAGAATGTATCCGTTCAGCAGAGTGGTAAAATAAATTAGACGAAACTAATAAGTGGGTATCATGAAAATCCAGTCTTTTCATGCAAAAAAAAATGATGTCATTCCAGCGCGTGACCAGTTCTGATTGACTAATCAGTCTTCTGGATCCCAGTATCAAGTACTGGGATGACAAGAGTAAAGAGGAAACTGGGATGACATTATGAAGGCCTAGCAATTTATGACGGTGTCATTCCAGCGCGTGACCAGTTCTGATTGCCTGGTCAGTCCTCTTGGTTTCAGTGTTAGGCTACTCGAATAACAGGTGTTACTGAAATAACACCGATGGGCTACTGGAAGGATAAGAGGCTACTTGAATGAAAAGAAAGGGAGTGCACATTTCTTTGAACAGATAGGTTAAATTAGGTTGAAGTTTTAGCAGCAGCAAGTCTGTTAAAATCTTCTTCAGCGTGGTACGATGACCGCGTTAATGGGCTTGATGCAACTACCAAGAAGCCTTTAGAATAAGCAATATATTTATAATGCTCAAACTCTTCTGGAGTAACATATCTATCAATTTTTGCATGCTTTGGAGTTGGTTGCAGATATTGACCAATTGTAATGAAATCAACTTCGGCGCTACGTAAATCATCCATAACCTGAAAGATTTCTTCTTTTGTTTCTCCAAGACCAACCATAAGCCCTGACTTCGTGAAAAGTTTAGAATTAATCTGTTTCACCATCTTTAGCAAATATAGTGAATGAAAATAACGAGATCTTGGTCTTATTTTTGCATACAGCCTTGGCACTGTTTCGATGTTGTGGTTATAAACATCAGGTGATGCAATAGCTATTGCTTCAAACGCTCCTTTCTTATTTAAAAAATCAGGAGTGAGGATCTCTATTGTTGTTTCCGAAGTTATCTTTCTAATTTCTTCTATACACCTTATAAACTGATTTGCACCACCATCTGGTAAATCGTCACGGTCAACAGAGGTAATGACAACGTGCTTTAAATTTAACTTTTTTATTGCTTTTGCTAAATTTTCTGGTTCATGAGGATCGAGCTTATCAGGAATGCCAGTTGCAACGTTGCAAAACGCACAAGCACGAGTACAAACAGAACCGAGAATCATCACAGTAGCATGACGTTTATTCCAACATTCACCAATATTTGGACACGCAGCTTCTTCGCATACTGTATGTAAGTTATGTAGCTTAACAGTATTTAAGGTTTCATTGAATACTTTACCAGCTGGAGCTTTTGCTCTGAGCCATGTAGGCTTACTATGCATTTGAAACAGCTAGCTCTACCTCTTGTTTTGCTAAAACTTTCTTTAATCTTCTTTTTATCTTTTGCGCTTCTTTGCTTAGTTTAATTGTTTTTGTATTGAGCAAGAAAGCATCAAGATCACCTTTATAATCTATAGTTCTTAAAGTTCTTGTCGCTATACGAAAGCTAAACTTTTTTTCTAATATATTACTCGTTAATGTAACTTTATGTAAATTTAAGAGAAAGGTACGCTTTGTTTTACGATTTGAATGCGATACCTTATTACCAAAAGACTTTTTTCTATTTGTTAATTCACAAATTCTACTCACTTCAATATACCAATTTATCCTATATAACTAGGTTAACCTTATATAGTTAAATAGTCAACTCCCTTGCTTGATTTTTATACCGTATACTGCTTTATAGCCAAAAAACACTGTAATTTTTTCTATTACAAGAGAAACCATATGCTGCATTTCTAATGCTTTACTGCCATTTGTTACTAACAGATGCAGAACACCAGAATTTACGTTTTGTGCGTATGAGATCTTTTGTGGTTTTGTACATTCTGCTAATTCCTCTCCAACTATACTTTTCCAGTTTAAAATAAGACGTATTTCATTTTTGCTGATCTTATTTTTCATGCATTTTAATGCATAGTTTTCTATTATAGATTTTAATTTCTTTGGCCCGCTATATTTAAGCATAGTTTTCTATTAATCAGATTTTGTCATATTTACACTACCGACAATGTTGCAAAAAACATAAAAATAAAACTAGAGAAAACCATTTCTCGAAAACTTCTGTGTCCAGAACCAAGAGTCCGATTTACTTATAGCGCTAATAATCAATTAACCATCGGCTTTAAGGAATGATATGAACATATTATTTCAAGGAAAAGTCATGAGAAACAAGAGATTAGCTATCCAAATTAGCTGTAGCTATGAACCTAATCGGTTAGCAGAACAATGCTTATCAGATGCTTATGAAAAGGTAGTGTCAAAGGAAATAAGTCAAAAAAACTTAAAACATAAAAATGGGATTCAAGGAGGGTCAAATGGTAACAGTATGTTTATATGCGAGAGTTTCTTCGGGGAAACAAGTAGAAGGAAATACGATAGAAAGTCAAATTGCAGCTTTAGAGAAGCAAATTAATCTGGACGGATACAGATTGTTAAGTGAGTATAAATTTATTGATAACGGCTACAGTGGATCTCATTTAGTCCGCCCTGATTTAGAAAAATTACGTGATAAAGTAACAGAAGGTAAAATTGATAAGATTTACATTCATTCTCCTGATCGTTTATCTAGAAAATATGCATATCAAATGGTGCTGATTGAAGAATTTGAAAAAGCAGGAGCAAAAGTGGTTTTTTTAAATTATGAGATTAACGGTAACCCAGAATCTCAATTACTGTTACAAATGCAAGGTATGATAGCAGAATATGAACGTGCGAAAATTATGGAACGAAGTCGTCGTGGTAAAATCTATGCAGCTAACAAAGGCTATGTAAATGTAATGGGAGGAGCTCCTTATGGTTATCGTTATATAGATAAGCATATGGGAGGAGGACAAGCTTTATTTGAGATTAACGAAAAAGAAGCTGATGTCGTTCGTAAAGTATTTTTGTGGATAGGCAGAGAAAGAACAAGTATTGGGGAAGTATGTCGTCGGCTAAATACTATGTCCATTAAGACACAAAAAGGAAAAGAACGCTGGAATAAAGGTACAATTTGGAGTATGTTGAAAAACCCTGCTTACAAAGGACAAGCAGCTTTTGGTAGAAGAAGGTTAGGAGTAAGATTAAAGCAAGTAAGACCACAGAAAGGCTCTTGTGAGCAGCCAAAAAGTAACCACTCTGTCTATCCTGTTGAAAAAGCAAATTGGATTTATATTAAAGTGCCAAATATAGTAGATGAAGATATATTTGATATTGTTCAAGAACAATTAGCTGAAAATAGAAAAGTAGCAAGGACAAGAAAAAGAGGAGCAAAGTACTTACTACAAGGTTTAGTCATATGTAAGCGTTGTAATTACGGATGTTACGGAACTTGCATGAGAAGTAGACGAGAAGAAGAAGGTGGTCATTATGCATATTACCGTTGTAGTGGTAAAGATTCTTACCGTTTTGGTGGTAATAAGATTTGTGACAATAAACCCATTCGCTCAGATGCATTAGAAACAGCTGTGTGGGAAGAGGTTAAGCAGTTATTGAAAAATCCAAACAGGATTTTAGAAGAATACAAGCGTAGGCTTTCAGAACTAAAAAAATCATCATTGGATCAAAAAAGTGACCTGCTAGAGAAACAAGAAAATAAATTAAAACGTGGTATTGCTAGACTTATCGATAGTTATGCTCAAGAATATATCAATCAAGAGGAATTTGAACCACGAATTAAAGCAATGAAACAAAGCTTAAAAACAATTAAAGAAGAGAAGAAAAAGATATTTTATCAAAAGGAATTAGAACAGGAGGTAACTCTGGTTGTGGCCAATTTAGAAGACTTTTCTTCCAATATTACGTTAAACCTTGATAACGCAGACTGGTTAACTAAACGTGATATTATCAGAACATTGGTCAAGAGAATTGAAATTAACCTTGAGGACGTAAATGTGGTATTTCGCGTAAAAGAGCTACCGAACTCTTCTGGACATAATGGAAAGGAAAATAAAAATTTGCAACATTGTCGTAGGTGTATTCACAACATAGTGTGATGGATATTGTTTATAAGCTCCAGTAATTGCATCGACAGCAAAACCAGGTAACCATAGTAGATTCAATAAGGTAACGCTATGGGAACGTTCAAAAAAGTGTGTCAAGCCGCATTTTTAGTTCAACTCAATTTTCAATCTATCTGGAAAGAAAATATCAAGTTGAGACATAGTTAAAGCCCAATTAGGGAGAGCCATAATCCACCTTTGCTCTACCTTTTTTATAGCACAATATACCTGTTTGTACAAGGCATTTGTACTAGTAAATGAACCCTTAGTTTTAGTAAATTTCCTGATTTGTCTATGCAACCCCTCAATTGGATTAGTGGTGTAAATCAGCTTCCTAACTGGCCCAGAATACTTAAAATAACTGGATAAGTTTTCCCAATTGTTCTGCCAGGATTTTATAACTAAAGGATACTTTTCTCCCCATTTTTCTTCCAGCTCAAGCAGATAATTCTCAGCAATTTCTTTACTTGAAGCACGATATATTTTTTTCAGATCATTCATGAAAACTTTTACATCTTTACTGGATACATATTTCAGAGAATTTCTTATTTGGTGTACTATACATAGCTGCACTTCTGCACTGGGAAATACACTGTTGATGGCTGCAGGAAAGCTTTTTAGCCCATCTACACATGCAATCAGAATATCTTCTACTCCTCTTTCTTTGAGGTCATTTAAAACTCCCAACCAGAAGTTAGCTCCCTCACTTTCAGCCAGATAAAAACCTAATACTTCTTTTCTGCCATTTTGATTTATACCCAATATATTATACATGCATTTACTTACGCAATGTCCGTCCTCCTTGACCTTAAAAAACATGCCATCCATGAACACTATTGGATACACTGATTGCAATGGACGGCTGCGCCATTCATTGATTATTGGTAGCAGTTTATCAGTAATATTGGATATCTCTGCTGCTGATATTTTATGGTCATATATTTCCTCAACGTGTGAAGCTATGTCTCTGTATCCCATGCCACTGGCGTATGTACTTAAGACCTTTGCTTCAAGTTCTGGATGTAGGCTTGTTTGCCTTTTTTTGACTATTTGCGGTTCAAAGCTTCCTTCTCTGTCTCTTGGTGTTAATAGTTCAAATGAGCCTGAACTTGTACGTAAAGTTTTTGCATTCCTTCCATTTCTTCGGTTATTTTCTTCACTTTTAGCTGACATGTGGCTTTCTATTTCACCTTCCAGACTTGCCTCTAGCAGCCTTTTTATAAACGGTGTTAATGCTCCATCTCTTCCTGTCAATGGTCTTCCTTCTCGTATAGATGACAGGATATTTGTTTCTAATTCTTTATAATCTACCAAACCAGTAGTTCTATTTGCTTGACTCATATCAAACCTCCATTTTTTATATCAATTTATTACTTTTTTTTCGGTTTGACACACTTTTTTGAACATTCCCAACGCTATTAAAACTTTCACCTACCATCACATTTAATTGTTTATAATCTTCTTTTTTACAATCAACAAACAATGATCCCGAACCTCGATGAATAACCACTATTCCAGGGTTAGATGTGAGAGAATGATTCGTTCCAGATGGGTCACGTATGACACATTTGACTTTTTCTACTAAGTTATCGTTATCATCTACTACTTTCATTTTAATCTCTTGTGTAGAACCCGAAAGAATTGTTGCAAAACAACCGGTTAATAACACAATTGTAGACAACATTAAACAAATGTTTAGTAACCTAGAAGATATACAATATTGGTATATTTTAAACATAACAACCTCACAAATCAAATTTTATCATCCGTTAGGCTTAACATAACACATAAAAAGCAGTATTTGTATATTTTTGCCTAACTTGTAATCATTTTTAATTGTAATTTATTAAATTATTATGAAGCTAAGTAAAATTCGAGTAAAGTATAGTATTTCCAAGAAGATTATCTTTTTACTGTATGCCGTAATTTTCTTATAGCTATCTGTTTTTTAAGATCTTTCTGCAATCCAAGCTGCTTGAATGGCCTCTAATATTTTTTCATTACAATACTTTTCATCATCATCAAACTCCTTCAAACCCAAGATCTTTTTCTTAAGTTCAGTGAATCTAATACTAATTATATCCTTATTGGGAAACTTCTCTTCTAGAGCTTCTGCAATATCTTCTATATCAAGCCATTTCATACTTTTTTGATAAATTAAACTGGTGCCCATGGGGAGACTTGAACTCCCAAGGTCGCAAAACCCACGGATTTTAAGTCCGCTGCGTCTACCGATTCCGCCACACGGGCCTTATGTTGTTTATCTAGAGTAAAATTCTACTACTAAATTGACTTCCATGTCTGCTGAATAGGGGACTTCGGAATATTGAGGCGCTCTCAAATACTTCACTGAAAGTGCTTTGCTATCTGCCTCTAAATAATCTGGAGCCTTACGTTCTTGTTTTTGTTCAGCCTCTATTAATATAGGAATTTTTGCTGCTCTTTCCCTTATTTTTACTATATCACCAGGCTTCACTCTATAACTTGATATGTTAACCACCTTATCATTAACTGTAACATGTTTATGAGATATAAGCTGTTTTGCCGAGTAAATTGTTGGCACAAAACCAGAGTGATATAAAACAGAGCTTAACCTTGATTCTAAGGCACCAATAAAATTATCAGCCGTATAACCCTTTCTTTTGTAGGCATCTAAAAATGTACGTCTAAGCTGCTTACTTGAAATTGCATAGTAGAACTTAAATTTTTTATGTGCAGCAAACTGCTTACCAAAATCAGATAACTTCTTAAATCCAAGAATACCATGCTGACCTGGAGGGTATTTTCTTTTATTGACCGAATCTTTTGCTCTACCCCATAAGTTTACACCAAGCCTGCGACTGATTCTATACTTTCTATTGATAACAGTTGTCATACAAAAATTCTCACAATCTAACTATAAATTATTAATGATTTTAACATTAAGTGTCAACTTGTTTTTGCCACTATGATATAGTATACTTCACTTTTAAGTTTTCCTATTAATACATGAATCATCTACTACTAAAATCCATGGCAAATGCTGTCCGCTTTTTATCAATTGATGCAGTACAAAAAGCAAATTCTGGACATCCAGGTATGCCACTTGGCATGGCAGATGTTGCCACTGTATTATTTGCTAAATACCTAAACCATAACCCTGATGATTCTCAATGGATCAGTAGAGATCGTTTCGTCTTATCAAATGGTCACGGTTCAATGTTGCAATACTCTATATTATATCTGACAGGCTACATTAGTATAGATGAACTAAAAAACTTCAGGCAACTTACATCAAAAACTCCAGGTCACCCAGAATTTGGCTTAACTTCTGGTATAGAAGCAACAACAGGCCCGCTTGGTCAAGGATTTGCCACTGCTGTTGGCATGGCACTTGCTGAATCGATTCTTGAAAAGCAGTTTGAAATCAGTCACTACACTTATGTAATGCTAGGAGATGGCTGTCTTATGGAAGGTATAAGCCATGAAGCAGCGTCCCTTGCTGGGCATCTTAAATTAAATAAGCTGATAGCACTTTTTGACGACAATGACATCTCTATAGACGGCTCTACTAGCCTCTCTTGTTCTGATGATGTAGAAAAGCGTTTTTCAGCGTATGGATGGAATGTTGACAAAATCGATGGGCATGACTTTGATGCTATATCCCTTGCAATAGAGCAGGCACAAAAGTCTGATAAACCTACACTAATCTGTTGCAAAACTATTATCGGAAAATTTTCGAGCCGTGCTGGCACATCTTCTGCTCATAGTGGTGCCTTTACAGAGGAAGATGTAAAACAGATGAGAGAAAAATTGAATTGGAACTATGAACCATTTTATGTACCAGAAGATGTGAAAAACGCTTGGATGGAAACAGTTAAGAGGGCAAAACAAAACTATACATCCTTGATCAATGAAGAACTACAAAGAAGACTTGAGAAACGTTTGCCGAATAACATCGAGAGTGATTTGGCTAACCTGAAGAAACAAATATGTGAGCTCATGCCAAACGAAGCTACTCGATCTTCTTTCGGCAAAGTAATGGAAATATTGACTAAGTCTATGCCAGAACTAATTGGTGGCTCTGCTGATCTTACCGGTTCAAATTGTACTAAATATAAGCACATGCAGGCAATAGATAGTAATGATTATGGTGGCTCTTATGTACACTATGGAGTGAGAGAGCACGCTATGGCAGCTTGTATGAATGGTATGGCTCTTCATGGTGGGATTATTCCTTATGGTGGAACTTTTTTAGTATTTTCCGACTACTGCCGCCCTGCTATACGTCTTTCAGCCTTGATGAAACAGCAGGTTATATATGTAATGACTCATGACTCAATTGGAGTAGGAGAAGATGGTCCAACTCACCAGCCAATAGAGCATTTAGCTTCTCTGAGAGCTATACCAAATCTGTATGTTTTTAGGCCAGCAGATGCAATTGAAACTTTGGAGTGCATTAGCATTGCACTTGAAAAAAAAGAGTCACCTGCACTATTTGCGCTTTCAAGGCAAAATATTAATTACATGCACTCTTATACTGACCAATTGGCCAACCTATCAAAATTTGGTGCATATATACTATGCGAATATTCAGGGAAGCTAGAAGTGACGATATTTGCTACCGGATCTGAAGTTGAAATTGCAGTTGAGGCAAGAGAAAAATTACAGGAAAAAGGTGTAGGAACAAGGGTCATTTCTATGCCGTGTTGGAGGCTTTTTGACGAGCAAAGTGATGAATATAAAGGGGCAATATTAAATAATGACAGCATCAAAGTTGCAATTGAAGCTGGAAGTGAAGTGGGTTGGCATAAATATATAGGCTCAAACGGTATATTTATTGGCATGAAAAATTTTGGAGAATCAGCACCTTATGAAGCTCTTTATAAGCATTTTAATATTAGCGCTGACTATGTAGTAAAATGTGTTTGTGAAAACGCTTTTTATCATTCCACTGCCCATAAAATTACTTAATGAACTCAGCCAGTACCGTTATTATGATATATATAACAATTTTACAAAAATAATATCATAGAATTCAAGAATTGCTACGTGCTAAAAAAAGCAAAATGCTGTTTATAAGAATAAATGGCAAACACTCAACCAATTTCTATTTGTAAATCAGGTGAAGTCAAACCTATAAAAAATTTGGGAGTGTTCATACGCGTCAAGAAAGGTGGTTTTTTTAAAAATATCTTAAATTTTTGATCAAAAACTACCTCACTCTACACTTCCGCCATTTTCTTCAATTTAAGCTACAGCACCAGCAAGGACTTTTTAACTTGCCAAACAGGTACAGATTTAAAAGCCTAAAAACTATCTAAACAACTACAAGATTAGTAGTTTGATCAATTTCAACATTACTAAGTGTTGTATTTGCCTTATACAAACAGTAACATCCTGCTGCAAGAAAAATTAATGCAGCTACAGCGAATGAAAGACACATTGCTAAATGAAACATTGTCAAACTTGCACCAACAGCAGATGCTCCAGATAATACAAAAGAAATAGAGGCGTAACTACCTTGCCTTTTACTATTGTTGCTTGCTCCTAAGAATTTTTCATATTTACTATTTAGCTTTTTATTTTTACCTTCAAATTGTTCTTGTAGATCTTCAAAACGCTTCTCTAGTGTGCTTTCATGTTTCTTGAGTTCGGTTGTTACCATATTCTCGAATTCACTCTGTAGTTGAGTATATTTTTCAGTGATAGTCTTTAGATCATCCTTTAATTGAGTGTATTCTTTAGTACATTGAGTTACTTTAATTAAGTCTTTCCTTACAGAATCTAGGTCCTGTTTTAAGTAGCTGTTCTCAGAGTCAAGTTCTTCAAATCTTTCCTCACGTTCTTTCTGTAGCGCATTAATTTTAGTTTGTATACCATTAAGTAATTTAGTCACTTTAGCCAACTGTTGAGTATCTACAACATTTGGACCACTATTTGCAGAGCTATGACTTTCTACATTATTTTCATTATCAACAGGACTATTGAGTGACTCTAGATCATTATTAACTTGCTCACCTTCAGGCTCTTTAGATTTCTTCTCCTCATACCAAATTCCATTACTAATCGAACAAATAAGAAACATTACAAACTCGTTTAATAGTAGTGCTGGAAATACTGACAATAAAATTACACAGAACATCTGCAAGTAAGCCTATGGTATCGTAGACTCTGTTACGTAAAGTATTGTATTTGATATATTGCCACAACCTCTCAACAGGATTCAGTTCCGGTGAATAAGGAGGCAAGTATATAATGGTAATGTTTTCCTGAAATTTCAAACTTTTTGATCTATGCCAACTTGCACAATCCATTACAAGAAAGGCTTTTTTCGTGCCTAAATCTTTCGACATCTGCTCCAGAAATATATTCATACAATCAGTGTTTACATATGGAGCAAGTAGGCTGATTTTCTTACCACTTCTTGGATTTACCGCACTGTAGATATAGAAATTTTGTCTACCAATTTTCATTTTAACCTGCGTTCTGACCCCTTTTTTAAACCATCCGTGTCCGATTTTTGAATGAGTTCCAAATCGTGATTCATCAAAAAAACACCTCTTTTTCAGGGTGGGAATTGACTATTTTATTGAAGTATTTTTTAAACTCTTCTTGCTTGTTTTTATCTTGTTTATGGTGCATTGGCCTCGGTGTTATATAAGAAAATTTCATCCTTTGTATCTCACGGTGCACTGTTGATTTGCTAATGTTTAGGCCAAATTCCTCTGAGATTTTTATCTGCACTTCCTTAATAGTAATATTTGGATTTCTTTCTACCCATATTTCAATTTGCTCACGTTGATTTTTCTTTAATTTGCTTTTTCTTCGCCGCTGAGACGGGGCAAATAATCTTTCTACTCTACCAAATTTTAGATGCTTTATCCATTCAGTCAAAGCAGTCCTTGAAATTTTACATATTCTTGCCACAGCGCTTATACTACTTTCTTTTCCTGCTATCACCGCTTGTAACTTTTTTGAAACATATGCGTTATTTCTGACCTTTTTTAACATTTCTTTCGCCAAATTTACAACTTTTTCGTCTAATAGTTTTGACCTTAATGCCATTTATACCTCTCTATTTTATCTACTTTATTATCACTTCTTTCCCATTATTGTCTATCTGTTCTTTGCATAGTGGGAATTGGTATCAATTGCCTGAATGAAGTTATTAGTATCAATAGTGATTTTTCCTTCACCTTCAAAAAAAGATATAATATCCCTTGTTGTTTCATCTATTAAATATTCTAACTCAGCTCCCGAGAAACCATCAGTTTTATTTGCAAGTTTTTTAGTATCTACTTTAACTTCCAACCCTTCAATAACTTTGAATTTTTTTATATATAAGTTCAATATATCCTTACGCTGGGCACGACCTGGCAAAGGAATTTCAATATGATTAGAGAGACGGCCTGGCCTAATAAACGCTTTGTCTAAAACATCTCTACGATTAGTTGCAGCAATCACTGTTACACCTTCTAGTGAGTTGAAACCATCGAGCTCGGTTAAAAACTGATTCACAAGGCTGTCGCATGATTGAGCATGACTAGAACTACCACCGCTACCACGTTTTGTAGCAATACAATCAATTTCATCTATAAAAATTATACAAGGAGCATTTGCTCTTGCCTTTTTAAAAATTTCTCTTACGTACTTTTCACCTTCACCAATATACGATTTCAGAAATTCAGATGCAGAAACACTAATAAACTTTGCATTAGCTTGACATGCAATTGCACGAGCAATTTTGGTTTTACCATTTCCGGGTGGACCATAAAAAAGATAGCCTTTTTCTGGTTTGTAACCTATCTTTTTAAGTAATTCTTTATTTCTTTCTGGAATAGTACCAAGAATCTTGTTTAGCTCCTTTTTAACGCTTTCTGGAATTATAATATCATCAAGTGTTGTTTTATTTTCCGATTTAGCTGGATCAAAAATTTCTATTGAAGAGTTACTTTGTGTGAGTTTATTTATCAAACTATCTATTGTTCCAAAATTTTTTATACCTTTAACATTAAATTTTTTAAGATCAGCTAAAGCTTTTTCTCCTTTATCACCAATGTTGTTCAAAGCTACATCAAGTGAAGTAAGGTTTGTAAGATTACCATTAGCTAAAGCTTTTGCTCCTTCATCACCAATACTGTTCGAACTTAAATCAAGTTGAGTAAGGTTTGCAAGATTACCATTAGCTAAAGCTTTTGCTCCTTCATCACCAATACTGTTCGAACTTAAATCAAGTTGAGTAAGGTTTGCAAGATTACCATTAGCTAAAGCTTTTGCTCCTTCATCACCAATATAACAGCTTTTTAAACTAAGCTTTGTAATATGAGAATTAATCTCTAAAAAGCTTACTAATTCACTTACGGTTATTATTTTAAAGTCCAATTTTAGACAGCCGTTTTTAACAAGTTCATTAAAATTCATTTCGTTTCTCCATTAAATATATAAATATTTTAGTCTATATTTTAATAATTGTCAAATTTTTAATAAATCAAATGAAAAATTATAGAAGATGCTCAGTATCATAAAAAATTTACTTTATTTTTAAGTAGAAAAACAGTACGTACCTTTGTGAGAACAAGTTGCATGATAAGGAAACTGGTGAAATGTTTCGAGTAACTTTTCCGTTTCTATGAGCTACTTGGCAGCAAGAATAAAGTTTTAATCATTCCATGGTTTCTGTATAATTTTCAAAACTTAATTGGTATATATGAAGGTAATAATAGGTAGCGCTAGTAAACAATTAGGAGATTCAATAGCAAGTGGGCTAAATGCTCAGCTATTCCCCAATCAGGTGTCAAGATTTGCCGATGGTGAGGTAAATGTAGAAGTAGCAAATGATCTACGTAATCAAGAAGTATATATAGTACAATCTCTTTCTTCCCCTGTAAATGATAACCTTATGGAGCTTCTGCTTACAATTGATGCAGCAAAGAGATCTGGAGCCAAGAGAATAACAGCTATTATTCCTTATTACGGATACAGTAGGCAGGACAGGGTTATTAAAAACAATAATATGCAATCTGCTTTAAGTGCTAAATTAACTGCAAATCTTATTCAAACAGCTGGTGCAAACAGTGTTGCTGCTATTGATTTGCATTCAAGTCAAATTGAAGGTTTTTTTGATATACCAGTTACTAATCTAAGCTGTTTTGAAGTATTTGTTAACTCTATATACAAGGAAAACTTGGCAATAGTTGCGCCTGATGTTGGAGCAATTGGCAGAGCTCGTGCTTTTGCAAAGATTTTAGAGGAAAAACACAAGTTGGATAATAATATTATTAT
This sequence comes from Wolbachia endosymbiont (group B) of Protocalliphora azurea, assembly GCF_947251865.1. Taxonomy (NCBI): domain Bacteria; kingdom Pseudomonadati; phylum Pseudomonadota; class Alphaproteobacteria; order Rickettsiales; family Anaplasmataceae; genus Wolbachia; species Wolbachia endosymbiont (group B) of Protocalliphora azurea. The sequence goes on along the minus strand of NZ_OX366394.1, from coordinate 756,106 downwards.
AGTAGATAAATATAGAGAAAAAGCAGGTACATCTCAGGTAATGAATGTAATCGGAGAAGTTGCAAACAAAAATTGTGTCATTGTTGATGATATAGTTGACTCTGGCGGAACATTATGTAATGCAGCCCTTGCTTTAAAAGACCGAGGAGCAAAGTCTGTAGTTTCATGCATTACACATGGCGTACTTTCAGGAAATGCAGTTGAGAAAATCTCTTCCTCTTCTCTGGATAAATTAGTAATTACGGACACCGTATTTCACAAATTTGAAAAAAATGATAAGATAGAGGTTGTTTCAATTGCAAATATTTTAATTTGCTTTATGCAAGGAGGTAAAAGTGCCAGCTAGATCAACAGAAGATGTTATCACTTCGTTAATAGAATTTGCAAATAAGAGAAAAATAACAATTACTAAGGAAGAAATGCTTAAAACTGCACAGCTTGTGAGGATTAAGTTATCCGATGATGAGATTAAATACTACTCAAAAGAACTGACAATGCTGGATTGGATACATGATACTTTGTTGAAAGTTAATACTGAAGGTGTTTCTCCTATGCGTTATGGAACTATAGATAAGGATGTCCATGTACGCGATGATATTATAAATTCTCAAAACATTAAAGAAGAAATATTATCCAATACAAAATCAGAGCATGGGTATTTCGTAGTACCGAAGGTTATAAACGATTAAGATAAAGCAAGATTTATAACGATTTTATAGATCTACTTTCAGAAATAAGACCAATCTGGTAAAGAAGCATTCGTTGGAGTAAAAACCATTTTTTGATTTTTCTTTACTAAATCTACTAAATATAATTTAGAGTTGCTTGGTGATTCTGCGTTAGTAAAGATAATTTCTCTGCCATTTGGTAGCCATGCCGGAGATTCAATTTTATGTCCCTCTGAAAGCAAGCGCTCTTCTTTGCCATCTGGCTTCATAACTCCTATGTAAAATTTTCCTGACTGAATTTTTGTAAAAGCTATCAGATCTCCTTTTGGCGACCAAACAGGTGTAGCATATCTTCCATTTCCAAAACTAATTCTCTTGGGTTTTTTGCTTTTTTTAGTGAAATCTATGATATATAGTTGCTGACTTCCACTTATATCAGAACTAAAAACCATGTACTTTTGATCTGGAGACAAAGAGGGAGAAGTACTTATAGCTGAACCTTTAGTAATTTTTTTTGTTCGTTTACTGCTTAAGTCTAGAGATAATATATTTGTTTCACCACTCAATGAGTGGGAAATAAAAAGAGATTTACCATCAGGAGAAAATCTTGGTGCAGAAATAACTCCTTCAAATGCGCTGATTATTGATTCAGTGTTATCTTTTAAATTTTTTAATATTATATAACTTTTACCATTTGTGTATGAGATATAAACAATACCCTTTCCATTTGGTGAAAATCTTGGTGTTGACACAAATTTCTCACCATTTGTTAAGTACTTTATATTACTTCCATCTTGATTCATCACAGCAATTTTACGGACGGATTTGTAATTGCTATCTTTTTCTTCAGCGATATATGTAATTTTTGTATTGAAATGCCCTTTCTCACCAATCAATCTATCATGTATCACATCTGAAACAAGATGACTAATTTTCCTCCAGTCTTTTGCTAGAAAAACAACCGACTGAGTAAGTAATTCTCTGTTTGTAAAGCTGTCAGATAAACGAAAAGATAGCTCTAAATTTCTGTTTGATACTTCACTTAAACTTATTGTGACTACAGTATCGCTTTTCCAAGACTCAACTTTCGCGTCACGTTTCACATTAAATAAGCCACAATTAGATAGATTTGTTTCAATTACTTTTGTGATGCTTTCACTTAGCTCATTTTCCACTTCTGTCTTGCATGCACATTTAGATACAACAAGATCAATATTACCAATATTGCTTTTTTTTATATCAACATATAAAACAGCTTTTGTGGAATAAGGAATAAATAACGAAATAAATAACACCAGTTGAACGAATAGCTTCATTAGATTTCTTGCATTACCTCCTTTCATCTCAGCAAATAGCTTACTTTTGAAGTTAAACTGCATGACAGTAGAGTAAATCAATTTCTGCAGTACTTGACACTGGAATCCAGAAATTTGACTGCAAGTAAGTGCACTGAGGTGGCAAGCATAAAAGTAGCTGTTTTATTCTAAAATAAACGTCTTTGACAAGGTTGCATGAAAAACTGGATTCCAGTGTCAGAGCACTGGGATGACACTCTACTGGTGGAGATTGCTCTAAAACTACAATGTTTGCCTGGGCGTTGAGATGGCACCCTTCTGGTAGATTCAAATCACAATGTTTGTATAGTTGTGTGATCTGACACTGATTTTTTTTTACGGATTCCAGTATTGCATGCTGAAATAACATCAAAGAATACATTGTTAACTTCTTACTCAAATAATGGTTAATAAAAAGAGGTATATTTCTATACCTGTTCTATTTGGACTTCAATTATAGGTCTTTTTAGTAAATATTCCTTTAAGATACTAAATATTGAACTTTCAATCTTATTTCTTATTTTTTTTATCGGTTGTGGACTAAATGCTGACTCAACCTTCTCTATGATCTTTTGCATAATGGCTGCATCTTTTTGCGCTTCGAAAACACCAGGTGCAAATACTTTTGGCTTAGCAAGCAGTTTATTTTTCTTGTTTACAATTGCTGTCACTACGATAGCTCCGGCATCTCTCATTCTCTCACGCATTTTTATAACGCTGCATTCTGGATGACGGAGTAACATACCATCAATACCAAAGTAGTCGACATCAATGGAGCTAACTTTTTCCCCATTTTCCAAATTAACAATATCACCTGGTGCAATCATTATTGCTTTTTTCACACCGCACTCTTTAGCAAACTTTACATGTGCATCCGTATGAATATACTCACCATGAACCGGAATAGACATCTTAGGTTTTATCAAAGAATACATTTCCCTTAGCTCTGCTTTTACTGGATGACCGGAAGCATGAACATTCTCTGTTTTTTCAGTAATAACTTCCACTCCCATCTCAATAAAGGCATTGAGCATGTTATGTGCACGAGTTTCATTGCCAGGAATGATTTTTGATGAAAAGATCATGGTATCACCTTGCTGCATTTTAAATGCTTGATGACTCTTAGAGGCAAGTCTTGCGGTAGCTGCCAGTGGCTCACCTTGACAACCTGTGCAAAGTAGCACCAGCTTTTCCCTTGGAAAATTTACTGCCTCCTTTGCTTCTAGAAACTCAGGAGAATCAGTTAAATAACCACTATCCTGAGCAACTTTCACTATTCTCCATAAAGATCTGCCAAGTAAAACCACTTTTCTATTTAGTGCTTTTGCAGCTTGGCTTATTGTTTCAATTCGCGCCACATTCGAGGCAAATAGCGAGACAGCAACCAATTTTTTAGACCGCTTTATTATATTGTAAATATTATCATAAATTTCACTTTCTGATTCAGGGTCGTGTTTGCTCAGTATGTTTGTTGAATCACAAATTGCTGCAAGTAGATCACCTTTATCGCCAATTTCTTTTAAACGCTCTATATTAGAAATTAATCCAACAACAGGTTTTGGATCAAATTTCCAGTCCCCAGTATGAAGTGCACTACCTGCTTCAGTGCTAATTAATATTGAATTTGCCTCAGGAATTGAGTGAGTTACATTTATAAACTCAACGGTAAAAGGACCCAAATTTATGCTGCCATTTATGTCTACCTCTTTCACAGGTACCACACCTTCCAATCGAAACTCCTTTAGTTTCTCCTTGAGAAAATTAACTGTAAACTTTGTTGTATATATGGGACATTGCAAATCTTCCCACAGATGAGGCACTGCACCACAGTGATCTTCATGTGCATGTGTAATTATTATTCCAAGCAAATCTTTTTTTCTTTGAGCAATAAAATCTACATCAGCAATGAGTAGCTCAACACCTGGCATAGTTTCATCTGCAAAACCGATACCAAGGTCGATCATAATCCACTTGCCTTGATAATGATATAGGCTAACGTTCATCCCAATTCTTCCTACTCCTCCAAGAGGAAGAAATAAAAACTCATTTTTGTTTATGTTCATTAATTTTAAATTATTAAAATGCGAGGATAGCAAAACTTCGACCTTAAATAAAGGAATTTATCACTTTTGCATAACTTAAAAAAATCTTTTCACTAAAAGAGAAGGCTTTCAAATTGGTAAAAAGAATTAAGTGTAGACAGCTACCTCTTTATATCATTTAGCAAATTTCTCATTTTTTTTTTACTTTTCCAAAGAATCCTTCAGATTTCTGCTCTACACTTTCATGTTCCTCTTCCTCAAGCGCTTTTAATAGCTCAATCTGCTTTTGGGTTAAATTCTTTGGATTTAAAGTCTCAACTATTACCTGTACGTATAAATCACCACGAGCATGTGAGTTCATATATGGCATACCCTTTTCCCTACAACGTAGTTTGGTACCAGTTTGAGTGCCTTCAGGGACCTTTACTTTTATTTTAGCTCCATCAATTGATTGAATATCGATTTCACCACCAAGTACTGCTAGTGTCATTCTTATAGGCACTTTACAGTGTAAATCTGCTCTATTGCGAGTGAAGATCTGATGAGTAGCTATTTTCACACATACGTATAAATCTCCGCTTTTTCCACCTCTTGCTCCAGCTTCTCCTTTACCACTGACCCTTACCTTAGCTCCTTCTTCTATGCCTTTTGGAATTGAAACGGAGATATTTACTTCATCTCTTTTACGCCCACTTCCACCGCATTTCTTACATTTATTTTGTATTATTTCTCCTTCCCCATAGCATGTAGTACACGTTCTTTCAATGGTAAAAAAGCCCTGTTGAGTTCTAATTCTACCGCTTCCCTGGCATGTGTTGCACTGAACTGGTTTGATTGCTCCTTCGCTACCTGTGCCTTGGCATGTATTACATTTTATATTTGTCACATAATGTATAGGTGCTTGTATTCCTTTAAATGCATCTTCCAAGGTAATTTTAAGGTCGTAGCGCAGATCTGCTCCAGATACTCCTGTTGTACTTCTTTTTGTTCTTGACCTACTTGTACTGCCGCCGAATCCTCCACCAAAAAAATCGTTAAATATATCACTAAAATCCCCTCCAGCTTGGCTGAAATCAAATCCACCGGAAGCACCATCGTGACCATAACGATCATAACCTGCTCTTTTTTCAGAGTCAGATAGAACTTCATATGCAGCTGTTACTTCTTTAAATTTTTCCTCTGCTTCCTTATTACCAGGATTTCTGTCAGGATGATATTTTAATGCTAGTTTTTTATATGCTTTTTTTATCTCGTCAGTACTAGCATTTCTGCTCACTTCTAGCAGGTCATAGTAGTCTTTTTTGTTCATATATAATAGCTCAGTATTTTACCTTTAAAGATAGGTATTACATATATGAATTTCAAGTATGACCTCTATTTCCTATAAAATATGGTGCACCCTGAGCGACTTGAACGCCCGACCTTTTGATCCGTAGTCAAATGCTCTAATCCAACTGAGCTAAGGGTGCTTGCACAAAGCTGACTTTAACAGATTTTATAGCTTATTTCAATTGGTTTAGCTAAAAATAAAACTCTTATCATGTATGAAACCTGTAAGAAATTGTACTAGCTCTCTTAAAGGATAACTTAAGTTAACAGTTTCCAATTACTTTGATTTTAGAACCGCTATCCGAATAAGAGCTTTTCACATTATACTGCCAAGCTGCTAACAAATAGCGGAATGACGGTTATAGTTAAATCTAAACTATTTTGGCTATATCAGAAGACGGGTTATGCAGAAACCTTAAAATACTTCTTGCTTGCCAAGGAGAATAAATACATTCCTACAAACAAGCAGATACTCAATATCGATGCATAGGAAAACTTGAAAATTAAATCTTTAATATATATTGATAAGCATTTACCTGCAGAAATTTTGTATAGTAGTCCAACACAAATAATCGTACTATCAATGACCGATGCTATAATTAAAGTGATGAAATTTGCCATATGAAAATTCAATTTCGACTTTAATTCTTCAAAAACAACTATGCTTGAGAGAAGAGAGATTAAAATTGGAGTATATAGAACCAGTATCATAAAACCAAAATTTTGCAATTTAAAAAGACAGCATATCACTGTACACACTATTAAGCTGTAAGTAGCTTTGCTTCTACCATAAAACTCAACCATTGAGTTTACAACTAAAGTAGCTCCCACAAATAAGGCAGCACATATCATTAATTTATTTGAAGTGTTAAGTAAAGAAAGACTGATAAGCAAGAGTATTGATAAAATGGACATAATCACCTACCCAAATTTAATAATATGCATTTATTTTAATCAGACATTACACATAATGAAAAATTTGTCTAGCGTAATCAAAAGTTATTTAAACTAGTACCTAAGTCTTTCAAATCTATTCTTATAATATCCTTTATATTGAGAGCTTTCTCCTCTGTCACTTTTCCAATACATGAAAAAACTATACCTTTAAACAATTCTTCAAACTTCCGCTGATTTTGCGGGGCAATGGTTACTAATATTCTACTTTGCGATTCAGAAAACATTATTATCTTGTTTATTATGTCTGTATTTTGTGTTTTTCCTATTGGTACTAGTGAAAGATCAATTTCAGCACCAAGGTCTCCTGCAATTAGCGATTTTGCCAAAGCAATAATTAAGCCGCCTAAGTTTGGTGCAATTGCAGAGACAATTATGCCATCTTTTATTGCCTGGTTGTAACGTTCATACAACTTCCTAGCGCTCTTTGCATTAACTTTTGGCACGTTGTTATTATCTATTCCACTATATAACTGATATTCAGATCTACCAAGCTCATCGTAGGTTGTACCAAGCACATATATCAAGTCCCCTGGCATTTTCACATCAAGCGATACCGCATTTTCAATATTGTCTATAATTCCAATTGCTGAAATGAGTAGTGAAGGTGGTGCAGATATCATCACTTTCTCGCCATTTTCATCATATCCCTTGAAGTCATTGAACATACTGTCTTTTCCGGATATGAATGGTGTTTTAAATGCAGTTGCAAAGTCGTAACAAGCCTCTGCAGCTCTCTTTAGTTGCCACAATCTTTCTGGATTATAAGCATCACACCAGCAAAAATTATCGAGCAACGCTAGATGATTTATATTTCCTCCTGCAGCTACGTAGTTGCGTATGGCAGTGTCAATCGCACATGCTGCCATGTGATAAGTGTCAATTTCTCCATAACTTGAGCCAAATCCCTGCGATTTTACAACACCTTTGTTTGAAGAAAGGACTGGCCTCGAGACAACAGCTTCGCTGCACACTCTTCCCTTGCCTTGCAGTGGTTTCAGTATTGACGATCCTTGAACCTCATGGTCATATTGCACCACTATAAACTCTTTGCTGCGTATGTTTGGTCTGCTTAGCATTTCTTTTAGTTCAAAGGTGTCATGCAAGTAGCTGAGACTGGAATCCATTTCACGCTCAGCTCTACCATCGTATGGGTTTTGGCGTAAAATGTTTGCAGGCTTTACCTGCTGGATCCCAGTGTCAAGCACTGGGATGACAGGAAAGGATACAGCAGACTCCTTAGACCACGGTTTCGTCTGTAAATGCACTTTGGGATTACCGTCATGCAGAAATTCAGTTTCGATGTCCATTATTACTTCTCCTGGGGGACATTTAACAACGGCTTTGCCACTTTTGTTGAATTCTCCAATTACACAGACCTCCACATCATGTGTTTTCATGATTTGCTTAAACGCAGGAAGATTTTCTTCTGGCACTGCTAAGGTCATTCTCTCTTGTGATTCTGATATCCATATTTCCCACGGAGCCATACCATCGTTTTTAAGGAGAACCTTGCTCAAATCAACTTCAAATCCGTCTTTTCCCATTTCACCAATGGACGATGATAGACCGCCTGCTCCATTATCCGTTATTGCATTATAAAGACCAAGATCTCTTGCTTTTACGACGGCGTTGGATAATTTTTTTTGTGTTATAGGATCACCAATTTGCACAATTGTTGAAGGGCTGTTTCCCGACAATGCCTCTGAAGAAAAAGTTGCACCGTGAATTCCGTCCCTTCCAACTCTTCCACCAATAATTACGATTTTATCACCGTTTTTGGGTTCTTTTATGTGTGAAGGTGCATTATTTATATTCCGTGGAATAATTCCGATGCTTCCAACAAAAACTAATGGCTTTCCACAGAATCTATCGTCAAAGTATACCGATCCAAGTTGCGTTGGAATACCGGAGCAATTACCAGCAACATTAACACCGTGAATCACTTCTTTCATTATATATTTTGGTGGTAAGATCTCATCAGTACGCTCTTTATCTCTATAAAGTTTGCCTTTTGATTCTTTGGCAAAGCAAAAGTAATAAGTATTCATGATAGGTTCTGCACCTTTGCCAAAACCGACTATATCTCGATTAACTCCAAGCACTCCAGTCATTGCTCCACCGAACGGATCGAGAGCTGAAGGACTATTGTGAGTTTCAACTTTATCTACAATCAAGTAATCGTCATCAAAAATTATTCCTCCTGCGTTGTCGGAGAAAACTGACACGCATATGTTAGAATTTATCTCACGCGTTGCACGCTTAATATAATGAGCATATAGACCATCTTTTATTTCATCAATAGGGGAGCAAAAAATATTGTGTTTACAATGTTCAGACCAAGTCTGTGCCAGAGACTCAAGTTCAATATCATATGGATTTCTACCGAGTTTTTTAAAGTAATCCTTTATAGCTTTCATTGCTGCCAGCGAGAGCCCTAAAGTGCCATTACCATCGATTCCATCTCTGCTGATTTTTTCAAGCTCTTGGTCACTTACATTGAGTTTGACAGATTTTGCTCCATTATTACCTGGTGTCATCCCAGTGCTTGACACTGGAATCCATTCTTTTTTTTCCTGGTCACGCGCTGTAATGACACCAACTGGGGTATTTTGTTTACTGTAATACTTCCAATGGCAATTGCCGTTTTCTTTATGGAAAAGTGTGCAATATTCAGTAATAGGATTGAATTCCTGTTTTATGTCATCTTCGGTTGGAAAACCTCCTTGACTTAGAATCAATTTTGAACTTCTTGCCTTGATAGAAACACTTTCATCAATGTGGCGTTTGCTCATTAGATATTCTCTAACAATTTGTTTTGCCGTGTTTCCTACGTTATCGGTCATGCCAGGTAAAAAGCTTATCTCCAAGCCCCACTTTGCTTGTGATTCTATGAAGTTATATTGAACTTCTTCAAGGTTTTCATTGTAGGAATAATAACGGCAGTCTTGTATGGCTTTATTATAAAATAGCCCACAAATTTCTTCATGTAATTTTGATGGTAATTCTTTGCTTATGTAAATCAAGTAAACATTAACTACCCTTCTGCGGCTAACTTGTTCACATTTATTAAAAACTTCTATTCTGATGTTTGCCATGTAATATTGTGAAAGACTTTAATATATCATAGCATAAGAAACTGCGAGCACATTTATATTTTAAATAATTTCTATACAATAAAAGTGTTGTATTAATTGTTACTGTTAGTGGGAAGAGTTTTTACTGTTAATGTGAATGAGTCCCTTTTTGATGTGCTGGTTCAGCACATATTTTCTGAATATGAAAGAGAAAAAATTCCCGAGATAAAGATCATACTTCCCTGCAAGAGGGATGTTATAGCATTGCTGAGTGCATTCAAGAATTACAGAACTATAATTTTGCCAGAGATAGTTTCACTAGAAAACATTGATGAAGAAGATTTAATATTAAATCTTGATAGAGTTAAAGTTATCAACCCAACAAAAAGAACACTGCTACTCATTCAATTTATATTGGAGTGGAATAAAAAAAACAATGATAATTTTCCAATCGATCTGGTTTACAGTTTGCCGTCATTGCTTCAATATACCCAAATAGAGGGTGATTATCAACTTGATGAGCACTCAAAAAAAGTAGGGAATTTCATAAATTTACTTATCAAAACTTGGAGTAAAACTTTAAAAGGTTTGGGAGTAATAGATATACTAAAGCATAAGAATGACTACATAAACAATATGATAAACTTCCTGCAGAAAGATCAGCATATGATCTTTATTGGAATTGGAAAGGGTGAAATCTACAAGTTATTGATTAAGGCTATATATGACCTGCCATTTGGAAAGATAATTCTACCTAACCTGAATTTGAAAATGAACGAAAAAGATTGGAAATCACTTGATAAAAAACACTATCAACATTGCCTGAAAGATTTACTCGATTATTTAAAAGTGGATAGAAGGGATGTTAGTTTTCTGTCAGAAGCGTGTTCTGGTGTCATCCCAGTGTCAAGCACTGGGATGACAGAAGAAAGGGCTGGGATAACAGGAAGTCCTGAGGAATATCTTGATTATATCTTCGATACAACTGCTGATCTAAGTGAAGTTGGTGGCGGATCAATTGAAAATATTGAAGTCATCACTTGTGATTCAAGGGAGGAAGAAGCACAAGTGACGTCACTAATTATAAAGAATGAAGGTTATGAAAACGCTTCTTTGTTTGTCTTTGATAAATTACTTGCAGATCGTATGGCGTGTACCATATCGGAAAACTATTCTTATGTGACGCTTCTGCTTTATAGTATTGAGATTTTGAACTCAAAATGGAACGGTGTGGCATTGCTTTCTCTTCTTAAACATAGGCTAGTGACTTTTGGTTACGCTCAAGAAGAGTACACTCGTATTTTATCTGAGTTTGAGATAGAAGTATTGCGTAGCTTTAATACAAATGGTCTTAAGGATATTATTAACGCTATTAATACTTGTAAAAAGCTAAGACATAAAGAAGATATATTAATTATTATCAGTAAGTTAAAGATTATATTTAATCCTTTACTGTATCTTGTAAATTATCCCATTTTTGATGTGGCATCAGCTCATTTGCAGTGTGTTAATGTCCTTTCTAATATCAATTTTTTAGAGCTAAATGGTGAAATAGGTAATTTTACTCGTGATTTCTTAAATGCATGTGAAGATGTAGCAATAAAATGCTCCTTAGAGTTATATAGCCAAATCCTGATATTATTTTTAAAAAGGAAGTTTTTTTCTCCAGAAAATAACTTAGATAAATTCAGCTTATATCACAATAAGGTTGTAGTACTTGCTGGATTTAATGATATACCAAATTTTCAGAATCCGTTTTTGAGTGCACTGAATAGAGAAAAATTTAACCTTCCTTCTGTGCAAGAAGAGCAAGGGTACTTTTTGTATACTTTGCGCAATTTATTTGGTGCCGGCAAGGTTTATATTACGAGGCTAGTGAGTGATAGAAAATCAATTCTATTGCGCCGTTTGGAAGTTCTGTTACAAGAACCAAAATATCCTTATCGCAATTGGCTAAGAATATTAAATACACCTGAGTGCATTGTTCCATGTACTCAGCCTATGCCAAAACCTAAAACTGAAGTGAGGCAAGCAAAAATGCAAGTGATGTCTTGCAGTGCGGTAGAAAAACTGATTCGTAACCCTTATTCATTTTATGTTGAATACATACTGAACCTTAGACAGTTGAAAGACTTAAATTTTAAGCCATCGATATTGGAGTTTGGCACTATGGTACACAATATTCTTGCAAGATATTTACGCAACGAAAAGTCGCTGATGAATATTGCACGAGAAATATTCTCGTCTAATCGATTCCACTTTTCAAATATGTGGTGGGTAAGGTTGCAGAGGATAATTCAATCTTTTGTTGAGCTTGATAGGACTGGAAACAATCAAGTTGAGTTGGAGAAGAGCTTTTCCTATCCGATATTTCATATTCCAGCGCGTGACACACAACTGCGCGGATGCTGTACAACTTCCACTAAGAATAAGGGTGTCATCCCAGTGCTTGACTACTTGGATCCAAAAAATTTGATTGCAAATGAACACACCAGACAATTGTGTAATAAGAGCTGGTCAGATACTCGAATGACAGAAGAAATTTTATTGACAGCAAGATGTGATAGAGTTGAGTATCTACCAGGTGGGCAAGTAGCAATTATAGACTATAAACTTGGTTCACCACCTTCCAATGAGGAAGTTATGTCAGGATTTTTCCCGCAATTAATTTTACAAGCTTTAGCAGTGGAATACACAACAAAAAAAGAAGTCTCGGAGCTTGCTTATTGGAAACTTGATTATGATAAAATAAAGGTTATTGCTTTGAAAGATTATAGACAAAAAATGCATGAATTTCAGAATATTCTACCAGATTTCTTATCTAATTATTTAAGAGATACTACTCCCTTCATTGCCTCTCCTTATTTTGATAAATTCCTGAGATTTAACATCTACAAACAACTAGAAAGGATAGGGGAGTGGTTATAAATTATATCTCCTCTCATCCAGATCAAAATAGCTGGTTGTACAGCTGGTTTACTAAGTGCAGTAGGAGAATTACTAGATTGTGATATAGACTCATCTTTGCTAGACTCAAACAACCATAAAAAAACACTAAAAAGTGATTCAATCAATTTTAGCCATTAAAACTTGAATAGTGGCTAAAATAGCTTTAAATTGTATATTTATTTTAGAGGGGTATATGCCATCACAAAAACAGCTAAATGCGCAGCTAATTGATGCTGCTAAAAAAGGACAGCTAGATTTTGTTCAGCAAGCTATACAGGGTGGAGCAATTATTAATACAATAGATGATGATTATGGGAGAACTGCTTTAATATGGGCTGCTGACAATGGTCAACTAGAGATATTACAATACTTGATAGAAGAGGGAGCAAATGTTAATGCAGAATCTCCGGGAAACATAACTGCTCTAATTCATGCTGCTGCCCATGGTCATCTTGAGGTAGTACAACTTCTAATAGCAAATGGAGCTGATTTAAATGTGAAACGTCAAGGTCAATTCTCTGCCCTAACATATGCTATTGTAAATGGCCATACGGAGATAGCAAAGCTTCTAACTAGATATCATTTAATAGCTAATCTTGATATGTCAATACCTCGCTTGCCTCTTCCTACTTGTATACCAGAGTTATCATCTTATTGGTATGACTGTAAGGATGAGCTCAATAAAATGAAGGAAGAAGATAGTGAATTATATAATTTTCTTGTAAGTAAGAGAATTAATGAACAGGTAAGAATTTGGACAGAGAGTGAGACAATACGAAATATTGCACAAGATAGATTAAATATAGAATACTCAATCTATGCTAAAGATTTAACAGGTAAAATAGAATTAGTGATATTTTTTCTTAACAACAGGGAAATAATCAATTCTTTATCGTGGTATTATAAGGTAAGAATTCAAACAATTGATCAGGTAAAAAGGCTACTTGATCGTTTCACAAAAGAACATGTAGAGCTTGAAGTAGAAATTGTTCCAGCACAATTAAACTTTAATACTCAAGAGTTACAACCCCCTAAACTAAAAACATTATCATTTGCACAAATGATTAACAATCATGCAGGATTATTTTCAGCTGCCAAAAATGGTCAATTAGAAACAGTAAGATACCTGATAGAAAAACAGAAAAAAGATATTAATTCAACAGATCACTATGGAAGAACTGCTCTAATGTGGGCTGCTGGAAGTGGCTATTTAGAGGTAGTAAAGTACCTGATAGAAACAGCAAAAGCAAATGTTAATGTGAAAGATGGCTATGAAAACACTGCTCTGAATTATGCTACTAGAAACGGGCATTTAGATGTAAAAGAATATCTGAAAAGTCATATACAAAAAGAGCTACGGAAGAAATACGTCTGCATTGGTGTTAGTGGTATAGTAGGTTATGTTGCAGGTATGACAATATCATGTTCTGCGGGAGCAGTGATTACAGTTTGTGCAGCATCAGCGACCGTTAGTCTAGCGTTAGGTGCAATGTTGGGTTATATGATTGTAGAAGTAAAAAAAGAGAAAGCAAACAAAGGTATAGCTTCTGCGCTTAAAGATGTTTTCACTATTCAAGCTCTAAGTAGAATAGCCTTATAGAGAGTGAAAGTAGGTTTATTGCTTAAGGTTGCATGATTGCCTTAATAACAATAAAAAAATAATAGAAGCAAAAGATATGGCTTGAAAATTTTCTAAGGTCTTCACTAAAAATGTCTCAACTTGACACTGAAATACAATTTGATTTAATTAATTCATATATGTAGGTAACGTCAAGCACTAGAAGGAGGAAATATGGATAAAAAAATTAGGATAGAATCAGATAGCTTAGGAGAAGTAAAAGTACCAAGTGAACGTTACTGGGGAGCTCAGACTCAGCGTTCTTTGGAAAATTTCAAAATTGGTACAGAGAAAATGCCAGAGCCCCTGATTAAAGCGCTAGCAATAGTAAAACTTGCAGCAGCACGTGTTAACATGAAACAGGGTAGCATAGATAATAGAGTAGGGGATGCAATCTGCACAGCGGCACAGGAGGTAATAGACGGTAAATTTAATAATCAATTTCCGCTTGTTGTTTGGCAAACCGGTTCTGGAACGCAGACCAATATGAATGTGAATGAAGTGATCAGCAATCGTGCAATAGAAATTTTGGGCGGTGATTTAGGTAGTAAGTCTCCAGTGCATCCAAATGATCATGTAAACTGTGGTCAGTCATCAAATGACACTTTTCCAACAGCAATGCATATAGCAGTAGCAGAGCAAATAAACCGCTTGCTTATTCCCAATCTTGAAGAATTATATAAAGCGCTAAATAATAAGGTTCATGAATTTAAAGATATAATAAAAGTAGGGCGTACTCATCTGCAAGATGCAACTCCTCTAACACTTGGGCAGGAATTTTCTGGCTATGCAGTTCAGATTAAAAAGGGAATAGAGAGAGTAAAGTCAACTCTAAGCAATGTATATGAACTTGCACAAGGTGGTACCGCGGTTGGCACGGGAATCAATACTAAAAAGGGTTTTGCTGAGGATTTTGCTAAAGAAGTGGCAAAAATCACTAATTTTCCATTTATTTCAGCAAAAAATAAGTTTGAAGCACTAGCAGCAAATGATGCTTTAGTTGAGCTCAGTGGAGCACTCAATACAGTAGCAGTAAGCTTGATGAAAATTGCAAATGATATAAGGCTACTTGGTTCTGGTCCAAGATGCGGGATTGGAGAAATAATGTTACCAGAAAATGAGCCTGGCTCTTCAATCATGCCGGGTAAGGTGAATCCAACTCAATGCGAAGCAGTGACTATGGTATGTGCTCAAGTTATGGGAAATCATGTTGCCGTGACAATTGGTGGCTCAAATGGTCACTTTGAATTGAACGTGTTTAAGCCGGTGATAATTTACAATGTTTTGCAGTCTATAAGACTTTTAGCTGATACAAGTTTAAATTTTGCAGAGAAATGCGTAGTTGATATTAAAGCAAACGAAGAAAGAATAAAGGATTTACTAAATCAGTCGTTAATGCTAGTTACTATATTAAATACGCATATAGGATATGACAATGCAGCAAAAATAGTGAAGCTTGCTTATAAAGAAAATATCACTCTAAAGGAAGCAGCAGCAAAACTTCAACTGCTCACTGAGGAGGAGTTTGAAAGGATAGTGAAACCAGAGGAGATGGTAGGTTAAACTACCACCTTTTTTTGTCCCTAGTTAATTGTGGTAATATGTATGGAACTTTGCTGGTTGCTCTACATATACCTCTTCTAAATCACTTAGAGCGTGGTCATTGTGATTAAAGCCATATCTCTTAACCATCTCATCTAGCGTAACAGAGCTTAGAGAGAAACTGAACTCTGGCAATGGATTCACATTTGAGGATTGCAGACTAGTTACTCCATTTATCAAATAGTTATAATACTCTGGGGATAATTGCTCACCTTCTAGGCTATCTGATATATGCTCATTCGACGTTAAACTACTACTAACTGTCGAATTTTCTGTTACAGTATTGCAGAATTGATTATCGAATTCAGCAAAACCCAGAAATGGAATTACTGTTTGGCTACATGATTGATTCTCTTTGTCAGAAGAAAGTTCTAGTCTAGTATCAAATGTATGTTCAA
Source organism: Wolbachia endosymbiont (group B) of Protocalliphora azurea (assembly GCF_947251865.1). Lineage (NCBI taxonomy): Bacteria > Pseudomonadati > Pseudomonadota > Alphaproteobacteria > Rickettsiales > Anaplasmataceae > Wolbachia > Wolbachia endosymbiont (group B) of Protocalliphora azurea. The sequence goes on along the minus strand of NZ_OX366394.1, from coordinate 740,135 downwards.
CAACTGTTTCCTCGAACGCAGGAGATATAAGAGAGAAATGTGCTGCTGGCAAATCATCTCTGTTTTGTACTAACGGTTCATTGGAGTTTTCAGTACTTAAGTTGCTTGAACTCTCTTTATTGCTTAAGTAAAAATTCTTTAGGACAAGCTTAGCTTTGACAGTTGATTTTGTCTCTAAATTTACTTTATAATCTTCTTTTTGTTGGGGATTCAGTTGATTAAATAGAATTTTAAATAAAGTCGATGTGGGATTAATACAATCGAGTGTATTGAAAGCAAACTCTTGAGGTAACTGATTAAAGATAGAAGGTGCTTCTTCCTTGTCTAGTGCATTTAGTATGCCGGACATAGCTTTAGAGCCTTGAGGCTTTGCTTTAACATGCTCTATATATTCATTTTATGGTTAGTGCTAAGGTTATTAAATGCCTTTCTAAGTTTATTTGTTTGGTGAGAGTTAATTAACTTGTTTAAATTTTTCACCACTTCGTTGCTTATACTACCATGCATTTCTTTACCACCATCAAAGTTAATATATTAATATTATATGAGATTTAATGATAAAATCAATATAAAATTTTTAAAAATTAATTATTTTTATTATAAAAACAGGAATTCTATTAATTTTTTTCCTGATTTGTGTCTGTTTTGCTTTCTATAGCTAACCCAAATTAGGTTTACCGGAACAAATTTTATAAATAATTTAAGTTAGCGCGTGAAGCTGGAATGGCTTTGTTGCACCACTCAAGGAAAGAACAGGCAGTTACTGATGGAATTTGTTATAAAATAGATATTTAGCCGACAAAGGAAAAATATGCCAATAAGAATGAAAGTCAGTAACTGCAATGAATATAACAAATTTCTTCAAGAAAGGGGAAATGTTTTTCATTATATCAACGATGCCATTGAAAATTGGTACGAAAATAGTCCAAAAGTAGCAGGTGGCAACAATGTCTACAGCGACAAAGTAGTGATTCTAATTCACATAATAACCTATCTATTCAGGATTGGTCTTAGGCAAACAGTGGGATTTATAGAGAAATATCTTGAGCAAATAGGGAAAATTTTGCAAATTATCAGCTATTCGCAGGCTTCAAGAAGGTTTAAAAAGCTTAATATCAAAATCAACGACTGCAGAGTTGATAAGAACGATATGGAAGATATTGAAATTGCTATAGATAGTACAGGTATCAGCATCTACAATAATATTCCAGGCCATAGTAAGGCAAATGGTACAGATAGAAAGTATCGCCGCTATGAGCAAACAAGATGTAATGCTAGAGATAGGTAGTAAAAAAGTTATAGCTGCAAAATACAGTAGTGGAGTTTATTCCGACCACTATGGAGCCTGTGATCTTATTGAAAGAGTGGATACCAAGTATAACATAAGCACGATATATGCAGATAGATCGAAAGAAGTTATACAAACTGTGCGATGAGCTTGACATAAAGACAAGGATTCCTCCGCAAAATAATGCAGTAGAGCATCCAAAGTTGGATTATATGAATGAGAGAAATTCTACAATCAAGCTCATAAAGTCATATGATGAAGATGGTATGAAGAGGTGGAAAAAAGAGATAAATTATTGGAAGAGATCTTATATAGAAAGTTTTTTCTCGCGACTGAAGCAAATATTTGGATTTAGTTTTAGGAATAAATCTGAGATTAATCGTGAGAAGGAACTGCTACTCAAGTGTTATTTGCTTAACAAATTTACTGAAATAGGCATGGCTAAGTTTGATATAGCTTCATGAATTTATTATACATTACCCACTATCCGAAGAGCTGTGCAACAAAGCCCACTGGAATCCAGATTTTTAGCTATGGTCAAGCCATAGGATGACAAATTAGACCCCAGACTATGCAAGAAATCTAAGGCGAATTATCTTTCATGGTCTGTCTTTGTTTGTTCTACTTTCGTGACAGGAGTTACCAATGGATTATCAATTTGCTTTAAACCTTCACTTGCGCTTTGGTCTTGATTTGAAAGGAGCTTATTTTGTTGTTGCCCTTCATCATTTGAAGTGCTTTTTTGAGTAGTTCCTTTTATATCCTCTACACTCTTTTTATCTTCACCAAAAAGTTTTTTGAATATTTTCTTCAGAAAACGTACCAAAAAGCCTTCTTCTTTTTGATTTTCTTTCGGTTGAGCTATATTTTTCTTTTCACTCAACTGAGATTTTTTATTATTAGATTTTTTTTCTGTAGCATTCCTATCCACTGAGACTTGTTTTAACGAAATTTTAGGCTTTTTATCGCTCGGTTTATCTTTTATAGGATCTTTGCTTACTGAAGGTTGTAACTTAGTTACTGTATCTGTTTGAACAGAAATCTTTTCTTGTTGAAAGTTTCTATCTTCTGAAACAGATCTTCCAGAAGTATTTATTTCGCTAACTGAGTCACGAATTTTGTCTGTTTGCACAGAAATCTTTTCTTGTTTATTTTGATCAGAAATTTTGCCTTCTAATGTAGTTTGAGATTTTTTATTACTTTCAAACTCTGCAACTTTTTTACTTGTAAAAACGTCTTTTCCTTCGAATTTTTGTTTAAATCCAGCAATCTTTTTAAAATCTTCAGCTATTTTTTTGGCTGCACGATCCATTCGACCTTCAAGATTATGAATCAATTTTTTAATAATCTTCACTTCATCTTTACGCCCTTTTTGAGCTTTAAGCTCCCGGTGCAATTCAACAATAATTTTTACTTTATCTTCCAATGAAGAATTTTCTGGAAAAACATCTTTAAGTTCCCGATTCAATTCGACGATCTTTTCAAAATCTTTAGCTACTTTTTTAGCTGCACGGTTCATTCGATCTCTAAGACTACGATTTAATTTTGCAATAGTCTTGATTTTATCTCCCAGTGAAGAATTATCTGCTGCAGAAATATCTTTTAACCTTTTCCCGGGATTTTCTTTGGTTACTTGCCTTTTGTAAGCTTTAAGTTCCTGGCGGAAATCATTGATAATCTTCACTTTATCTTCCAGCGACGTACCTTCTGGAAAAGCACCAGCAAAGACATCCTTGAATTTCTTCTCAATATCTTGTGTATCTTTAAGCTGTGTCATACCCAACTAAATAAAAGCTTATACTAAAATCAGTATATTAGTTAATTATGTAAAAATGGTTAAGACACAAGGAGCACCTCATTTATGCTTTTTTCATCAAAATATCATTTACTTATTAACTTAAAATACGTCACAATATAAAAATGAAAAATAGCCCGTTAGCAGTAGTATTCGATTGGGATAATACCTTAGTTGACACTCAAGATAATATTTCTAATGCTATTAAGCATACTTTAGATTTGATGGGATCTGGCAGTAAAGTTGTTGATAGAAATTCTCATGAATCAAGAAAGAGCTACATGGTCAATTTGTTTGGTGATCAGTGGAAAAAAGCGAACCAGATATATCAAAAATACCTAGATAGTGCACTGTTACAAAATATTACTCTGAACGAGGGAGTAGAGGGAATGCTCCAGACGCTGAAAAGCCACAATATTTACCTAGCGATAGTTAGCAATAAGAAAAATACTAATTTACGTCAAGAAGTTGCCTACTTTAAACTAGATTCTTACTTTGAAAGAATAGTTGGATCATGTGATACTGCAGAAGATAAACCATCTGCAACTCCACTGCTATTTGCACTAGAGGAGAGTACGCTACCTGTAAATAGAGAAAATGTGTTTTTTGTTGGTGACAGCATCACAGACATTCTATGTGCACAAAATGCAAATTGCTTACCTATTGTATACGGACAATCAATAAGAGGTTATGAAGATTTGTTATATTTTCAACATTTTAATAAACTTACAGAATTCATAGTAAAGTATTTGAAAGATAGGTGGTAATGACAGAGATCGCTAGTGTACACAGGCGCTTTTGCGCATATTTAATAGATGTAGCAATTTTATTAATTCCAACCTTACTAATTGTGTTGTCATTAGGGGATTTTCCATTAATTTTACACCTGTCATACATGTGTATAAATTGTGGCTACTTTACATATTTTATATCTTCAACAGCTCAAGCAACTCCTGGTCAACAGTTAATGAATATATATACTATCACTTTAGATAGTTCTAAAATAGGTTTGAGCTTAGCATTTGATCGCACTATCTCTCAGTTTTTTCTTCCTATGCTAAATAATTCAATTATCACCTTTATCAAACTTTTTCAAACATCAGTAAATGCTTTAAGTACACTAGAAGTGATTATAGTGATGCTTACCTTCAGTTGGTATTTAGTTGCTTGCTTCTCTCAGAGGAAACAGGCATTTCATGATGTGCTATTTGATACGATTGTTGTGAGAAAAATAAATTGATGTGACCTTGATTGTTATGTAGATTACATTGGTATATTAGCTAAAGAAAGGTTATGAATAAAGAAATAGTAGAACATTTAAATAAATTACTTACAAATGAGCTGACTTCTGTACGCCAGTATCTTTTGCATTTTGCGATTCTTAAAGATAGCGGAATTAATAAACTTGCAGAAAAGATGAAAAACGAGCTTAATGAAGAACTTGAGCATGCAAATAGGCTAGCAGAAAGAATTTTACTGCTTAAGGGCATGCCAAATTTTCAAGATACAAATAAAATCTCAAAGTATGAAGGAAAGTTCACAAAAGATACAATGCAGAAAATCTTAGAAGATAATTCTAACTTAGAAGAAGAAGGTATCAAGGGCATCAAAGAGGCAATTTCCGTTGCTGAAAAAGAAAAGGATTTCGTGAGTGTAATGTTATTAGAAGGACTACTGAAAAATGAGGAAGAGCACTTACATTGGATCAAAGAACAGATTGACCTTATTGAGCTTATGGGTATTGAAAATTACTTGAGAACACAAATATAGAGTGTTAAGAAAAACAGTATTTATTTTCATTATACCTTTTTTACTTCTTTTTTCACTCGGGTTATGGCAGTTATTTAGATTGAGCTGGAAGAATAATATTATCAAAAATATGGATCTTCCAGTTATTCATCTACTGCCTAGTGATAATCTTTCAAAGTTTAACTACAGAAACGTTAAAATCGACGGAATTTTAAGTGATATAGAACTATATGTTTTCGCAGGTCAACGTGGCTATCATGTGCTGTCTCCTATGTTGCTTATCAATGGACATTACATGTTAATAAATAAAGGAATAGTCAGAGAAAAAAAAGAAGAAAAAGCAAAAATTGAAAAAGTAGCTGCTGATGGCGTTTTGTATTGTGATGGTAGCAAAAATTGGTTTATCAAAAATGATATTGCTTCAAATACATGGTTTACCTTAAGTACAGAAGAAATCTCCAATGATCTAGGTATTAAGCTAGAGAAATGTATATTGTGGCAAGACAATTTTGGTGGCAAATTGACTATACAGCCAATAAAGCATCTTGAATACGCAATTACTTGGTTTGCACTTTCCTTGATTTGGCTCATTATGTGCGTATTTTACTATAGGCAAAATATATATAAGTCGTAGAGATACAGTGTGGAAAAAGAAAAGCTACAAATAGAAAAAATGCAACAAAGTGGAAGAAAATACTTATTACAAGGGTTAGTGATATGTCAGTGTTGCAAATCCGTTTATTATGGAATGAGTAATGCTAAGGGAGGAAGAAGTTACTATCGTTGTCCTGGAAAACGTTTTGGTGAATGTAACAGCAAATCAATACGCGCAGATATACTAGAAGGGGTAGTATGGGAAGAAGTGAAGATGTTAAGAGGGCATATAACGAAGGAAAAGTGTGATTTATCAGAGGTAGATTGGGAGACTAAATTTAATATAATTAGAAAGTTAGTTCAGCGTATTGAAATTGATGATGATAATGTACATATGGTGTTTCGATTAAAAGAACTCGCTCTCGAAAGACAAAAAGAAGATATTCAACCTTGTACCAGAATTATAAAGAATGTAGTGCTATCAAATGCAATAGGAATGCATAAAGTTAGCAATGCCCTGGCTGCAATATCAGTTGCAGTGAAACTTGGAATTAGTGATGAAGAGATTAAAAAAGGTCTTTTGGAATTTAAAGGAGTAGCAAGGAGATTTTCTTTAATTGCCGATATTAAAGGTGTTAAGTTAATTGAGGACTATGCTCATCATCCAAATGAAATACAGGCAACCCTGTCAGCAGCACGTTTGACCACTAAAGGAAAGGTAACAGGAATTATCGAGCCGCTTCGTTTTGCTCGTATTCGTAATTTTTTTGATGAGTTCGTACGAATTTTCATGATGTTTGATTATGTAATTCTCACTCCTGTCCATCCTCCAGAAGATAAGCCTATTCCTGGCTGTGGAATTGATGATATACAAAAAACCTTGATCAGTAATGGGTTTAATGATGTGAAGATTATGAATGATGCTTTACTCATTTCACATTTTATTAGTAATTCGACAAGTTCAGGAGATGTAGTATTATTTATTGGTGCTGGTAGTAATATAGCTAAACTAGCGAAAGAAACTGCAAAGCTGCTGCTAGTAAAATAAACTTAAGCATTGGTGATTTATATGATAAAATTGTGTAGTAAAACTGGATCCCAGTGTCTAGGCAAACAACTGTACAGACATTGCGATATGGGGATAGCTTCCATTAAGAATGGTGTCATCCCAGTGCCCAGACACTGGGATCCAGAAGACTTAACTTTAAATAAGTGGCTGTATAATAAAAACTGGATTCCAGTGTCAAGCACTGACCATCCGCTACTCAAATTACCTGTATATTGCAATGTTCGTACACTGAAATGTTACAGCGCTGGGGTGACATTTCCCGAACGTGAACACAATTGTGAATCTAGTGGAGGTTTAGCATGATGAAAAAGACGATCAGCAGTGTATTTGCAAGAGAAATTTTAGATAGCAGGGGTTACCCAACAATTGAGGTAGAAATAGAACTATGTGATGGAGCAACAGGTAGAGCCGCTGTCCCTTCTGGGGCTTCGACCGGTAAACTAGAAGCATTGGAGCTGAGAGATCAAGATGAAAAAAGGTATTGTGGTAAAGGAGTGCTGAAAGCTGTTCAATCTGTGAGTGGAGTGATAGCAAATAAAATCATTGGCATGGATGCAGCAAACCAGAGTGCAATTGATAAAGTTTTAATTGAACTAGATGGAACAAAAAATAAATCTAAACTTGGAGCAAATGCAACTTTGGGTGTGTCTCTTGCTGTTGCAAAAGCAGCAGCAAACAGCTTTAAAATGCCGTTATATAAGTATTTGGGAGTAGGGGAAGAGCAGATGCCAGTTCCGCTAATTAACGTCATTAATGGTGGAGTACATGCAGATAATAAACTCGATTTTCAAGAATTTATGATTCTTCCGGTTGGTGCTGAAACTTTCAGTGAAGCAATCAGAATATCTGCAGAGGTATTTCATAACTTGCGCAGCATTCTTAAGAAAAAAGGTTATAGCACAAACGTAGGAGATGAAGGTGGTTTTGCACCAAACATTGGAAGCACTGAAGAAGCTCTTAATTTGATAATTCAGGCTGTTGAATCTGCCGGTTATTCGATGAAAAATCACTTTGCACTGGGTCTTGATGTTGCTGCATCTACTTTTTATGAAGATGGAGTTTATAAATTTGAAAACAGAGAACTCACTTCAGAGGAATTGGTTCAGTATTATTTTGACCTTGTAGGCAAATATCCAATAATTTCTATAGAAGATGCAATGAATGAAGACGACTATGAAGGTTGGAAATTACTTACTGTAAAACTTGGGAATAAAGTTCAATTGGTTGGAGATGATTTATTTGTTACAAATTGTGAACTAATAAGTAAAGGAATAGAGGAAAAAATGGCAAATTCTGTACTAATTAAACCAAATCAAATAGGAACGCTTACGGAAACTTTTGCTGCTATTGAAATGGCAAAATCAAATGGCTATAGGGCTATTATTTCGCATCGCTCAGGTGAAACAGAAGATACAACGATATCCCACATAGCGGTTGCATCGAATTGTGGACAAATCAAGACTGGCTCGCTGTCGCGTTCTGATAGGCTTGCAAAGTATAATGAATTAATGAGAATAGAAAGTTCATTAGGAGAAAATGCTAAATATTATTGTGGGTTAGCATGGACTTCATAGACGAAGTTAAATTATATTTAAAAGCAGGTGATGGTGGCGATGGCTGCGCAAGTTTTCGTCGAGAAAAATTCGTTGAATTTGGTGGCCCAAACGGTGGTAATGGGGGCAAGGGAGGAGACATAATTTTCATCAGTGATGCAAATCTCAACACTTTGCTTAATTTTCGTTGTCGAAGACATATTAAAGCAAGTAGTGGAAAAAGTGGTACGAGTAGAGATAGATCTGGCACGGCAGGAAAAGATATTATACTTAAAGTTCCAGTTGGTACACAAATAATCGATGAAGAAAGTGAGGAAGTGATAGTAGATCTTGATAAACCCGACATGGAATTTCAAGTAGTACAAGGTGGAAAAGGTGGACTTGGAAATACTAACTTTAAATCTTCCACCAATAGGGCACCAAGGCATTTTACTCATGGTCAGCCTGGTGAGGAAAGAAACATAGTATTGAAGCTAAAAGTTTTATCTGATGTTGGCATTATTGGTATGCCAAATGTAGGTAAATCTAAATTTTTAACCCGCTGCTCGAATTCTGATACGAAAGTAGGCGATTATGAATTTACTACTATAAGACCACATTTAGGTGTAGCAAAAGTGGATTATAGCGAAATTGTAATAGCAGATATTCCTGGAATAATCGCTGATGCTCATCTTGGAGTTGGGCTCGGACACAAATTTTTAAAGCACATAGAAAGGTGCAAAATTTTACTGCATTTAATTGATGTAACTCACGATGAAATTATTTCAGCTTATAATTGTACGCATAATGAACTGAAGCTTTACAATAGCGATCTTGTTGAAAAAGAGGAAATTGTAGTGTTAAATAAATGTGACTTATTGGAAGAAACAGAAATTCTTGAGAAGAAGAATCATTTAGCCAATTATCTTGATAGAGAAGTACTGTGCTTATCAATCGACGATGATTTACAGCCCATCTTAAGATTATTAAATGAAAAAGTGAAAATTAAGGAAATTAATGTATATGATCCTTTTAAGATGTGAATTTTTTATTTGACAATCAAAGTCTGGATTCCAGTGGGTAATTTTCCACAGTTGTCTGCATTTTTTGTTCCACAACTTATCTTTTTTTCGGCTTGTGCCATTTCTCACACTGTCTCTTGCCTTCTTGAACTCAGAAATTCAATAGCTACAAAAGCATTTGAGTAGTTTTTTGTTAAGAATTAGGCATAGAATCCCCCATATTTATTAATAAAGAACAGAAAAAATGTAACGTACATACGACAGAGATTAAGCATATGTGTGCACCCATGTGCGCTGAAGAAGATACGCTACATTCTTTACTTAGTTTGATTATTTGATAGAAAAGTCTGCAGACGAAGATAGATTTTGAGCTCTAAAAATACCTCTACTGTGAGTATACTAAGATTAGATAAATAGGCGAAGTAATTTTTATATTAGTTTTTTAGTTGCCAATCAATTTGGAGTTCAATAACTTGACATTTATTCAATACTACTGTATAATAAGCATGTGTATTTTTTATACACTATGGCAATAAAATTACCTTGTAATAGGTGTATTGGACCCGAGGGCAGTACTCGGCGCCTCCACCATATTTTTTGATTGATACGGGGGCGAGTAAGGATCGACATGCATAGTAAAGATGGTAGCTTTGCTCGGTTAGATACCACCGCTAAGAGTTCACAATTTAGATGCAAACGATAACTTTGCTGCTGAAGACAATGTTGCATTAGCTGCTTAATTTAGGCACTATAACTTCATTGCTATAAGCACGGTTTAGGGAACGCCGGGTAACAGAAGTTCCCCCAAACATGTAAGGGTTATATGGATAAAACAGATTATCAGAAGTCGCTTAGTTATGCTAAATTTCAAGTTATCAAAAAGGCTTTGAATACTATATTAGATAATGTTTTTACTCCTCACTTAGAAATAGTATTTTTTACGCGCTTTAATGGTGTTGTCATGCCAGACTACTTGAAAGAATCATACCCTACTCAAATGCTTATTATATTACAGCATCAATTTTTTGGTCTAAAAGTTCTTGAAGATAAGTTTAGCGTCAGTTTGAGCTTTCGTGGAAAACAAGAACAAGTCACTGTACCGTTTTTTGCTATTAGTGAGTTTCATGATAAAATTTCAGGAGATACTTTAGTATTTAGCGTTGATTCTGATAAAGAATATGAAAGTGAGAAATGTGCTGAAAAGTCATCAAATGGTAGTATTATATCTATAGATCAACTTTACGATAAGTAGTTACTTCATTTTATAAATAAAAAATATTGTATCTGTTCAGGATATCGACAAGACCATAGAGTAAAAGTGAGTTTATAACAAATGGTATCATTTGAGTAGCTGACATTAGCTTTCACATCAAAAACGTTATAAAGCGCTTTCATGTTTACCAACTTAGTGCCAATCTGGATCCCAGTGGGCTTTGTTGCACAGCTCTTCGGATAGTGGGTAATGTATAATAAATTCATGAAGCTATATCAAACTTAGCCATGCCTATTTCAGTAAATTTGTTAAGCAAATAACACTTGAGTAGCAGTTCCTTCTCACGATTAATCTCAGATTTATTCCTAAAACTAAATCCAAATATTTGCTTCAGTCGCGAGAAAAAACTTTCTATATAAGATCTCTTCCAATAATTTATCTCTTTTTTCCACCTCTTCATACCATCTTCATCATATGACTTTATGAGCTTGATTGTAGAATTTCTCTCATTCATATAATCCAACTTTGGATGCTCTACTGCATTATTTTGCGGAGGAATCCTTGTCTTTATGTCAAGCTCATCGCACAGTTTGTATAACTTCTTTCGATCTATCTGCATATATCGTGCTTATGTTATACTTGGTATCCACTCTTTCAATAAGATCACAGGCTCCATAGTGGTCGGAATAAACTCCACTACTGTATTTTGCAGCTATAACTTTTTTACTACCTATCTCTAGCATTACATCTTGTTTGCTCATAGCGGCGATACTTTCTATCTGTACCATTTGCCTTACTATGGCCTGGAATATTATTGTAGATGCTGATACCTGTACTATCTATAGCAATTTCAATATCTTCCATATCGTTCTTATCAACTCTGCAGTCGTTGATTTTGATATTAAGCTTTTTAAACCTTCTTGAAGCCTGCGAATAGCTGATAATTTGCAAAATTTTCCCTATTTGCTCAAGATATTTCTCTATAAATCCCACTGTTTGCCTAAGACCAATCCTGAATAGATAGGTTATTATGTGAATTAGAATCACTACTTTGTCGCTGTAGACATTGTTGCCACCTGCTACTTTTGGACTATTTTCGTACCAATTTTCAATGGCATCGTTGATATAATGAAAAACATTTCCCCTTTCTTGAAGAAATTTGTTATATTCATTGCAGTTACTGACTTTCATTCTTATTGGCATATTTTTCCTTTGTCGGCTAAATATCTATTTTATAACAAATTCCATCAGTAACTGCCTGTTCTTTCCTTGAGTGGTGCAACAAAGCCATCCCAGTGTCTGGGCACTGGGATGACAACAAAGGGGCTACTTGAACAGAGGCTATTTAGGTAACAAGAGGTGACAAGAAAAGAAGCGCTGGTTTCATACGTACCTGAACACTTATCCTGCATGTAATAAACATGATCAAAAAGCTATTCATACAGTACACATCTCTCCGTTAATTTATCAATAAGTTTTTTATCCACGTGGAATCAAAGGGTATAATATCTTATAGCTTATTGTTTACACCTATTTCAGCATAAAAATTATTGTGGGGCTTGATTTTATACATATCACTACACATAATAGGTTTTAGTGTAAATTAGTAATATGCATCCAATCATATACTTACTTAACCTGTTACTTGATCTTTACAGCTTCGTTCTAATATGCTCAATTGCTCTCGATTTGTTGATTAAATTGAATGTAGTTAACATGTATAATGAGATTGTAAGCAGCATAATGCAAACTTTAAACAGACTCACTTATCCTCCACTAAAGGTTATCAGAAGGTATATACAACCATTCAATGGATTAGATTTATCCGTGATGATATTGATAATAGCAATTCACTTTGTAAAATATACAATTACTTATTACTTTAAGTAGATGTTAAAAAAACAGCTAAAATCAGCGATATACTTGTCACTATTAATGTATATATATATATCGGTTTTTAGCTATGATTATAAAGATCCATCCTTAAATACAGCTACAAATCAGGAAGTAACAAATTTGGGCGGAGTAGTAGGTTCATATTTAGCTGATATATTGGTTCAATTTCTTGGACTCGCTAGTATTACAATAGCTACAACCATAGTTTACTTTTTAATTTTCAGAGCATCATTGCTGAAAATTATCTACCTAACGTTAATCAATGTAGCAATATATGCTATATTGTCGCAACTTTCGCTTGGCATTACTGCTAGATACATGCACGGTGGAATAGTCGGTAATGCTCTAATTGACCACTGCCCGTTTTACATATTCACAGTAGTAGCATCAATAGGTATTGTAGGATTGATTGGTTGGAAGAGAACGGTTTATTCTTTGCTTTTCCTATGTAAAAAAATATTTTCCCTTTTTACAAAGGTTCTGTTTTTCAGGTTACGTAAAACTACTGATTATTCAATAGCACCATTAGTAGTAGAGGAAAAATATATAACCACTAAACAACAACCGAAAGAAAGAAAGAAAAAAGCTGCCGAAGAAATTGTTAAACCACCTTCTAGCGAGTTTGAGTTTCCAAGCATTCACTTACTTTCCAAAGCAGAAGAATCTTTGCAGAGAAAACAGTTGAATGCATTAGAGAGCAATAAGAATTTATCTCTGCTCGAACAGGTTCTGAGTGATTTTGGCGTGCAAGGAAAAATTATAAGTGTATGTTATGGACCGGTTGTGACTTTATACAAACTTGAACCACAAGCAGGTACAAAATCTGCAAGAGTGATTGGTCTTGCAGATGATATTGCACGTTCAATGAGTGCACTTTCTGCACGTATTTCAATAATTCGTGGACAAAATGCCATGGGAATAGAATTGCCAAACAAGGAGCGAGAGATTGTAATGCTGCGTGATTTACTTGAATCGCCAGAATACCAAAATGCAAACTTAAATCTTCCAATTGCGCTTGGCAAGGAAATAAGCGGAAAACCAGTTATTGCAGATCTGACTAAAATGCCCCACTTGCTTGTTGCCGGAACTACAGGGTCAGGTAAGTCGGTTGCAATTAACACGATGATTCTGTCGCTTGTTTATCGACTAAGTCCTGATGAATGCAAGATGATAATGATCGACCCCAAAATGCTCGAGCTTTCAATATATGATGCAATACCGCATCTAATAACGCCAGTGGTAACAGAGCCAAAAAAAGCTGTTATTGCTCTTAAGTGGATAGTGAAAGAGATGGAAAATCGCTATCGCATGATGTCATATTTAAATGTGCGCAATGTAATAAACTATAATCAAAAAATTACAGAAGCGATGAATAGCGGAATAGAGTTGGAGCGCGTTGTACAGATTGGCTTTAACTCAACAACGGGTAAACCTTTATTTGAAAAAATACCACTTAAAATGGAGACATTTCCGTATATTGTGGTGATCGTAGATGAAATGGCAGATTTAATGCTTGTTGCTGGCAAAGATATAGAATGCTCTATTCAACGTTTAGCTCAGATGGCTCGTGCTGCAGGAATACACATCATAATGGCAACACAACGCCCATCTGTAGATGTGATAACAGGTGTGATAAAAGCAAACTTTCCAACGAGAATTAGTTTTGCTGTTACTTCTAAGATAGATAGCCGTACAATACTTGGTGAACAAGGGGCCGAACAGTTACTCGGTATGGGTGATATGCTTTATATGGCCTCTGGTGGTAAGATTATTCGAGTGCACGGTCCATTTGTAAGTGATGATGAGGTGCAAAATATAGTTGATCATCTGAAAACGCAAGGTGAGCCAAACTACATGGAGGAAATCACTCAAGAAGATGAAAATTCTTTCGCGGAATCAGAAGGTGAAACAGAAGATGAAGAGAACGATCTATACAAGCAAGCAGTGGCCATCATTCAGAGAGATCAAAAGGTTTCAACTAGTTACATTCAAAGGCAACTTAGAATAGGCTATAACAGAGCTGCAAATATTGTTGAAAGAATGGAGAAAGAAGGTATTGTCAGTGCTCCGAGTTACTCAGGAAAGAGAGAGATATTGGTAGAATAACCCTTAACTTAAACCAAAGAAAGTTATTTTAAGATCAATAGATCTCTTGCATAACTGGAATTCAAAAGTTCCAGCGCATGACCAGATATTTCTTATTGGATCCCAGTTGTATAGTGTTTAATACTAAATTAACTACTAAAAACGTACAATAGTAATATATTAATTAGCTAGGGGGTTAAAAATGGGTATAACCAAATTTGTATTCGGTTTTGATAAATCGGATGTAACAGCATTGCAGGAAAGTCAAAATATTGATGCTAAAAAGTTTCAAGAAGTATTTAGCGCATTAAAAGAATGGCAAGAAGCTCAAAAGATAGATGCTAAACAGTTTGAAGAGGTATTTAGTGCATTAAAAGAGTGGCAAGAAGCTCAAAAGATAGATGTTGAGCAGTTTGAAAAAGTTTTTGGTGCATTAGAAGACAAGATTGGTACTGAGCAGTTTCAAGCTATGCAAGAGCACTTAAGCGGCTTGCAAGAAAAATTTACAGGCTTAGAAGAAAAAGTAGAAACATTTGCAGACATGGTAGGGGGACAAGAACAAGCAATACTAACTTGTGCCATAGTCAGTGCTGTTGCTGCAATAGCTGTAACTAGTTTTGTTGCATTCTGTATCTATCAGGGAGTTAAGCTTGATAAAGAGAAGAAAAACGACTTGTCTCAAGATATGCCAAGCGGAAAGTTTAATAATGTGAATGATACCGAAAAACTGAAGAATAACTTACAGCAAGGAAGAGTGTAATGCTCTTCTTGAAAGGGTGTTACGTAAAATTTGTAACACCTTAAATTTCCTTTAGATTATGTAGGGAACGTTCAAAAAAGTGTGTCAAGCCGCATTTTTAGTTCAACTCAATTTTCAATCTATCTGGAAAGAAAATATCAAGTTGAGACATAGTTAAAGCCCAATTAGGGAGAGCCATAATCCACCTTTGCTCTACCTTTTTTATAGCACAATATACCTGTTTGTACAAGGCATTTGTACTAGTAAATGAACCCTTAGTTTTAGTAAATTTCCTGATTTGTCTATGCAACCCCTCAATTGGATTAGTGGTGTAAATCAGCTTCCTAACTGGCCCAGAATACTTAAAATAACTGGATAAGTTTTCCCAATTGTTCTGCCAGGATTTTATAACTAAAGGATACTTTTCTCCCCATTTTTCTTCCAGCTCAAGCAGATAATTCTCAGCAATTTCTTTACTTGAAGCACGATATATTTTTTTCAGATCATTCATGAAAACTTTTACATCTTTACTGGATACATATTTCAGAGAATTTCTTATTTGGTGTACTATACATAGCTGCACTTCTGCACTGGGAAATACACTGTTGATGGCTGCAGGAAAGCTTTTTAGCCCATCTACACATGCAATCAGAATATCTTCTACTCCTCTTTCTTTGAGGTCATTTAAAACTCCCAACCAGAAGTTAGCTCCCTCACTTTCAGCCAGATAAAAACCTAATACTTCTTTTCTGCCATTTTGATTTATACCCAATATATTATACATGCATTTACTTACGCAATGTCCGTCCTCCTTGACCTTAAAAAACATGCCATCCATGAACACTATTGGATACACTGATTGCAATGGACGGCTGCGCCATTCATTGATTATTGGTAGCAGTTTATCAGTAATATTGGATATCTCTGCTGCTGATATTTTATGGTCATATATTTCCTCAACGTGTGAAGCTATGTCTCTGTATCCCATGCCACTGGCGTATGTACTTAAGACCTTTGCTTCAAGTTCTGGATGTAGGCTTGTTTGCCTTTTTTTGACTATTTGCGGTTCAAAGCTTCCTTCTCTGTCTCTTGGTGTTAATAGTTCAAATGAGCCTGAACTTGTACGTAAAGTTTTTGCATTCCTTCCATTTCTTCGGTTATTTTCTTCACTTTTAGCTGACATGTGGCTTTCTATTTCACCTTCCAGACTTGCCTCTAGCAGCCTTTTTATAAACGGTGTTAATGCTCCATCTCTTCCTGTCAATGGTCTTCCTTCTCGTATAGATGACAGGATATTTGTTTCTAATTCTTTATAATCTACCAAACCAGTAGTTCTATTTGCTTGACTCATATCAAACCTCCATTTTTTATATCAATTTATTACTTTTTTTTCGGTTTGACACACTTTTTTGAACATTCCCATTATGTAGGTTTTGGTAGTAAATTTTTTAGAAAGATGTTTGTATTATAAAGTTGGTAGAGATTCTGATTTACTTGAAGTTTGTTAATTGGTATCTTTTAAAGCACAATATTCACTATAGTATGCTTAAGATCTTTTCTAAAGTTTTATTTATATTAATACTTTTGGTTTCTAGTTTCTTTACTGTACATAATGTTGAAGCGAAGTCTAAGGTAAAGTTCAGTAAGAGGTACATACCTCCTGGTAACCCTGGTGGTGCAAACTTTCATGCAGACGAGGATTTTGCTGAGTCATATAAACTGTATGAGAAGCGTAGGGAGCTCCTCAAGAAAAAAAAGTTACAAGATCTAGCTATGAATAAAGAAGATCTAATCAAAAAATTAAAAGAAAAAAAAATTGCTAGCCTTGATAACGAGCCAAACAACGTGGGAGCTTGCATAGTTGAAGATGGGGAGGATGCTATGATCAATCAGCATGGTATTAATCTTGCACGTTTAAAGGGTGCTGTATTTATAGATCAAGAGCCAGTTTCTCAGTATGAAAGTAAGCAGCATAAAAAAAGTGAACAACAAAAAGGGAAAAAAGTTACTTCAACACGAGAAAAAAAAGTTTCCCCTATAAATGTTACTATAAAAGAAACTCCATCAAGAAGAACGTGCTCTCATGATTCTATTACTGATCTAAATAGAACACCACAGCATAGTTTAAATGGTTCAAGTTCATTTGGCAGTGTAGTTGACACAGTAAAATAGTGTCACGATTAATAATATGCTAGATAGAGACCTGACATTGAGTGATGATGCATATGAGTCATCGCCGGTTTCCATGCATAAAACTCATACTGTAAAAGTTGGACAAGTGAAGATAGGTGGAAATAATCCTATAGTTGTTCAATCCATGGCACTTGGTGCACATATAGATTCTGACAACATAAAAAGTAGTGCTCAGAAATATGCAAAAGAAGTAATAGAACTAGCGCATGCAGGTTCAGAATTGGTGCGAATTGCTTTGAACTCAGAGGAAGTAGCAAAAGCAATACCTTATATAGTAGAGGAAATAAATAAAGAAGGCTTTGATGGTAAGATATTAGTAGGCTGTGGACAATATGAGCTCTACAGGCTGATTCAGGATTATCCAGACAACATTAAAATTCTGGGTAAAATTAGGATAAATCCAGGTAATATAGGCTTTGGTGATAAACGTGATGAAAAATTCGAAAAAATTATAGAGTATGCAATAACGCATGATCTTCCTGTCAGAATTGGAGTAAATTGGGGTAGTCTTGATAAGTACCTTTCACAAAAATTAATGGATGAAAACTCCTTATCTAGTAATCCAAAAACTTCTGATGTTATATTACGTAAGACGCTTGTAATGTCTGCTCTTGGTAGTGCAAAAAAAGCTGAAAAGATTGGCCTTAATGCAGAGAAAATAATCATTTCATGTAAAGTCAGTAGAGTGCAGGATTTAATTTTAGTTTATACGGCACTTGCAAAATCTTCCAATTATGCGCTGCATTTGGGTTTAACCGAAGCTGGTATGGGTAACAAAGGCGTAGTAAATACCACAGCAGGGCTTACTTATTTATTGCAAAATGGTATTGGAGACACTATCCGGGCTTCTTTAACTCAGCGCCCTGGTGAATCACGCACTAATGAGGTGGTAGTATGTCAGGAAATACTGCAGTCTATAGGTTTGCGCTACTTTAACCCTCAGGTGAGTTCATGTCCTGGTTGTGGACGCACAAGTAGCGATCGTTTTCGTATATTAACTGAGGAAGTAAATGGCTACATAAAAACTCATATGCCGGTATGGAAGAAAAAGAATCCTGGTGTAGAGTATATGAACGTTGCTGTTATGGGATGCATAGTAAATGGTCCTGGAGAGAGCAAACATGCAAATCTGGGGATCAGCCTGCCTGGGTATGGAGAAAAACCTGTTTCAGCAGTCTACAAAGACGGCAAATATTTCAAAACTTTACAAGGTGATAATATTTTTGAAGAATTTAAGGAAATTATTAGTGATTATGTGGAGAAGCATTACACATAAGCCTTTCACAAGTTTGTACTTAGACTACATTCTGTAAATTAAATGCAAAAATGGTATCTATTGAGTGGATGTCAAATTAGACAATAAAGAACGCCAATTTAAAAACTAGATAGTATCTGACAGGGTTCCTTTTGCCTTTTTTCTATTTGAGAAATTTTTTAATATTGAGATTGACTCTAAGTAGTATAGAGATGTTATTCCAGTATCAAGGACTGAAGTTTCCTGATCTACAATATTTGTACAGTTATGAAATAGACGTAATTTGACATAAAAAGCTTTACTTTTTGAAATTTTGGGTTACGTTTAATTTAACATATTTCAGTGGGGAATTTATTGTAGGTAGAAAGGAAGCTTTAAAAATATTAGGTTTTCAATCAAGCGATGCGCCCAGTGAACAAGAAATTAAATCAGCGTATAGAAAATTAGCCTTGAAATATCATCCTGATAAACATTCAGGTAAAAATGAGGTTGTGAAGAAACAAAATGAAGAAAAATTTAAGCAGCTAGGTTCTGCATATGAATTTCTTACTAAGGAAAGCATAGAAGAGGTTACAAATCTAACTGACGAAAATTTAAATGAAATTAATTCGCCTGGAGATTTGAGGTTTTACTTAAGTAGGGCTCTATATAATCAGGATATAAAGTTTCTTGAAAAGCTTTTTTCCAAATTCAAAAGCAGTAAAGATGGAAGATTTGGTGATTACATCAATGAAAAACTTATTTATATTTACTTTCCATTATCTATTGCTTTAATGCAAGCTAAAGATTCAAGAAATTATAGTATTTTGAAACTTCTTTTAGAAAATGGTGCTGATCCTAATATAAAGCTATTACATAATGAAGCTTCGTTATACTATTGTAGGGTTATCGATGACAGCAGAATTGTAGAGTTATTGTTACAATATGGTGCTGATCCTAATATGTTAGATAAAAATGGTAAAAATCCGTTGTTTAAAGCGTTTTTGTGTGATGATGATCATACTATGGAAATACTTTTGAAATATGGTGCTAATCCTAATATGTTAGATAAAAATGGTCGAGTTCCATTATATCAAGCAATCAATTGTGACAACGATAAACGCGAAAAATATGTAGAGTTGCTTCTAAAGTATGGTGCTGATCCTAATCAGAAGGTTAATGGCTCCAGAGTTATAGAGTGTGCTCCATATTTCACTAATAATGGTGTAATGAATTTGATTAAAACGCTTACTCTGCCATACGGTAACAATGATAAAGTTAAAAGGTTGATGGCTGAGTACGGTGGAGTTGATAGACGTTATCTACGTGATCAAACGATACTGACTTGTTGTTGCTTAACAGTAGCTTCTGCTACTTTTTTTAGTATAGCTTCTCCTTGGTGTTATATACCAACAGCAATATTTGCACTTGCCGCGTGTTTTTTCATTAAAAATGCTGTACATGCTGCATTTTTTGCAAAAGAACCTTCTACTGAGTTTACCGAAGCTAGAGCTTGTCCAGAGATTAGTAAAAGGCTATAATATCTAAAGTTTTAGTGCTGGGTAAAGATGAGAAAAAAGCATCCAGCAGACCTAAGTCAAAGGGAATGGACAAGAATAGAAAGCTACTCCAGAGTATCATACAGGAAAGGAGGAAGGTCGTCAAAGTATAGCAAAAGAGAAATATTAGAAGCAATTTTCTATGTATTGTGTATAGGTGTAAATGGCGGTATTTACTATGTGATGGGATACCAAGGAGAAAATTTAAAAAATCATATAAAGGAAGAATATGGTATGGATATTGAGATTGTCAAAAGGCCTTCATGTAGGTTCTAAGTCAACAAAGACACACCGCCTTAGCTACTACCAATGAGGGGTTTAAAGTGCAGCCAAGAAGGTGGGTTGTAGAAAGGACTTTTGCTTTAGGAATAGAAGACTATCGAAAGAATAAGATTTATTCACTGAAAATTTCATATATCTGGCTATGAGTAGAGTTATGTTAAGGAGAGAAATATGCTTGAATTCGCGAACAAGTTCTAATCATTAATGTTATACACGTTCTTTTCTTTTTCTATTCTCTCTTGTTCTTCAATACAATACATAGCAAGCGGATTAGCTTTAAGTCTTTCGACTCCTATTTCTTCTCCCGTTCCATCGCAGTAACCATAAATGCCTAATTTTATTTTTTCCAACGCCTCCTTAATTTTTTCTTTTCTATCTTTTCGGCGCTTAATTAATTCTCCATTTTCACTATCAGAATAAATACTACTATCTTCTAGATCTTGTTTCTCCAGTTCAGAGAGTATTGATTGTAACTTTAAGCTAAAGTATTCCAGTTGTTTTACGTTCATATATTCTTCATTTTCTGAAGGAACGTAATCTTCCGGTAACTTTATTTTTATTAATTTTTCCATAGCATTATCAATAAAATATATTAAAACTTATATAACTTGTAAACACAAAAAATTATACTACCCTCAAAGTAAACACTATAATTTATAATAAACATTTAAAATCCTGGTATGATTAGTTTGGTAAAAAAATTAGTAATAAATGATAATAATCTTACTTATATAGTATGTATTTTTATTATAATGTTAAGTTTATCTTCATATACACTTGAAAACAACAGTAAACAAGAAGTCATATTAACATTAACATGGATATGTGCTACATTTGTTTTGCAGATCTCTACAAATAATTTATTTACATCTGATTATCATGATGGAATATTAGAGCAAATCTTTTTACAGCCACTCTCTTCTAGGCTGATAGTTGCTTATAAAATCTTCGCTCACTGGTTGTTATTTGGGTTACCGATTTCAGTGATTTCTTTCATGTTCAGCTTTGCAATTCTAGGCAATAATATTGAACATTCAATAGCAGTTGGAGTGTCTTTATTATTTAATACGCTGATAATCATTAATATTTCAGCTACTGGAAATGCATTGATGATTGGTCGAAATAACTTAGCATCAGGAGTGTCGCAAATTCTTGTTTTGCCAATGATAATGCCAACTTTTGTATATTTCAAATTGCTAACTCAATTTGAAAATTTATCCTTGAATATTTATACACTACTAATCACCATCTTAGTTTTTGTCATTTTAATTGTTAACAGCACTATAACTACTCACATAGCATTAAAATTTGCTGTGGAGCAGGATTGAAAAAACTTACTAGTTATAGCCCTTCTCATAATAGTCCAAAAAGAGTAAGATATGGATTGATAGTAGTGGAAGGTAAGGATGCCAGTAGCAAATAGTTATGACTTAAGAAAAAAGGTAATGGAAGCATTGGATGAAGGAGAGAGTGGAGAAACTGTTGCCAAGAGATTTAAGATCGGAAAAACAACTTTATATGAGTGGAAGAAAAGACGTGAGAAAACGGGAGATTTTCAATCAAAAAAGCTTGGAAGCGTGGCATAAAATTACCGACTGGAATGCATTTGCCGAATTTGCAAATGAGCAAGGTGGCAAAACTCAGTCAGAGATGCTGGGGCAATATTAGTAGACAAACAATTCATCGAGCACTTAAAAATATAGGATTCACAAGAAAAAAAAGACCTACGGATATAAAGAAAGAAATGAAGAAAAGCGAGCTCAATTTTCAAAGGTTATAGCAACAAAAGAACCTAAAGAATTAGTGTATATAGATGAGTCTGGCATTGATAACACTGAACCTATGGGTATTGCCAGAAAGGACAGCGGTTTTATGCCCTAAAATCTGGAAAGAAAACTCAACGAATTAGCATGGTTGCAGCCTTAAGTGGAAGAAAAATAATTGCTCCGTTAACCTTTAAAGGCCACTGCAATATGGATATCTTTAATAAATGGTTTGAGCAGTTTCTGACACCGATTTTGGAACCTGGACAAACTGTTATCCTTGATAATGCTACTTTTCATAAGTCTAATAAGATTTGCTAAAGGAGTTGGTGCAGAAATTTTATATCTTCCTCCATATTCTCCAGATTTCAACAAAATTGAGCATTATTGGTTTGCTATAAAAAACAGAACCAGAAAAAACATTCCTTTATTCAAATCTTTTCGTCATGCTGTCGATTCTTCTTTCTTATGACCTTTTTGGACTATTATGGGAAGGGCTATATTTACTTGTATCTGCTTAGTTAAGGGTGTTAACTTAAGTAGAGATGGAGACATTAGACTTCTTGCATGAATTACAGCGTGTGAAACCATTATTGGATTTCAGACTGGCTGGTTATGCAAGAAATCTAATATCTATCGAAGAGTCAGAAACTTTTATAACTTACCTTTAATCAACCTAACCCATGCGTGCCAATCTCTCTCACCAAGATTGCTTTCGAAAGACAGAAGATCCTTTACGGCTTTTGAGCAAATTTCTTCACTTGGAATTGACAACTCCCTATTCATTGCTAGCATCAGGCATTGAGTTTTACAAGCTTGTTCTAAGTGATACGTATAAAACATTGCTTCTTGTATAGTCTGACCACATGTTATAGATCCATGATTGCGCATTAACATCACAAAATTTTCTTTCAAATCAGCTATTAATCTTTTTCCTTCTGTATCATCAAGTGCCAGGGAATTATAATCATGGTAAGATACCTTATTATAAAAGTGCAGCGCCCACTGACTTATTGGGAGTAATCCATCCTTGAGAGAAGAAACTGCTACAATAGAAGGTGTATGTAGATGAAAAATTGCTTGAATATCTTTCCTTGCTTGATAAATGAAGCCATGGATTACATAGCCAGTTTTATTATATTGATATTCTTTGCCTTCAATTATATTCCCATCAAACGATACTTTCATCAATGAACTTTCATCTACTTCATAAAAACGTATACCAAACGGATAAACATAAAATGACTTTTTATCTTCAGAACGTACAGAGAGATGAGTATACGTATGATCATCTAATTTAAGATAAGATAAAATTTGATAGGCGTTAACTAGGTCTCTTTTCAACTCACTATTTGTTAATAACATAGCTCTTGACTAAAATTTTCTAAAGATTTATACGTAAAAAAAAGTTTATTACAAACTAAAAGGTGAACCTACGTTAAAATACTAAGCACTTTTACTTGCCTTAGGTGATTAGAGTTTACATTTCTAGATTACATAGTATTTTAACTATAAAAGCGACTTTTTATGTAATGTTTCATATGTTTTAAAGCCTTGTTTTTATGTTATTATAATTGTAGGTTTTAATATTAAAAATAATATGATAAACGTTGAGATAAAAAAACAGCTAACAAAATTTTTCATATATATCACTGGTCTTCCAGGAAGTGGTAAACTTTCTACAGCAATAGTATTATCTAGTATGATAAATGCAGTAATTGTAAGTGGACTTGAATATAATCAAACTTCCAAAGAAGCTCGAGATAGAATATATAACACTACACATGTTATGTTTCAGGCAATAGAAGCCTATCCTATTGACTCAAAAAATTATATATTTGTTGATGAATTAATTAAAAATAATGATTACAACATAAGAATATATAACTCAGTAGTAGAACTTAGTAAAAAAATGAGCACAAAAATCCTCCCTATAGTACTTAGGTGCAATCCATTGATATTACAAGAGCGTACTATATCAAAAAAGCAAAGAAAAAATAGGAAGGTTACTAATATAAATAGTATTAAATTTAGGGAGGAAGATTTATTTGTACCACAAAATGCTATAGAGGTAGAAAATTCAAATATGAGTATAAAAGAAGTAGCAGAAGAAATAGTAAGTCAGATATACAAACTTGGCCAAATTAATAGTGTTTACGCAATAGGCAACGATTTCATATACTGAGGCTCATTTAAATATAGAGCCTCAACTCCATTTAATTTTTGTTTATTTTTTAGTCTATAACGGACTAATAGCCCTGCATGGCTAGCATCCAACTTTGGTAAACTGCAATCCATATATGTAATGCAGTGCGTTTCAGGCTGGAGTTCACTTACTACAGCAGGATTTGATAGCGGTAACAAATTGAAATCAAATAACTGCGTATAAAACTTTTGATCATCTTCGATTATAGCTTTAATATTTTTTTTGCTATTTGTACAAAGTAGCGATATTGCATATGCTTGAGCTTCCAGGGCACTAACCCCATATAACGGCTTATTTGTAGCAAGATTTATACCTTGTGCAGTTGATATACCAACTCTGATTCCAGTAAAACTTCCTGGTCCAACTATCACTGCTAAATGGTCTATTTTATCGTAGCTGTAATTATGCTTATCAAACAAAGTATTCAGTATTTGAAAAAATGATTCTGCATGACTATTGTTTGCAGAATTGCGTTCTACAAAACAATTACCATCGTAATCAATTACTGCTATTGAACTACCAGCACCTACAGTATTAATTGCTAGAATGGACATCACTTAAGCTTATCATAGAGCTTTGTAAACATCATAGTGAACGCACCGTTACCCATAACATTTGCTGAAGTTATTATTGGGTCAAACACTATATACAATGCTGTAATTAATGAAAGCATCTCTGGGGAGAATTTAAGATACTTCTCAAGAACGGGCAACATTACCATAATCCCTCCCGCTGGAACTGCAACAATAGCAAATTTAAATAACAGAAAGTAGAGAAGGAAAGTCACATAGTCTGTTGCAGACAATGCACCACCAAAAGTCATTATCATTGATAGTATTATAATAAAAAAGCAATCACCTACTAAATGAAAGCTAGCGGTTATTGGCACAACAGACGATGCTATATCATGCTGCTTTACATTTTTTTTGCTTCCTTCAAGAGTAAGCGGCATAGCTGCATTACTAGACATTGTGCTCATTGCAGTAATAAATGCTGGTATCATATTACCTATACTAGCTATCCAGCTTGTGATCTTGAACGAATTTGCTGCTCCATATAAGAGAAAAACATAAAGGTAGGTTGCAGATGATATAATAATAAAAATTATTGAGTAATCCTTAAATATTATGGGTAAAACCTGATCATGTTCCATTTTTAAAGCAAGACCAAGTACAAACATTGGAATAATTGGCGTCAAAAATGTCTTCAAAATAAAGAGAGTTAAATCTAACATTTTGTTCGAGAGCTCTTTGCTTTTTTTTGGTAATATTGTGGACACTAATATGCTTAACACAAATCCACAAGCAAGGGCATAAAAATTAGAAAGCAATGCAGGTATCCTAAATGACCATAAAGGAACAATTGTTTCTTCATATGTTATATCTTGTATTGAATAAGTGTTTTGTGTGATGAAATGCCCAACAGAATAAGCTATTAAACTTGAAGCTAGATTCGACAAGAAAATCGTTATAATAAGTAACAATATAAACTTTATAGCCGACTGCTTAAGATTGTTAACACTACTAAAGATTAATGCAAAAACAATAAAAGGCATTATAAATAGTAAGATCTCTTTTATACTAAGGCTTATTGAATACAAGAAGGTTTTCACTTCCATTGGAACTAGATGACCAAAGAATACAACCGAAGTGATAACAGCAAGTAAGGTTAGTAATTGTAACATATTCTAATATAGCGATACCCTATGGAAATACATATGATAAATTAGCTGCTAAGTAAAGTAAAACTGCCTAGAATATTTGCATTACCTTCTAGTACTTGAATGAGATTTCAAATTACAACGTTTCCACAAAGTATATAATTAACATCCACACCTTTGGTCAAGTTCCATTCACGCTTTATTACATTATATTCCATACCAGTCATATCTTGTAGTGTTACATTGTTCTCTCTTAGATGATTTGCAATTTCTGATGGCTTGAGAAATTTATTCCAATTATGTGTGCCTTTTGGCAGCCAGTTTAATATGTACTCTGCGCCGACTATTGCAAGACAGAAGGATTTAATAGTTCTATTTATCGTCGATATAAAAATTAGCCCTTCTGGCTTCAACAGCTCTATTGCTTTTTTCATGAAAAACTCTAAATTATCGACATGTTCAACCACTTCCATCAACAAAACCACGTCATACTTCTTGTCATTGCTTAGCTCTTCAATGCTAGTGTGTGTGTATTCTATATTTAACCCTACTTTCTTCGCATGCAACTGTGCCACTTTTATGTTTTCCTCACATACATCTATTCCTGCAACGCTAATACCAATACGCGCCATTGACTCTGACAAAATGCCACCACCACAACCAACATCGAGCAATGATAGTTCTTTTAAATCGCATTTTTTTAATTCTTTTATTTTCTCAACGATGTATGATACTCTCACAGGATTCATCATGTGCAATGGCTTGAATTTGCCATTCTCATTCCACCATTCACCTGCTATTTTAGCGAATTTTGATATTTCATCTTCGTTATAAGTTTTTGTGGTTTTTTTCTTGCTAATATTGCTAAGTTTATCAAGGCGTTCTTTATGTCTACTTTCTTTTGAAAATTCTGTTTCGAGGAATTGTTTGACTATGTCTTTTGCTAATCCACTCGCAGTAAACCCTGCACCAAGACAAAGTATATTCGCGTTGCCATGCTCGCGAGCTAATTTTGCGATCTCAACACTATTACATAAAGCAGCGTAGATTCCTTCAAAACGATTTGCCACAGTACTCATGCCCAAACCTGTACCGCAAATTAATATTCCATAATTTGCTTTTTTGTTTGTTATATCTTCTACAACTTCAGCAGCATAGTCAGGGTAGTCTACACTCTTTTGTTCAGCAGTGCAGCCACGGTCTATCACTGTATAATCTAAAGTTTCCAAGTAAGCCTTTATTTCTGATTTTAGTTCATAACCTGCGTGGTCTGAAGCAACTGATATCACATCTGACATATAAGAAATTGCAACTTAAGGGTATTTATATGGGTAATTTATTTTGAGCTTTTTGTCAAGCTCTTCTGATCTTTCTGAATAAATTTCGAGTCAGATATGCATAAATTCTATATAATTTTTATCCTACCACTACTCATTCGGTAAAATGGATCATATAGATATTATAAAGTCAAAATTATTGTTGTCCGACATAGTAGGAAAAAAAGTTAGGTTAATAAAAAGAGGAGATAGTTTTGTTGGACTCTGCCCATTTCATAACGAAAAAACTCCATCTTTTTCGGTCAGCAATGTTAAGGGCTTATATTACTGTTTCGGTTGCTCAGCTCATGGTGATGCGTTTGAATTTATTTCACAAACTGAGGGCTTAAGTTTTAAGGAAGCGTTGGAAAATTTGGCATCTGTTGCAGGTGTTGAGTTACCCAAAAACCTCAGCTTTGCTAAAGAAAATGACAAACTGTTTTCAGCACTGAATTTAGCTGCAAGTTGGTTCGCGCAGAAAAATCGAGGTGTTATGGCTTATTTAAGGCAGCGCAAGATCTCACTCAAAATCATAGATAAATTTAGAATAGGTTATGCACCAAGTTCTGGCTTGAAGGAATATTTGAACTCCTCTGGTATTAAAGACGAGATTTTGATCGATGTTGGGTTAATAAATAAGAATTCTCGTGATTATTTCTATGATCGGCTGATATTTCCTATACACAACATCACGGGCAAAGTTATTGGTTTTGGCGGACGTGCGCTGAACTCTGAGCAACAGCCGAAGTATCTAAACAGCCCAGAGAGTCAGCTCTTTAAGAAAAGAGAAAATTTATATGGATTAAACTTTGCTTTGAGTGAAATACGCAAAAAACAGCATCTATTTGTTGTTGAAGGATATATGGATGTAATAGCACTACATCAAGCGGGAATTAGCAATACAGTTGCTCCGCTTGGTACCGCAATTTCTGCAGAGCAGATAAAAAATCTATGGAAATTTGCTAAAGAAATTTCCATCTGTATGGATGGCGATAGTGCCGGACGTCATGCTGCTATTCGAATTGCAGAACTTGTTCTACCGATACTGGAGCCTGGATACACATTGAAGTTCGTAACTTTGCCAAACAATAAGGACCCATACGATATATGCAATGAGCTAGAATATAAGACAGAAGACGTACTCTCTGCTTTTAACCACTCAACAGAACTGCACTCTGAATATTTATGGCATCACATAATTGGTAGCAATTTGCAAAATTATGAAAAATTTGCTCCGGAAAAATATTCAATTCTTGAGCACAAGTTCATGAAATATGTCAATGCTATCGGTAACAGCAGTATTAGAAGGTATTATAGAGATTATTTTTACAATAAGGTCAGTGAATTAAGAAGAAACTTTAAAAAGCTGATTTTTAATAGCAAAGCAACAAAAGGTGAGTATCTTTACAATAAATCTCCAGAGCTAATTGAAGCAGAGCAAAATCAGGCCATAATTTTGCGTATAGCCGTAGAATTTCCTGAAATCTTGAACCGTCCTATATTTTTTGAGCAATTTTCTCATTTCGAATTTACTAATGAGATGAAAAAATTACAACAGTGCGTAATTAATATGGTAACTAATGAGAGCAACTTTAATAAAGAAATTCTGCTACAGGAGTCTAGTGTTATAAAGTTTATATTTGAAAAAACTAGCGTACTAAATAGTCAATTAAGTGAGAAGAGATCGGCAGAAACTGTCTGGAATAACATAGTATTACGGAAAGAATTAAATGTATTACAAGAAGAAAAAATTAAAGCAAGGCTGGGCGGTAATTTTGACTTAGAGGAAAGGCTAATAGAACAAATAAAGCAAATAGAGGATAGTATACAAGAAATGCAAATGGAATTTATTCAAAAGTAGATGGCTTAAGATGTTCAAAATTATTAGAAAAACACTGTATTAGTATTTGCTTAAAATAGCTTATTCTAGTATATTTCTGGTTTGTTCAACTACGATAAGTGTTTTCATTTCTTCCTCTTATTATCTTTCTAGCCTTATACCTTGGAAGTGGTATTTATTTTTCTTTTATCGGACTTGGTAATCCTCTTCATCAAATTTCACCGTTAGTTTGCTTATTACCAGCATTATTTTTTGCTGTTCTATTCAATAAAAACAAAATTCAACATAGTATTGATACTCTTATAAAAGGTATGGGTAATAAAACTACTCTTACCGTATGTTTGATTTTTCTATTTGCTGGAGCATTTTCTACTGTTACTGAATCGCTTGGTAGTATAAATGTTATTACTAACTTAACTATTCGATTTCTTCCAGCAAGATTATTACTTCCTGGAATGTTTTTACTTTCTACTTTTATTTCAAGTGCAATCGGCACATCAATCGGAGTTATTGCACTTATAACACCAATAGCTGTTAATTTAGCACAAAATGGAGCTTTTGATTGTGCAGTGGGTGTTGGAGCTGTGATAGGTGGGTCTATGTTTGGCAGCAACCTTTCAATGATATCTGACACTACTATTGCTGCTACTTCTTCACAAGGAGCTTCAGTAAAGGATAAAATAAAACTCACTTTCAAGACAGGATCTGTTACAGGTCTTATAATACTTATTTATCTAGTAATAATTTCAAATAGTACAGAAGTTGTTTCTATCTCAAGTCTGAATTATTTATCCATAGTCAAAATTATCCCTTATATATCTTTAATAATTATGGGTTTATTTGAAATAAACACTCTAGTAACATTAGCTATTAATATGGTTATTGCTGGGATATTAGGAATAGCTTTTTTTGATTATTCTCTTATTGAATATTCTCGTGACATATATAGGGGTTTTTATAAGATGAATGAAGTAATGATATTTATTCTCTTCAGTAGTGGATTAAGCCACTTAATGTACGAATACAGTCAGAAAAAGATAGATATATTCACCGATAAGGTGAATATGACAAAAACTCAAGCTGAATTTATGATTGCGGGAATATCATCTCTGTTTACTATTTTAGTTTCCAGCAATGTTGTTGCTATTTTATTAACTAGTAATATTGCGAAAAGACTTGCACAAAGATATAACATTGCACCACACCGTAGTGCGTATTTATTAGAAATATTTACTTCTATCACAAAAAGTATCTTACCTTATGGTTCTCACGTATTACTAGCAAGCAGCATTGCCTCTCTGTCACCTATCATCGTACTAACAAAAGTATATTATTGTTTTGTTTTTGCAGCAGTTGCAATAAGTGAAATAGTGATTAATGGCAGACGTCATGCGGTTGTAGCTCCTCAATTACCATAAACAACTCTTTAAATTTTCACTCAATTTGTTGATAAATTAACAAATATTATAATCTTTGCTAAAATACTTATATAGTACCAATTCTTTTAAAGACATAGTATTACTAATGTTATAAAAAATGTATCAAAATAGTGGAGAAAAAAATGCCTGATTATTATGAAATATTAGGAGTAAAAAGAGATGCTACTCATGGTGAGATAAAAAAAGCATATCGCAAATTAGCATTGAAGCTTCATCCAGATAAATTGCTTGAGGAAGTGAAAGAGCTAGATAGGCTAGAAGGAAAGAAGAAGGACGGAAGGCTACTATCACAGTCGGAAGAAGATCAACGGGCTCAACTTGAAGAGAAATTGACAAAGTTCAAGGAAATATCAGTAGCACGCAAAGTGTTATCTGACCCAACAAAAAAAAGCCAGTACGATAGAGGAAAGTATGAGTATGGGGATTGTAGTGATGAACTGGAGTTGTTGCGGGAAGAGATGAGTAAACTTAAACAAGAAGAGAAAAGAGAAAAATTTTTTAATGAAATATATATTATGTATTGTTCGAAAAGTCAAAAATTAATCGAAGAGAAAATAGAAAGGCTAAAGAAGAGTTTAAAAGAAATAGGCAAGATGGGCAAAGCTAAAGAGACTGAAGAACCAACTGAATCCGAATATGTAAGAACTATTCTGGGATTGTTGTTACATATCCAGTCAAATAAGTATGAAGAGTGTGATGATATAATAAAGAAAGTTACAATTGATGCTGGTGACATTACATTTCTAGTGCAAATTGCTATTATGTACGATCGTGTGGCATTTTTCAAGCTCTTTGAAGGAAGGATAGAAATATCACGAAATGAAATCTTAAGCTATGCTTATGAATACCAATCTGAAGAGTTTTTGGATTATTTTTTTA
The DNA here is from genome assembly GCF_947251865.1 of Wolbachia endosymbiont (group B) of Protocalliphora azurea. Lineage (NCBI taxonomy): Bacteria > Pseudomonadati > Pseudomonadota > Alphaproteobacteria > Rickettsiales > Anaplasmataceae > Wolbachia > Wolbachia endosymbiont (group B) of Protocalliphora azurea. The sequence goes on along the minus strand of NZ_OX366394.1, from coordinate 708,782 downwards.
ATAAGTACTTAGATAAATTAGATATCAACTATAAAGATAAAGAAGGAAATACAGCTTTACATCATACATTAAAATGGTTGGATTTGGGTAAATCGAAATACCAAGGTTTTGTCAAGTCACTTCTTAGTAAAGGTGCAAGGCTTGATGTTAAAAATAGCAAAGATGAAACTCCATTTGATCTCTTGGTCAATTATGCTACATACTTCTCTCGTAAGGAAAAAGTAGTAGAAAAATTAAATAATCTTTCGGTGGTGCTTAGTGGTTGTAAAACCGATGAGCTAAAGAAGCTAGAAGGTACTTCTGCGTTGAATGAACTAGTAGATACTATTGTTAGATATAAGCATAAAAAAGCTCTAGATCTTCTAGTTGAAAATAACATAAAGATTTCAAGTACTATTTTAGAAGGTATTGTTAAACACAATTGGAAAAAAGAGATTTTTGATTGCTTTTTACATAGAAAGAAATATAATTTTCAGGATGAAAATGGGAATACACCTCTACATCATGCTTTAAGAAACTTACAGCCCTATACGTCAATGCTTCGCAAAGTTGAATCACTTGTGAGTGCAGGTGCGAGATTTGATGTTAACAATGACCAAGGTGAAACTCCGTTTGATCTCTTGGTTGAATATGTTGAGAAGGGGTTTTATGGTCAAGCGTCAAGGTTAAGTTATGCTTGGAAGTTGTTTAACAAATGTGAAAATAAAGATGTACTAAGAGAGCTAAAATATAAAGATGGTACTCCTGCATTAGATAAACTAAATGAGCTTCGTATTAAGTGTCGTAATACTTCTATCATAGTTGCTTCTACGTTAGCAGTAGTAGGAGTTGCTTTAGAAGTAGCTATTGCAGTCTACTCAGGAATGTTAGCGTTAGGGATAGGAATTGGAGTTTGTTGTCTTGTTGTTGCTGCAATCACATACCATTGTAATAGTCCTGCAAATTTATTGAAAGATAGCAATGCTGAAGTTGCAATTAATCAAATGGCATTAGTAAAATTATAACTTAAGATCAGAAGAAATGGCAGATCAAGTTTAATAATGTTAATTCAGTAATATATTTAGTAAAATCTAAAACTAAGAAAATTCTATACTTGCAACTCTGTGAGATGCTGGTGGTATCTATCTTACTTTCTTGATAGGAATACAGATTACAAGAGATAGGCGATGGAATTTCAAAGAGTTTGCAAATAATAGTTATTATTTGTAGAATATAGAAAAGTTAATAGAGATTTTAATAGTATGCCATCCGTTACTTTTATTTTACCTGATGGAAGTAAGAAAAGCTATGAAGCTGCAGAAGGAGAAACTCTGCTTAATTTAGCCCACAGAAGTGATCCAGATCTGCTTGAAGGTGCATGTGAAGGCTCTCTTGCTTGTTCTACATGCCATGTGATTGTTGATTCAAAATTTTATGATGTTGTAGAAACACATAACCCTATATCTGATGAGGAAAATGATATGCTGGACCTAGCTTTCGGTTTAACAGAGACATCGAGGCTTGGATGCCAAATAAAAATCACAAAAGATATTGACGGTTTGTGCGTAACCGTGCCCAGAGGTACAAGAAATATATCATTAGATAAATAAGAGGATAATGCGTAAAATTTTTATCTATATTCTCATCTCCTTACCTTTGTTTATTCCTCTAGCTTATAGTGGTTTTTGGTATTTTTCTGCATTTAAGGTAAAAAGTCTTTTAACTGATTACATTAATGACGAAAAAGTTGATATTTCACATGATTTTAAGGGGTTTCCTTTTAACCTAGTTTTTCGTGTAACGAATCCAAAATTTTCTAATGAGCAATTAACTGTTTCATCTGAAGCTTTAATGATAAAAAACAGATTATTTGATAAGTCAGTATATATCTATATACCAAGCAATAAAGTAAACATTGCTGTCCGTAGTGATGAGAAAAAGAATATAAAGTGTCACACACACGTGAGTAGCCACTTTGTTGTTAAACTAAATGATTTACTATCTTCATTAAAATTCAACAGAAATAGCACTGTAATAGACTATATAGATACATTTCGTTACGAAGATTATGGATTAAAATGTGATGTTTTAGAAAATCAGCAAAGTGTTATAACTGAAGTGAATGATAAAAGTAATTACATTCAATTTCACTTTGATAAAGAACTGAATGAAAATACTAAACTAGAATTTGATTTTTATACTTACCGTTATAAACATACTGCAAGTCCTGAAAATTACCTTAGTGTCGACGCTAAATTAGATTATGAATTTGTAAACCATATTTCAGCTTCTAAGATTAATTTCAACATAGAAAAATTTTTGATTGAGAGTAATAACTTTTCTATTGCTGCGAATGGTGGAGTAAGTAATTACAATTTAGTTACATCTTCATTTGAAGATAAAATCAATGTAGCCATATCAAATTATAAAGAATTAATTTCGTTTGTGACTAATGATTCAAAGACTGCAGATAAATTGGAAAAATCAATATCTTCCTTATCAGAAAAAATCACTAATAACGACATTCAATTTTCAATAAAGTACGACAATAATGTAGGTTCAGGCTTTATTGGAAAATTATCCACTACTGATTTTATCACTCAATTCACCAAGAATGAGAATAGTAATTAGCTTACTTTTTACATTGATATTCCATTTAAGCATAAATGCTTTTACTTTGGATGATAAACTAAGAGACGAAAGCATGGAAGAGCGAGCAAGTAGCTTATTTGCAGTAATAAAGTGTCCAGTATGCTCTGGTGAATTATTATCCGAATCTGAGTCTCAAGTTGCATATGGTGTGCGTAAGACAATTCGCAAGAAGATCAGTGATGGATATACTAACGAGCAAATAGTTTCAGAGTTAAAAAATTCTTATGGAGATTCAATTATCATTGTACCACCTGTAAAATCTAGTACCTACATTTTATGGTTTACTCCTTTTATAATTCTTCTTATTGGATGTTTTCTAGTACGAAAATCAGTTCAGAAAATAGATAAAGTAGTAAAAAGATAACTATAGAGTAAAAGTGAGTTTACAACAAATGCAAGTAGCTACTATACGAACATTTGAGTTTAGATCAAAGATTGTAAGGTTAAATCTTCCATCCAAATAACCACGCACTCTACCTGCTTATCTGGGTAGACTTCTTGCACTAAGGTTTTATAGATCAACATTTGCTTTTTTATTTCATTTGATGAGGAAATAGAAACGTTATGGTGTGATTTATAGTCAATTATGATTGCTTTGTCTTCTGTTATGCACAGTCTGTCTAGCCGCACTAATACTGGTTTTCCGTCAATTGTTCCACTAAGTGGAATTTCTGATTTGCCCTCCAAGTCGAACAGGTAATCATATTTTTCATTAAAGGTTAATATTTTGCTGTAAATTTCATCCTTATCTTCACTAGTGTTTATGCTATCAAGATATTTCCTAACCCAATTTTTTCTCCTGTCTTTCTCTATCTTGGGCATATATTGCAATATACTGTGAATTATTAAGCCTCTTGCATAGCTGTCTGTCGTCCCAATGCTCCTTTTTGTCATTCCAGCATTCTCATCTGTCATCCCAGTGCTTGACACTGGCTTTTTTTCTCCAGGTTCCAGCGTTACGTGCTGCAATGACATTGATAGGTTTGATGGAGGTGAAATCACTGGAACATCAAAATAATCACGTTTTTTATAAATAGAAGGGTAGTTTGCATTCATGCATAGCACTTCAACTTTTTCTTTAAATATCGGCTGTAAGTATAGTTTTTTCCTCTCATATAATGCTCCATATTGAATAACTAGATCATACCAAGAGCCCTTTTGCACTGGCTCTTTGCCTAAAATGTATAACTCATCTTCAGCACGCGTAAGTGCCACGTACAGCAAACGCAAATATTCGTTATAATCCTCTAGTTTTTTCTCTCTTTTTACTTGATTACAATAAGCATTACTATTTTTGCCACACCAAAATGGTGCTTCCGTTGCATCAAACAAAATATTTTCGCTGTTTCTTGGTACCGTATTTGTGTCAACTAAAAACACTATTGGAGCTTGTAGACCTTTTGATTTATGAATTGTCATTATTCGTACAGCATTGAGTTTTGATTGCATATCGTTTTTAATCTCAGGATTATTTTCTTTGATCCACTGAACAAATGCTTGAAGAGATGGGTGCTCAAATTGCAATACGAGGTTCATAAATTCGTCTAGAATCTCGAAGCACTCAAGACCTAGCCTTGCAGCAAATTTCTTCCTGCCTGTGCGCAATATATGAGTGAATAGTGTAAGGGGGGATTTTGTCTGAGATAAATTAATTAGATAGTTTAATTCATTAGAGATAATCTCCTGATAATCTTGAAGTTTTTCCCACAACGACTGTTCTTTACGATCGTATGCAATATTGAATAAATCATCCTCAGTGAAGTTAAATAGCGGTGATTTTAAAACATTTGCAAGAGCAAGATCATTTGCCTGGAGGAGCAAAAATTCAGCTAAAGCTATTAAGTCCTGCACAGCTATGTAATCCATAATTCTAAAATAATCTCGGCCTATAACTGGTACATTTACTTTTTTTAGTTCACTTATTATGTAATCAACTAACACATTTCGCTGCCGTACCAAAATCATAATATCCCTTGGTTCTATATGACGATCTTTGGCGACTAAAATCCGCCCTTCGTTTAACCAATTGTGAATTCTTTGGGCTATTGCCTGAGCAAGTAATCGATCCTTTACTACATAATCTTTCCTCTGTGTTAAATGAATTTGTAAGGCTTGCTGCTCTTCCTCTTCATATCTTGGCAGTAACGGCCAAATTTCAATGTATCCTTGATCGTTTTCTCTATATGGAATATGTTTTATCTTGTTATCATTGAAAGATATTTCTTCACGAAAATTGTTAAATATTCTGTCTACAAGCATCAAAACTTCTGGAGTTGAGCGAAATGACTTTTCAAGTTGACATGATACCCAATCTCTGCCACCGGTTTTCGTGTGAAAATATTGCTGCATGTAATTAAATAGATGGGGATTTGCTCCTTGAAATCTGTAAATGGATTGTTTTACATCCCCAACAACGAATAAAGTTCTCTTTTCGTCACCACCGGTAAAAAATTCATTGCAGAGATTTGTTATAATTTTCCATTGACTGATACTATTGTCTTGCGCCTCATCAACAAGAATGTGGTCTATTTTTTGATCTAGATTAAACAATATCCAATCTTTATAGCCTGGATTGCTAAGGAGATTTGTTGCTAAATTGATGATATCATCATAATCAAGCAGTGCATTCTTTGATTTTTCACTATTATATAGATCAACATATACTTTAAATATACTAAGTAAACTACTGGTTCTTCCGAATATTTGATAAGAATTTATGTCCTTTACATGGGTAAACAATGCATTTTGAATGCTTTCTATCATTTGCTCTACGTCTTCAAATTTTTCCAAAGCACCCTTTGTTATAATGGATGATATGCTCTTTTTTTCGTACGATTCTGATTTGAGAAATACTTTAGCTAAGTTCTCTATCTTGTTGTCATCCAAGTAGCTGACACTGGGATCCATATTTCTTTTTTTTTGGGTCCCAGTGTCAAGCACTGGGATGACAACATTTGGTACGGACGATTTTCTGCTATTACACCAATCATAAAGTATCGCACTGTAACTCTGATCTCTTTTGCTGCCCTCACTTAATATTTTAGCTAATCTTTTTATCTGCTCAATCGTTTCACTCTGTAAATCGTGAATCTTATCTGGGGCACTTAGTTTATCTTTGATATACCCTAAATTATTTTCTAGAGCTGATCTCTTTATACATAAGGTATAGAGCAAATCACTCAGCTTGTTTTCATCAAATTCAGCTGCAATGATATTTATATCGTCCTGCACAGTTTCATTATGAAGCGTTTTTTCAAATATGATGGAATGCAATTCTTTACATTCGCTCAACGTACAATTTGGAGCGATACCAGCTTCTGTAGGAAAGCTGGAGATTAATTTGTAACAAAAGGCGTGTATAGTTTGAATATTAAGACCAAGATTTTCCAGTTCAGAAAAAAGCCTTCTTGCTCTTGTTAAATAATCTTTATTTTCTCTGGTTACACACTGGGCTAATTGTTCTAAATCTGCGACCAATATACCCTCTGGATATATTGCCCACTTACTAAGTGTACTGTAAATGCGATCCTCCATTTCATTTGCTGCAGCATTGGTGAATGTTAAGCAGAGAATATTTCTCTTATTCTCTAATAGAAGTCTTAATACTCTGTCTATTAAGATCTTTGTTTTACCTGTACCAGCTGATGCACTTACCCATACAGAGAAGTTAGGATTTATGGCATTTGATCTCATTAGGAGTGTATAAAGTTTGACTGAAGTGGCATTTCAAGTATAGTAAATAAGATAGTGTTAGTGAAGATATACAGATGGAAAGTTTTTGTGTAAAGGCTCCTGCAAAGATCAATCTTTTTTTACATATTATAAATAGAGAAGAAAGAGGGTATCATTTAATTGAAAGTTTGGTTGTCTTTGCTAAACTTTCTAATTTTTTAGAGATAAAAGTAGGAGAAAAAAACTTTAGATATGATAACTCTACAGTTGAATTTGTAAATTCTGAGTTTAGAATAAATTATCGATATAATACTATAACGAGAGCAGTGAGTCTACTGCTTAGGCATGCTCCTGTACGCACTAAAGTCACTGTGAAGGTTGTAAAAAATGTACCAATTGCTGCGGGATTTGGTAGTGGTTCCTCAGATGCTGGAGCTGTGATACGCATGCTGGGAGAGCTTTGGAACATTGATAGGCAATTTTTAAATGATATAGCTTTAAGCGTTGGTGCTGATGTACCTGCAAGTATAGATAGTAAGCCAGTTTTTGTCAGAGGTGTTGGTGAGGAATTATGCCCCATTAAACAATGCTCTTTACCCACAAGTCTGGTACTTGTGAAACCGAAAAAAAAGTTTTTGAATACATCAGAAGTATTTTCCAAGTATAAAGAGGATTTCTCTCAGCCAATTAAGTGGAGTGATAACACTGAGGAGAATTTGTTAGAGCTTCTTCAAGAGACAAAAAATGACCTGCAAGAAGCAGCAATAAGTCTTGTACCTGAAATTCAGAATGTAATATCAACACTAGAGTCACAAGAAGGCTCTATACTTTCTCGTATGTCAGGTAGTGGTGTAGGGTGTTTTGGAATGTTTGATAGTGAAGAAAGTGCAAAAGCTGCAGCGGCAAATATCAAAAAGGAATATCCAGAATGGTGGGTGTGCGACACGGAATTAATGGTTTGATTTATGCCCTTAATTTCCAAGAAGAAAAATCTTATAGATGGTTACAGGGAAGAAAGATTTTGGGTAAATAATCAAGAATATCATGGCTCAATTATAATTTTTCCTGAAAAGGTGATTGAATTGAAAGAAAGTGATATAAATAACAAGGAGTATTTTAAATCTTTTTTAACAGAGGAAATAGAGATTTTGATAATAGGTACTGGTAAGATACGCGATTGTTCAATGAAGTCTTATCTTATGGAGCAAAAGAATTTAAATTTTGAATTTATGACGACGGGTTCTGCATGCAGAACCCATAACGTTTTAATATCTGAAGATAGATTTGTTGTCAGTTATCTGATAGCATGTTAGAGATATTTACACAGAGTTTTTTTATAAACAGTCTAATTGCGGTAATTATGATTAGCCTAGTCACAGGAGCTCTAGGGTCATTTATGATATGGCAAAGGTTATCGTATTTGGGTGATAGTTTGTCCCATTCTTCATTGCTTGGTATTGCACTTGCTTTGATCTTTAATATCAGCCCATCGGTAAGTATAATGCTCATTGCAATTATGTTTGCTATACTACTTTCTCTTAATTTTAATAAATTATACTCTGCTGATACGATATTGAACATAGTTACCAATGTAGTTTTATCATCGAGTTTAATACTTATGTCTTTTCTTCCATCAGGTAATAATAGTATTATTAGCTCACTTTTTGGTGACATATTAATGATTGACCAAAGTAATATAATATCAATTTTTCTAACCTCCGTAATAGTTACTTTGATATTAATATTTAGATGGCGCTATTGGCTGATGATTTCGATTAATCAAGATTTGGCAACAGTTGAGAAAGTAAATGTTAATTTTGTTAGGCTAGAATTTTTGATTATACTCGCTATCTTTATTGCAATTTCTGCTCAATTAATAGGAATATTACTCATTGCTGCATTTTTGTTAATACCTGCTGCATCAGCAAGACTCATTTCAAAAACTCCAATGCAAATGATTATTGTTGCAACAGTTTTTTCTGTGATTTCTGGAGTATCAGGTTTGATATTATCTGCAAGTTTTGACTTATTAACTGGACCTGCAATTATACTTATCGCAGCTGTGTATTTAATCATTGCTTATTTTATAAGATTGGTGTTAAGTAGATCGACTTAATTTTGGTCTCGGAAGTTCATAATTCATTAACAAATGAGTGTAACTATCTGAGCGTAAAGTAGTTTTTGCTACGTTGTTTTTATGTGCTAATTGTTAATTTGTGGAGTGAAAGATATGGCCGAAGGATTTTTTTCTAGATATATAGGACAGCCTATAAAAAATTTTTATAATTATGTTACGGGAAAGAAAGAAGTGTCTGATGATATGCAGAATACAGCAAATCAAGAAAGCTCAGAATTGTTGGAAACTGATGTGCAATCAAATGATGTACCACCAAATAGTGATAATATAATATAGATGGCATGAGAATCACGCCATCTAAAGTTAAAAAATTCCTTGAGAAACCGGATACTTTAAGTGGTGTATTAATTCATGGGAGTGACAATAGTAAGGTCGATATTTTTGTACAGGAAATAATTGCCAACTTGAATGAGTATTCAGTTCAGGTGATGGATTTTGCAGTAGTGAATAAGTCGCCTGGCTTGTTATTTTCCGAGTTGGCAAACATTTCGATGTTTACTAAAAAAAGGTTAGTTAAGCTGATAAATGTCAGTGGAAGTATATCTAAAGAGTTAAGAAACATATTGGATCATAATATAGGCGATCATTATATAGTAATGATAGCAAATGATCTTCCATATAGTTCTACAACTAAAAGTTATATGGAAAGCTCAAAAATTTTCGGTGTCATTACCTGCTATAAGGACAGCGGTAGTAATCTTTGTGATATTATATCAAGTTACTTGAAACAAAATGATATAGAGTGCACAAGTGAGATAATCTACCACTTGCAGTCTTATTTTAATCATAGCAAACTGCCTATATATTCAGAGCTTGAAAAATTAGTTTTATATCTAGGAAAAAGAAAAGATCTTAAACTTGCTGATATAGATCTATGCTTTTCAACCTCCGGCAATGATTATGTTACACTTGATAATCTGTGCTCTGCAATAGTGAGTAAAGACATGGGACAATTCATCAAAATTTCCGATGTATTGATATTACAAGAGAATTTTTCACCGATAGCATTAATCCGTATTATATCAAATTATTTTCTACGGCTAGAAAGCGTTTTGCTGTTAATACAAAATGGAATGAATGAACAAGCTGCAATTGACCAGCTGAGTCCTCCATTGTTCTTCAAACAATTGCAGAGTTTTAAATCTCATTTGAAAAGTTTGCAACTTTCAGAACTTAAGAAGATCTTAGAAAATTTGATGAGCTTGGAAGTGACTTGTAAAAGAACTGACTTGGACCATAAAATGATCTTTCAGCATGAGATTAACTATTGGTGTTATTCGTTCAGCAGAGTAGTAAAATAAGGTAGACGAGAAAAAACAACTAAATGTTGTCATGAAAGTAGCTGACACTGGGATGGCTTTGTTGCATCACTCAAGTAAAAAGAGCTAGCAGTTACTGACAAAATTCACTATAAGACAAGCATTTAACCTACGAAAGAAAAATATGTCACAAAAAATGAGAGTCAGTAACTGCCATGAATATAACAAATTTCTCCAAGAGAGGGGAAATATTTTTCATTTTATTAATGAAGCAATTGAGAATTGGTACGAAAAAGGTCCAAAAATGGCTGGTGGCAACTATATTTATAGCGATAAAGTTGTGATTTTAGTGCATATAGTCGCTAATCTCTTTAGAATTGGCTTAAGACAAACGGTAGGGTTTATAGAAGGGTATTTGCAGCAAATAGGAAAAAATTTGCAGATTATCAGCTATTCACAAGCTTCAAGGAGGTTTAGAAAACTCAATATTAAGATCAGTGACTGTAGAGTTAACAAAAATGATACGGAAGGTATTGAAATTGCCATAGATAGTACAAGTATCAGATAATACCCCTGGTCACAGTAAGGAAAATAGCGAAGTATCGCAGTTATAAACAGGTAAGAAAGCTGCATGTAATGCTGGAGATAGGTAGCAAAAAAGTCATAGCTGCAAAATATAGTAGAGGAGTTTATTCTGATCATTACGGAACCTGTGATCTTATTGAAAGAGTTGAAGCTCAATATAAGCACACTGTATGGAGATAGGGCATATAACCGAAAGAAATTATATAAATTGTGCAATGAACTTGGGATAAAGACAAAAATTCCTCTGCAAAATAATGCAGTAGAGCATCCAAAGTTAGACTATATGGCAGAGAGAAATGCTGCAATTAGACTAATAAAATCATATGATAAAGATAATATAAAGATGTGGAAAAGGCAAATAAACTACGGAAAAAGATCTTATATAGAAAGTTTTTTCTCGCGACTGAAACAAATATTCGGATTTAATTTTCGTAACAAATCTGAGATTAATCGTGAGAAGGAACTGCTACTCAAGTGTTATTTGCTTAACAAATTTACTGATTTTGGTATGGCTAAATTTGAAATAGTTACATGAATTTGTCGTAAATCACCACTACATGAAGTGTTATGCAACAAAGCCCACTGGGATCCAGAAATATGGGATATGTATAGAAGTTATTTTAAAATACAACGTTTTGGCGAGATTATGGATTCCAGTGTTAGCTACTTGAATGACAGGAGCAGAAACTGGAATGACAAGAAATCTAATATTTTCACATTTTCTGAACAATGTTTATTGGTGTCATTCAAAATACATTCGGTGCATTTAAACCTTTTGTATAATTCTTTGGCTTTCTTCTAACCTTGCAATAATGCTCTCTCTACCGATAAAAATTAATAATTTAGCGAGTTCTGGACCTGTTTCTGTTCCTGTTAAAGCGAGGCGCAACTGCATAAATAGATCTTTTGCCTTTATATCAATTGTCTGTCGAATATTTTTAACCCACTCTGATAATGTGTTTTCATTACAATCACCTTGAGGTAATGTGCTTAGCGCTATTTTTATAAACTCTTTATTAAGAACCACAGGTTCTATACCAAATTTGCATATTTTCCACCATTTGGCCACTTCAGAAAACTTTTCTATATTACTCCTTATAAAATACCAAAACTCTGAGCCAATTTGACTTAAACGATCTTGCACCATTTCAAATGGCATTTGTTGTAGCACTTTGCTATTTAGCTTATACATTTCACTCAAGCTGAATTGTAAAGATGCTGAACTAAATTTTTTGATATCAAATGAGTCAATTAAAGACTGCATATCAATATAAGCTTCTATCGGATCAGATGTTCCAAGCTTTGCTAAATAGCTAGTTAGCGCCATTGATTCAATCTCATCTTCTCTTATGGACTTAATATCCAGCCCGCCTTTCCGTTTCGATATTTTGCTATCATCAAAGTGTAGTAAGGGAAGGTGGGCAAAGATAGGAATTTTCGCTTTTAATGCTTGAATCATTTGAATCTGAACTGCGGTATTAGTTACATGATCTTCCCCACGTACAACATGGGTTACATTAAAGTCAATGTCATCAATAACAGAAGGTAGCATGTACGTATAAATTCCATCTTCTCTTTTTACTACAGGATCGCTGATATGAATTGTTGCAATATTTATTTCGCCTTTAACTTCATCATTCCATTTTACAGTTTTATTTCTATCCAATTTAAATCTGAAATGTGGTTTTCGTCCTTCTTGCTCATAACGAATTTTCTCTTGCTCAGTTAAAAGCAACGCACCTTTATCGTAAACAGGGGGAAGACCTTGTTTTAATTGCAATTTTCGTTTAGTGTCTAATTCTTCTCTTGTTTCATAACATGCATAAATATGACCTTCTTTCATTAACTGTAAGAACACCTCGTTATAGCGCTCAAAACGCTCTGATTGCTTAAAACTTGAATTCCAATTTATGCCAATCCATTTTAGGTCTTCTATGATATTATCTACATATTTGATATCTGAACGCTCAAGATCAGTATCATCAAAACGTAGTAAAAATTTTCCATTTTGATTACGTGTGTACATCCAACAAATGAGTGCAGTGCGTATGTTTCCTACATGTAGGTAGCCAGTTGGGCTTGGAGCGAATCTTGTTAGCATTTAAATGATTACTTTAGTTTATTTTAATTTTATATAAATGTACTGCTAAAGCAAGATTCTTCTTTGTCTTGGTGTTAGTTGCTACAAAGTACAGCGAACATGAAACCTTTTTGTTAGAGTTCCATGATCTGCCTAAAATACTCTGAAAGCACGGCTTTAGTTATTTACTCTAAATATATTATACGTATACTTGTTATTAAATTAAATTTGAAATGATAAGAAATGAGTGAATTTAAATCAATCCGCAATATTGCAATAATTGCACACGTTGACCACGGAAAAACTACTTTACTTGATAACATGTTAAAACAAAGTGGCACGTTTCGTGAGAATCAAGAAGTTCAAGAACGAGTGATGGATAGTGGTGATCAAGAACGTGAACGTGGGATTACAATACTTGCAAAATGTACGTCAATAATGTGGGGTGATGAGAAAATCAATATCATTGATACACCAGGACATGCGGATTTTGGTGGAGAAGTGGAAAGGGTGCTCTGCATGGCAGATGGTGTATTACTACTGGTTGATGCTGCAGAAGGTCCAATGCCACAGACTAAGTTTGTGTTGTCAAAAGCACTAAAGGCAAATTTAAAACCGATTGTGATAATCAATAAGGTTGATCGACCAGACAGCAGAATTGATGAAGTACTAAATGAAATATATGAGTTATTTTTTAACCTTGATGCAACCAACGAGCAACTAGATTTTCCAGTACTCTATGCTTCAGGTAGAAATGGTTGGTGTGCTAAGGAGCTATCTGATGAAAGAAAAGATTTAAGCCCATTATTTTCAACGGTGATAGATTACATAAAACCTTCCGTTTATGATCAAAATGCACCTTTTGCTATGCTAGTTACTTTACTTGAATCTGATAAATTTCTTGGCAGAATATTGACAGGAAAGATTTACCAAGGAATCGCGCAAGTTAACTCAGATCTTAAGGTAATTGATCTTGATGGTCAAGTGGTTGAGCGAGGGAGATTAACTAAGTTACTCTCATTTTCTGGCTTAAAACGCGTTCCAGTAGAGCAAGCTGTAGCTGGTGATATCATTGCCATTGCAGGACTTGAGAAAGCTTCAGTTTCAGACACTATAGCAGCACCAGAAGTTACAACTGCGATCAGCTCAACTCCAGTTGACCCGCCAACAATGGCGATTACTATAAGCGTGAATGACTCACCTTTTGCTGGGCAAGAGGGAACAAAACTTACCTCAACTGTTATAAAAGATCGTTTATATGCAGAAGCAGAAACAAACGTTGCAATTACTGTAACTTTGGCTCCAAGTGGTGAAGCATTTGAAGTAGGTGGACGTGGTGAGTTGCAGCTTGGGGTACTGATTGAAAATATGAGAAGGGAAGGTTTTGAACTTTCAGTTTCACGGCCTCGAGTGCTGTTTAAAGAAGAAGATGGCAAAAAACTTGAACCTATAGAGGAAGTAGTAATTGATGTAGATGATGAGTATAGTGGAATCATCATGGAAAAACTTAGCTTTCGAAAAGGTGAAGTAACTGACATGAGACCTTCTGGTAGTGGCAGAACTAGGTTGACATTTTTAGTGCCATCAAGGGGATTAATTGGCTATCAAGGAGAATTTTTAACTGATTCTCGCGGCACTGGTATAATCAACCGTTTATTTCACAGTTATGCTCCACATAAAGGTTCAATTTCCGGAAGGCGTAATGGGGTTTTAATTTCAACAGACAAAGGCGAAGCAGTAGCGTATGCAATTTTCAATCTGCAAGATAGGGGAATTATGTTTGTTAAGCCACAAGATAAGGTATATTGTGGTATGATTGTCGGTCAGCATAGTCGTGACAATGATTTAGAAATAAATGTACTTAAAGGTAAGCAATTAACAAACGTAAGAGCTTCAGGTAGCGATGAAGCTATAAAGCTTACTCCACCAAAAATAATGACACTGGAGGATATGATAGCATATATAGACGATGATGAATTGGTAGAAGTAACTCCAAAATCTATACGTTTGCGTAAGAAGTTCCTCGATCCAAATGAACGTAAACGTGCAGGAAGGGCGAAGAATAAAGAGTAATCAACGTTCCTGATAAAAATCTGGATGAGCTACTCGGATAACACCATCATAAAGGGAACCAGTGTCAGTTACTTGAGCAGGTATTGGGATGACAAGAGAAGGCTACAAAGGTGTCATGCAAGTGGCTCATCCAGCTTTTTTATAATCATCGAAAACATTGTATTTTAACATTACTTTTATACTTATAAGTTTCTAGGCACTGGGTTTGTTGTAGACTTACTTTTACTTTACCCCCTTATTTTACCACTCCGCTTGTATATTTTTATATGAGGCTTTTTGCGAAAATTTTTCATTTTGTGTAACATGATATATATGAAAATTGATCACGAAGTTAGTATAATTATTGAGGCCATAGAGAAATTTGGTGGTGAGGCAAGGCTTGTTGGTGGATGTGTTAGAGATTCAATTTTACAGCGTGACATTCACGACATCGATCTTGCTACTAATCTGCTGCCTAATCAAGCAGTTAAAGCGTTAAAACTCCGTAACATAAAAACTATTCCAACTGGCTTAAAACATGGAACTATTACTGCGATTTTAAATAAAAGATCCTTTGAGATTACAACGCTAAGGCATGATATAAAGTGTGACGGTAGACATGCGAAGGTAGAATTTACTAATGATTGGCAAGCTGATGCTTCAAGGCGCGACTTTACGTTTAATGCTCTTTATGCGGACAAGCATGGCCATATATACGACTACTTTGGTGGCATTCAGGACTTAAAAACACGAAAGTTAAACTTTATAGGTAACGCTGAAGATAGGATTAAGGAAGACTATCTACGTATTTTAAGAGCGTTTCGTTTTCACGCTAAAATATGCATAGGAGATTTAAGTGATGAAATATTGGATGTGTGCAAAAAGCATTCGCACATGATTCAAAACCTCTCTGGAGAGAGAATAAGAGAAGAAATATTTAAACTCTTGGAATGCAATGATCCTGCTCCAACACTTAAGAGCATGCAAAAATCTGATGTTTTACAAAAAATTATTCCAAAAGAAGTAAAATGCGAAATTTTATCTTCACCACTTCTTATCAACACTAAACCTCCTATAAAACCCTCAGCGTATGTCCATACGCCTTTCCTAGATCCCACAATCGATGCACTAACAAAATTAGCTTTGCTTATTAGGACTGCTGAAGATAGAGCGAGTCTTGGGGAAGAAGTGAGCAAGTTTTTACGTCTTTCAAATAAGCAAAAGAAAAAAATATTATTTTTATTATCAAACAATATCAAAACAGAGCTTTCAGAAAAAGAGCAAAAGAAATATATATCTTTATTTGGTAAGGAATTATATTGTGACTTAATGAAGATTTGTGGTATTGAGTCTGGAACAAATGTTGATGAGTATATTTTATTTGCCAATATATTCAATGTTCCAAAATTTCCTTTATCTGGGGATGATTTAATAATCATAGGTCACCAACCAGGAAAAAGTTTAGGTAGAAACTTAGAATTGCTACGACAACACTGGGAAGACAGCTCCTACACTTTAACAAAGGAGGAGCTGTTGCTTTATGCTAAAAGTTTTATCTAGACCTTGCTTCTTGCTTCACACTTACCGGAGTGCTATTAGTGTGACTCATGGAAGAGTTAGGTGTGTATTCTTTTTTAGCTTTATCTGTTAATTCATATTCATTGTTTTCTTTTGAAGTTTGAACGCACATTTTCTGATCTGGAGATAAAAATTTATCTCGTATGCTTGATGCTAGTTGTAATCCTTGAATCTTATCTGAAAAACATTTCATTTCAGCTTCCGTTAACTTCTGCACAACAAATTTTTTGACTGAATCATTATTGCTATCATTTCTGTTAGCCAAAAAATCTGTGAAAGAATTTAGTATTGATTTACTATCTTCTTCATTTAAATATAACCCTTTTGCACACTCTTCAACAAAAAATACCTGTTCGATAGAATGTTTTTTACCAACTTCTATAACAACTTTGTTAACTTGAGTTTCTATGATCGCTCTTCCAGATTTAATCAAATTCTCTTCCAACAGTGCAAGTAACTTATCACTTTCAAATTTACCATCACCTTGATTTGATAGAGACTTTATAGTTTCCTCAAGCACGTTATGGCAAAAGTGTTCTCCTTTAAATTCAGGAAAACTTTTTTTCAATTTTTCATTTTGATCAGATAAAAATTTATCGAGATTCTTATTCCCGCGAAGCTTAGATAAACTCTTTGGAATTATAGAATAAGCAGTTGATTTTGCAATAGATACTGTACTAACTTTATCTACCTCTTTAGTTTTTGCTTGTGCTTTAGTTTTTTCATCAATCCCTTCTAATTTTGTATCAACATTATTTGACTTTTCTTTTAACTCTTGTGGTCCATCTTCAGCTATTGAACTTTCAATCTGTTGATTTTTTAATGTTTCACTAAGTGTTTCTACATTATTTTCAACAGAAGATATTGCGATACTTGTTGCTTTTTCTCGTTCTTGACTCAGATGTTCAACTTGTTTTTGTAACTTTTTATTCTCTCTTTGTGAAGACTCTAATTTTTTCTCTAAATCGGTCTTTTGTTTTTCTATTTCAGCACTATTTTTTTCTAATATCTGTAATTTTTCTTTCAATTCTTTAACTCCACCTTCTAAGTCTTTTTTCTCTTTTTCAATGGTATTTAGATTAGTCTTTTCTTGCTCTAATTGTTGCTGAGTACTTTCCAATTCTCTTGTAAGGTCCTCTACTTCAGTATTTTTTTTCTTAGCTTGTTCTAATTCTGCTTGTTTCTCCTCAAGTTGATTTTTTAATTCCTTTATTTTAGCATTAGATTCGTCTTCTAACTTACTAACTTCATTCTCAAGTTCTGTTTTTTGCACTCGTAGGTTTTCATTCTCTTTCTTCACAGTTTCATTTATGTCTTTATTTTCATGAAATGACTTTATTAAATCGTCTTGTTCTTTTATTTTTTGGTCTTTTGTAAATATAGTTTGCTGTTGTGCATTATTTTTATTCTCCATTTCCTTTTTCTCTTGTTCTAATCTTTCATTTAATTGCGTTAAACTACCTATTTTCCCATCTTTTTCTTCTAACCCTACTGAGAGCATTTCTATTTTATTTGCAAATTCTTTGCTGCACTCAATTAATTCTTTCTGCAAATGTAATATCTCCTCAGACTTTTCCTTGAACTGTGCTAAAAATTCTTCTCCTCTTTTTCGTGCAATTTTTACCAATTCACTATAGTTCTTTTTAAGTCCTGCAAGTTTAGACTTTAACTCTTCATTTTCTAATTCTAAGTCTTCAATCTGCTGTGCTTGTGCTGCAAAAAATTTAGCAAATATTTCTTTTTCCTCTCCTAATGATTTTACTTGTTCTTTAAGTTTAGTAATTTCTTTCTCTTTTTTAGTTAATTCCTGATTTAAATTTGACTGATTTTCCTCCTTCTTACTACCTTCTTTCAACTTTTCTTTTAATCTCTCATTTTCATCCTTCAATTCCTTTTCTCTGTTAGAATTTAAAAGATCATCAGTCTGAACCACATTATCTGCAATATTGTAATGTAGGATACTCTTTGCCCATTGATTCCACTTTTCTGGCAACATTCGTCCAATTGTTTTTAGATATAGCCAAGCAAGCACAGTGGATAAGCTATATTTTTTTTCCTTTTGTTTAGGTTCGTAATTAACCTTATTGTTAGCATTTAGCATAAAATTACCTAATTTTTAAAGTATTGAAGTTATATATATTAATATAATTATTAAATAAATAATAATATAAATGTTAAATTGTGTGAAAATTTTTATAGATTTTAAGTAGAAATACACATGTTCGTAAGCACAGAATTTGCTTTTTCTATTGCTCTTGCTAACATTTCTTGTTCATTGTGCTGATTTTTCACGTTGATTACCTGAGCTGCCAAATTTGCAGGGAAAGTGACCAAACTAACTTCCCATAGCTCCACTTGTTTTAACACTCGAGCTCCGCTTTCATGATCAACATCATACTCTATTGGTATATAGCCAATCGAAAGCCCGTTAATAGTTCCAGTTTTGAGCATTAAATATGCTTCCTCTGCTTTTTGAATACCAAAAAGCAAATGTGCAGTTATATATAGGCCAATATCATTTTCGCAAATATCCGTAATATTACCTATAGGCTCGCTCGGATTGTGCTGCCAAAGAAGTTTTATCTGACTTTTATTTAAGTTATTCTTAAATGCTCCTGGTAATATCAGATCATTTTGCTTATCAACTATATTAAAAACGCTCGCATAGCCAGAAAATACTCCGTTTTCTTCTATGCTTTTTATTGATAATGGTGAATAGAGAAATTTCTTATTCATAAGTCCTCCTTGTAAATTATGGTATTGGGTTTGCCAGCGCTCTGAGCCAGCTTAAAATGTTGTATAGATTGTTTTCCTATATCTCAGGATGAGTATAAGGCACTACAATATAATTCTATTGTATGCAGTGCTTTGAAAATGTGGAAGTACTTTTTTAGTTATAAAATTTGTCATTTTATATACATAAGGGTAGGGTTTGTTGCACATTGGGTTGTTCAACAGCAGCGTTTTCCAGATTTGTAGAAACAGCTTCGTTTGTAGAATTTTTCCTAGAAGGAAGCCAAATCCCAAAGAAACAGCGGCTATAAAACTATTCATTAATGACTCTGTCCATCTCGTATTCTTGATAGATTTTAGAATATATCATTATTGGCTTCATTCGGGTTTAAATTTCTTCCCAACTCTTCTGATGTTTTCTCCCCAGCATCTTGGGATTTTGTTGATGAACTTTTCTGTAAGTTTTCTAATTCTTGTGCGTCCATCAACACCTCACTATTAAAGCTTAAGTACAAATTATACAGCACTATAATTGTTTAGTCAAGGTAAATACTAGTATATTAAGTAAATATTTACTATATTAATATGATTGCTTAAATTCACAACTAATTATTTGGGGGAATAAAAAGATTGTGTTTTGTAGGTGATTTGCGTAGCGGAAGGTATTACCCCAGTTTTACAACACCCGGGGTAACGATAAAGAAGGAAGTAGGGAAAGTTATTTATAATAGTTTGAAGCTATTACAAGTTTATATGCTCTGTCCTTGAATATTTGTTTGTTCAATAGTAGTACTTTCCAAATTTGTGGAGATAGTAGCAAACATCCTTCTCGCTAAAGCCGTTGACAATGCAGCACCAATTCCAGCTCCAGTTGCAGCTATAAAACCAGGGCCTAATAATTCCATATTTGTTTCAGTGCTGCTGCTAGTTATATTGTTAATTAACATCATCGCGCCTGCTCCTAAAGCTGCTACTAACCCAATCCTTGACGGTTTACTTGTTGCATCAAGAGAATATTGTACTACTTCTCTAAGCTCTGAATTACTGTTTTTTAACGCTACTGCTATTGATGCTGGTAACATGACCATTATTGGCATGGATAATAGTCCTCCAAGTGTTGCACCAATAATTTCACTCACTTTTGATTTTCCAAGATTAACTCCTAAGGCTGTTATACCTAATACTCCAATTGAGGTGATAATCCTTACATTTCTCTCTTCCATTTCTCTCACATGCGCCTCATATTGTATTGTAGCTTCTGCTACCGCTAACCCAATACTATTTGGTTGCTGTGGAATCTGATTTACTCGCCCTAACTCTTGTGAAGTTTTCCCTCCAATACTTTTGACGGCATCTTCTAAGTCTAATAACGATCTGTTATTTAACCTTACGTTATCTTGACTATCACAAAAGACAATGTAGTCTAAAATTGTCATTCTCAGATTATTCATTTCTATATCATCATTAATATGATCTTTTAATATACTTATAATCTCTAATGCTCGCTCCTTCATATCTCTTTCTTCTTCTGCACTAGCTGGTGCAAGTATGAGAAAAATTATTCCAAGAAAATCTTGTTGTAATTTTTTTAATTGTTCTAAGCTCATAATAATTAACATTAATATATATTATTAAATAATATAGTACTATAGTCACTTAATCAAGATTTATATTAATATATTAAGAAATAAGCACTAAAAAATGATATCCTTAGTCGTAAAATACAAAAAGAGCGGAGCACCCAGTGCCACAACACTGGATAACGATAAAGAAGGAAGTAGAGAAAGTTATATGTAATAGTTTAAAACTATTACAAGTTTATATGCTCTGTCCTTGAATATTTGTTTGTTCAATAGTAGTACTTTCCAAATTTTGTAAAGATTCAAATTCTTCTTGCATATCCAGTATGTCTTCTATTACTTGCTGATCTTCATCTCTTTCTTCTAATTGAAATGCTGCTGCTTCTTGAGGTGCTTCTAGCAGTTTTTTTAATATTTCTGTGCGCAGTTTCTCTGTTATTGATTTCCACTGTAGCATTACTAGCATTTCATTTTGCAGCACTGACATTTTCTGTAGTGTTTTCACTTTTTCTGACAGTCCTTTATTTTCTTTTTGCAATGCTTCTATTTTTCTTTGCTGATACTGATTATCTGAATTTGTCATTGGTAATCCATGCATAACCTACTCCAAGTTAAAATTTAGACATTATTAATTAAGTGATACAGTTTCTTTAGTCAATCAATATATTATAACATTAGGATTAACAACTAAAAGAATAGAATGAAATATCAGGCAATATTCCGTATAATTAAACTTTTAAGATGGAAAAATGACAATTCGTGTAGGAATTAATGGTCTTGGTAGAATAGGCAGAAGTGTATTGCGTGCTATTTTTGAAGTAGAAAACTATAGCGAGCAAATAGAAGTTGTGGCGGTAAATGGGTCGCTCAGTGCTGAGCAGCATGCACATTTGATTAAATATGACTCTGTTCATGGCAAATTTAACGGCGATATTGATTTTAACGAGTCTGAAAATTGGCTATCTATAAATGGCAGGAAATTTTCTTTATATAGAGAACGTAGCCCTGAAAATATTCCTTGGAATGTTGATGTAGTGCTTGAATGCACTGGTGCATTCAACAAGCGTGCGGAAGCAGCAAAGCATAATGCAGAGAGAGTAATTGTCTCTGCTCCAGTTTCAGATGCTGATGTAACTGTAGTTTACGGCGTAAATAACG
Organism: Wolbachia endosymbiont (group B) of Protocalliphora azurea; assembly: GCF_947251865.1. Taxonomy (NCBI): domain Bacteria; kingdom Pseudomonadati; phylum Pseudomonadota; class Alphaproteobacteria; order Rickettsiales; family Anaplasmataceae; genus Wolbachia; species Wolbachia endosymbiont (group B) of Protocalliphora azurea. The sequence goes on along the minus strand of NZ_OX366394.1, from coordinate 687,317 downwards.
ATATGCTAAAAAAGGAGCATACAGTGATCTCAGCAGGTTCTTGTACTACAAACTGTCTGGCTCCGATTGTACACATTTTACACTCCAATTTAGGTATAAAAAGCGGTTTTATGACCACTATACATGCCTATACGAATGATCAAAATATTCTTGATGGCAACCATAGAGACTTACGCAGGGCAAGAGCTTGTGGCCTTTCTATGGTGCCAACTACAACTGGAGCAGCAAAAACAATTGGTTCTGTTATTCCTGAGTTAAAGGGTAAGCTAGATGGTACTGCTATTAGAGTTCCGGTTAGCAACGTTTCTATGGTTGATTTTAAATTTACGACTGATAAGAAGGTAACAGCTGGAGAAATAAACGAAATATTTAAAAATTCAGCAAATCATGTGCTTTCCGTATGTAACGAGCCTTTAGTTTCAATAGACTTTGTCCATAACCCTTATAGTGCAATTGTGGATTTAGCTGGTACATATGTCACAGGTGATATCTGTAGAGTTGCAGCGTGGTACGATAATGAATGGGCTTTTTCACTGAGAATGTTAGATATAGCTTTATTGTAAAGTATGAACGAAAACTCACAAAAATATGCTTCATTTTATGAGCACTTTGCGGAACTTAGAAAAAGGGTTATTTTTTGCTTTCTATTTTTTTGTGTTACCTTCGGGTTTTGTTACTACTTTAAAGAAAATATATACCGCTTTTTACTTGCACCTTTAATAGAAGTTACAAAAGATAGTGATGATTTTTCTCTAATCTATACAGACTTAACAGAAGCGTTTTTTGTATATCTCAGGGTTGCAATAATGAGTGCACTGTTGTTTTCTTTTCCTGTGTTTGCATGGCAATTCTATATGTTTCTAGCACCTGGCTTATATAAAAGAGAAAGGGCGGTGTTATTGCCATACTTAATTGCAACACCGGTTTTGTTTGTAACGGGAGCCGCTGTAGTTTACTACTACATATTTCCCTTAGCCTGGAAATTTTTTATTGCTTTTGAACATAGCGGTAAATCTTTCGGTATACCAATAGAGTTTATGCCATCAGTTAGTGAATATTTAGACCTTGTTCTTCAATTCGCGTTCGCTTTTGGTACTGCATTTCAAATTCCAGTCATACTAACCTTAATGGTGAGAGTAGGGCTAATCACTGCACAAAGTTTGTCAAATAAACGGAGAATTGCGATAGTGGTAATTTTCATTATTGCTGCAATCTTAACTCCACCTGATGTACTAAGCCAAGTAGGGCTTGCAATTCCAATGTTGGTATTATATGAGCTGTCTATTCTGATATGTAGATATATTGAGAAGAAAGCAAAGGATTGAATCAAGAATATTATTTATAAACAAAGAATGAGCACCAGAGCACTTTTTCTTGTTTGAGTGTTTTTGGCACCACAGCATTTTATTAATTTATTGACTTGTTTGCTTAAATATATAATAATTAAAGTATATTATTATTTTGAATAGGAGAATTTTATATGCCAAAATATGAAGAGTTAAACGGAACACAACAAGAATTATATGGTAAGTTACAGGCTGCGATGGAAGAACATGAGAATATTATTGATCTTCTTACAGGATTTTCAAAAGAGGATTTGCTGAAAATTCTTACTACTGTGAAATGTATAGAGTTTGAAGATGGTGAAGAACATACTCTAACACCGCTTGCCTACGCTATAAATCTTAAGAACTCGTTAAATAGTCAGAGATATATTACAAATATTCTAAGTGTAGCTAAAGAGAAAGATATATTAGAAAAAGTTCTTACTACTGCGAATATAAAGATCAAGCTCTCAAATGGTCAAGAATATACTTCAACACCACTTGTCCATGCTATTATTCTTAATAATCAGATAGGCATTGACACTATTCTAGATATAGCCAAAAAAGATAAAGAGTTATTAGAAAAAGTTCTTACTGCTGCGAATATAAAGATCAGGAGTTTAGGTGATCAAGAACATACTCTAACACCGCTTAGCTGTGCTATAAATTTTAATAATCAGGAAGTTAGTCAGAAAAGTATTAAAGCTATTATAGATGTAGCTCAAGATAATGATATGTTAGAAGCAGTTTTCGCTAGTATAAAAAAAGATCATCTTAACAAAACCAAGAATATTTTAGAAATACTAAAAAATCAAGAGCAAGATGAAGAGCAAAAAGCTAAAATTGATGGTTGGCTAAAAATACTTCCAAAGAGCATATCTAGTTGTGAAAGTAAAGATGATCCTAACAAAATTGAAATGCACGATAGAGTTGAGGAGATATGTAAAAAGCAAGAGCAAGAGGATTGGAAAGTAACCCTTGAAAGGATCGTGCCTAATCACGAAAATAAAGACAAGTGTGAAATATTTTCTAAGATTTTTAACAAGGAGACTTTCAAAGTATCATTAGATCCACAGCGAAATGCTGATATGATAACATTAATTAGAAAGAACCAGCCTGATTACGAAAGTAAAGAACAGTCTTTAGTAGATGAAAGCAGCATACCTAAAACTGAAGGAAATATAACTAAAGATACAGTAAAAACTACTAATAAACCAATAATCATTGGTAGTGTTTGTGGTGCCATAGCTGCATTGGCAGTTGGGTTAGGATTGTATTTTGGTGCTGCATTACCGATATTGACTATGATTGGCATAGCTATGGCTGCTGCTCTAGTAACAGGACTTGTTGCTGGTGGTATTACATATGTAATGTCAAATTCTAGTAAGAATCTAGATGGAGCTAATGTAGAGCAAGGAGTTAGTATAGGGTCAAGTATAACAGCGTAATTAAGTGAAAGGAAGAAGTCTATTCTTCCTTTTCTCAAAGTTTTTTTTGTTGATCATATATTCACAGCATTAAGTTCTATAGGTTGCTGCGTAAAAGATTAGGAAGTAGTTTTGTTAGTGTTGAAAATTATAGCTCTTTTCCTAATAGTGTGAACATGATGGAATAGGTAAAGTAGCGAGGAGATATAAATGCCAGCAGCATATAGTTATGATTTAAGGAAAAAAGCATTGGATGTAGGGGAAAGTAGAGCATTTGTAGCCAAGAGGTTTAAAGTTAACATTCTATGAATGGCAAAAAGGTGCAAGAAAATAGGCGATTTTAAATCAAAATGTAGATCCAATAGAGCGTGATTGATATCTTGCTAGTAATAGTGTAACAGCTTTTATTAAGATATTTTTTTGCCATACGGCAGCAATAACAAAATTAGAAAATTGATGGCTGAATATGTTGGCATTGATAAACAGTATATTATGCTTCAAGCAATATTTACTTTAGTAGCTTCTACAACTTTTTTTAGTATATTGGTGCTATGTACCAACAGCAGTATTTGCACTTGCTACGTGTTTCTTTGTTAAAAATGATGTACATGCTGCATTTTCTGCAAAAGAACTTTCTCCTGAGTTTGCCGAAATTATTACTGAAAAAGTAGTAAATAATGTTGAGCTCAATGCAGAAGACAACTCTCAATCGAGAAGCTACTTGTATGAGACTGTGTTATATAGCGAAACTAGATTTCACTTTTACACACCTAGATAAGGGGTAAAAGCAGATACTAGAATGACGAAATCGTTATTCTGCTACGCATTATCGCCGTATAACTATAGCTATATATGAACTAAAAAAGTAATATTCACTAGATCTTAATATTTTAGATCTATATTTCAATAAAATATTACAATTAGTATGAATGATCCATTTAAAAGTGAGGATTATAAAAAAAATCTCGATTCTCTGATCAAAGCTATAAAGCTAGGGAATTCAGAGAAACAATATGGTAAAACAGTAACAGATTTATCTCATGCTTTAGAGGGTTTTACAGATAAGGCAGAAGATGTAGCTAAACTTGTTATACGTGATGACTTGAATAATTGTGTAAAGAAGGCAAATAAAAAGCCATTAATTCTTAGGATATTCAATAGAATATTAGGAAGAGATGTTTCGATTAGGAATATAAGTAATTTTATAAAAGATAAATTGCCTCCTTCAACTGCTAGAACAGCAATCGAATATACAGATGTTATTCAAAAAATTTCAGATTTAGAGCGAATAGAAAGAAGTCAAGATAAATATAGGTCATATGGAATAAATTTAGAAAATAGACAGCAAAAGAAAAATCTCTTATATGAGCGAGAAGATTCAGGTTATGGAGGTTCATTAAACGAAGATCCTGAGTATGAAGAAATATCAAATTATCAAGAGGAAAAGAGCAAATCTTTAACAAAAGATTTGCGTAATCTACAATCAATTAAAGAGGAGCCGATTTATGCAACAATTCCTAAAGAACATATAGAAGCAAAAAGAGAAAATAGGAAGAAACAACAACTTCAATCTCTTGCACCACCAAAACCACCAAGAGTACCACCAGTACCAGAGAAAATGTTTACTATCAATCAAAAAATTAGACAAGAACCGAAAAAAGATAAACCTGCAGTACCACCAAAGCCTAAAGATTTAGGCGAAAAAGTAAGCACAGAGCAAAAAATAGTAGTGGAAAAATCAGCTGAGAGTAACCCTACACTACCACTAAAATCTGAAAATCAAGATGGTAAAGAATCAGCAAAAAAAGCTGATGGACCAAAAGTACTAGTAGTTGCTATGAAAAAAGAAGTGACTCGCGAGAGTAGTAAAGTAAAGGCATTAAAAGAAAGATTTGAGCGAAATCAAGTAAAGAACGTGTTGCCTGCTGAAAACAAAACTGCTTCAGTAACACAAACGGATATCAGTGTGAAGAGAAAACAATCTCGTTCATTTCCAGTAGGGAATAAAAAATCTTCGATCAACCATCTTGCCAGCAAAAATTTACCTTCCACGAATGTAAGTGTAAAAGAAATGGTTAAAAAATTTGAAGGGAGAAAAGGTGAAAGATAGTAATATTTGGGTATTTCCCTACTCATGAAAATTAGCTCTTATCATAACATTTTCACAGCCATAAGAGGAAGTTTTTATAAGATTGGGGCTAAAGAAAACTTGCATGTAAATGTATCAAGGTATAAAATTATAAATATTAAGAATGAATAGGTTAGTTATGAATCTTGTAACAAAATCCGCTATCGATTTTACTGCTTCGGCTGTTCTTGCTAGTGGAAAAATAGTTGATGATTTCTGTTTAAGTAAACATATAAAGGATAAGTATGCTGTCCTTTTTTTCTATCCACTTGATTTTACTTTTGTCTGTCCAACTGAGTTGATATCATTTAGCAACAAAATAGAAGATTTTTCAAAACGTGATGTTGAAGTGATAGGAATAAGTATAGATTCAAAATTTTCACACTATAAATGGCGAAACACTCCAGTTAATGATGGTGGTATTGGAGAGGTTAGCTACAATTTAGTGTCTGATATCAAAAAGTCTATATCAAGAGACTATGGGGTCTTATATGATGACTCAATTGCACTAAGAGCAACTTTTGTTATTGATGATAAATTTGTTGTACGTCATCAATCGATAAATGATTTTCCTTTAGGGCGTAATATCGATGAATTCATTAGAATCATTGATGCAATAAAACATAATGAAGAGCATGGTGAAGTATGTCCAGCAGGGTGGAAAAAAGGCAAGCCTGCGATGCAGGCAAGCGATGAAGGAGTGGCTGATTATCTAAACTCACACAGTGCAGAATTATAAATTGAGTACAAAAGTTCTTATTATTGGATCTGGAGCAGCGGGTTATGCTGCTGCTATATATGCAGCACGTGCAAATTTAGAGCCAATTGTAGTAACAGGAATGCAACCTGGTGGTCAGCTTACAATTACTACGGATGTTGAAAACTATCCAGGTTTTATTTCTATACAAGGTCCAGAACTCATGGAACAAAAGAGGTTGCATGCAGAGAAGGCGGGAGCAAGAATAATAGACGATGAGATAAAAAGTGTAGAACAACTTGAGGATTCTAATGAGTATAGATTTAGATCTTGTGGTAATGCTAGTGACTACTATTCGAATGCAATTATAATCGCAGCTGGTGCGCAAGCGAAGTGGCTTGGCCTGGAGAGTGAAAAGAAATTTCAAGGTTACGGAGTTTCGGCATGCGCAACTTGTGATGGTGCATTTTTTAGAAATAAAGTTGTAGCTGTGGTTGGTGGTGGAAATACTGCTGTTGAAGAAGCAATATTTTTAACTCGATTTGCTAAGGAAGTTATACTGATACACAGGCGTGATAACTTAAGAGCAGAGAAAGTAATGCAAGACAGGCTCTTTAAAAATGATAAGATAAAGGTAATATGGAATCATACCGTAGAGCAGATTCTTGGAGAAGAAAATCCTAAAAAAGTTACTGGCATTACAATTAAATCGACAGACATCAATAAAACCCAGGAATTGAAAGTAGATGGAGTGTTCATTGCAATTGGGCATGCACCAAATACAGGTATTTTTAAGGGCTTTGTTGAAATGGATCAGCAAGGTTATATAATTACGAAACCTGGAACAACTCTAACCAGTAGGGCAGGGGTATTTGCTGCTGGTGATGTTCAAGATAAGGTATATCGCCAGGCAGTAGTTGCTGCAGGAACAGGGTGCATGGCTGCACTTGATGCGGAAAAGTTTTTGGAATCATAATTAATTCTAAAATTTTTAACTAAACTACTTGCAATTTTCTTTGTTTTTTTTATAATTATGTCAATAAATTGGAGAATTTAGTATGCTTTCGGGAAGTAATGTAACTTTTGAAAGAAGGTTTGTTAATGGACGAGCTCAAAACCAAACAACTTCAGGACAATCAACAACAAAATTATTTGAAGCTATTGATGATGAAAATCTAGGAGATTTTGAGCGAGCTCTAGCAGAAGGTGCGAATGTTAATGCGTTTGATAAGGGATATACACCATTAATGACTATTATCATGAATGGTGATGATAGTCCTACACACTTGAAAATGATGACGTTGCTTTTGCAACATCAAAGTTTAAAGATTAATGCTCAAGAAACTAAAGAAAACAATACAGCTCTACATCTAGCCTTGCGCATGGAAAATAGAAATTTTGTACAGATTTTACTTAGACATACTGGTTTGAATGTGAATATTAAAAATATTCATCGTATAGATTTTCAAGGTAATTTCTCTCATACTCCTGAAGAATATATTAGAAAAATTGGACAAGTACAGGATAAAAATTTTTCGCACCTTACGATAGAAATACAAAAAGCACAAACAGGAAAAGAATTATTAGATGTTCTTTCTAACAGAAATATTGACCGAGCAAAAAGACTATTAAATCAAGAACTCAACCCTAATTGTTGGAAAAGAAATTCAAATGAAGAAATAGAAACACCACTTAGCCTGATTATCAAATCATGTTTACAAGGAATAACAGAAGATAACGAGGAAGTATTGACTAAACTTTTAAAACATAAAGAGCTAGATTTTAGTCAAATAAAACCAATACCAGCTATAGAGCAAAATTCAAGATTGAAGCAAATCATTGAACAAGCTATGAAAGAGCGATTAACTGATGCTATTAATAGAAAAGATTTGGGTGATGTAAAAGAATTAGTAGAAGATCACTGCTTCATAAATCGTGCAATTGTCAACGCTGTGTTGGGGAATGTTAATAATCCAAGTGAATCTATTAAAAATTATCTCAATGAGAAATTTCCTGCAAGTGCAGAGCAACCTGTAGCAAATACACATAATGTTCAATCAGAAATAAACGATGAGTTTATTGCTCAAGAATTGCAGCGACTTGAAAACCTGGAAGGTGAACTTGAAAGAACAAAGGCTCAACTTGCAGAAAAAGAGCAAGAGTTGAATAGGACCGTAGATGAAAGAACAAGAGACACTGACAAAATTTCACAGTTAGAAAAGGAGTTGAGACAAGTAAGGCAGGGTAATCAGGAAAGAATTCACACTCTCACTGATCAAGTAGCTCGACTTACTAGAGAAAAAAGTCAACTTAAAAACCTTAGAGATGAGCTTGAAAGAACAAAAACTCAACTTAGAAAAAAAGAGCAAGAGTTGGATAGGGTTGTAAGTGAAAGAGACACTAACAAAATTTCACAGTTAAAAAGGGATTTTAGTCAACAGAGATCAGAACTTCAAACTCAAAATCAAGACTTAAATAACAAAAACAGAAAACTTTCAGAAGCAAGCATTTATAATAGAAGGCAAAGTAACTATGCCTCTGCCTCTTTTGTGTTATCTGGAGCGTTTGCTATTGGTGCATGTTTAACAATATCGAATTTAGAAATATGTATTTCACTTGCTGTAGCTGCATTTGTCTTCCTTACAATTGGATGCTACTGTTCATATAAAGCAAGTACAGTACTGAGTGATGTGATAAGCACTGAATTTGGTAATGTTATCAGTTTAAGATAGAGTTAAGGTTTTTACTTCTTGTCTAAACTCTTCTGAAAATTTTTGTACATCCTGAAAATACCTTGATAATTCGAGTGAATGTAAACCTGAGTGGTTTCAAGACTGAAATAGTTGTTGTAAACTTGCTTCTATTATCTTTTAGTTCAAGAAATTAAAAGTTTAACGATGAGAATTATAATTACAGACCAAAGTAAAAAGTAGGCTTTTCCATTTGATTTATTTTTCACCTGTAATTTTTTGTCAGCTATTAGGTTTAATTTTTCTATAAGGCTAAATATTCCCTGAATTGCTTTTATGGGATAAGAGCTTTTAATTTTTTCCCTATACCCTATTTTACTTTCATGTTGATTGTTTATCCATGTTTCAACTACTTTCCACATATTGATTTCTGGATAGACTTTCCTACATGTTCCTTCTAATAAAATCATAGTTTTCTGCAGCAATAACAATTGTGTTTGAACTTTCATATCAAAATCACCAGTTATTTTTAGTAGCTGAGTAAGTAATCGAGCAAATGAAATCTTCTGTATAGGCTGTCCAACAATGGGCTCACCTATTGCTCTGCAAGCTGTAACAAAATTTCTATGCTGTGATGGAACATAACCGGCTCTAAAGTGCATTTTTGCAACGTGATCATAATCCCTATTTAAAAAGCCTTTGAGTATCTCTATAACGTAATAGCATGTCTCACGATCTATTCTACCCATGATTCCACAATCCAGGGCAATAATATTGTTATTACTATCGATCATTAAATTTCCAGGATGCATATCAGCATGAAAAAAACAATCCCTATATACCTGATTACAAAAAGATTCTATAAGATTGATAGCTATTTGCTTTCGGTTATTCAGCTTTTCAACTTCGTATATTGGTATAGCTTCCATCCATTCTAATGTTAAAACCTTTTTTGAAGTTCTACTCCAATCTATTTCAGGTACGTAGAAACCTCTGTCATGTTTAGTATTTTCCTTCAGTTCCGAAGAGTGGGCAGCCTCAAAGCGTAGATCTAACTCTAATCGGCAAATTTCAGCAAAAGTTTTGACTAATTCAACTGGCTTCAGCCTTTTTGATTGTTCACTAAATTTTTCTGCAATTTCTGCAAGCCAAGAAAGCATTTTTATATCCCTTGAGAATGTTTTCTCAATATTTGGCCTCAAAACCTTTACAGCAACTTCCTTACCCTCAATTGTAACTGCTCTATGCACCTGAGAAATTGATGCTGCTGCAATTGGCTTTTCAGAAAAACTTGAAAAAATATCGCTTAATTTACAATTAAACTCACTTTCTATAGTTTTAACTGCTATTTTATACGAAAATGATGGCAATCTATCACATATCAATAGCAAGTTATTTGTTATGTCCTCATTTAAAATATCAGTGCGTGATGAAATGGATTGCCCAAATTTAATGAACACCGGACCTAATCTTTCAAGAGCACGCTTTAGTTTATGACCTTGTATTTTATTTATTGATTTTTTTGATGGTGGAAGTAAATAAGGTAACACATTGTAGCGTGTTAGCACTGTAGTTATTTGCAGAAGACGTAGAATATTTTGAATCATTTCGCTGCGTAACTGCCAAATATTTCATTTATCTCCATAATTTCATCAGGTTTACCTTGATAATAGATAGTATTATTTATGCAAATTATGTAATCTGAGGATGGTAGAGCAGAGTTAAGGTCATGAGAAGTCATGAGAATCGACACTGATCGTTCTTTTGCGATTTTATTTATAATATCATAAAATTTAGATCGTGCGTTAATATCCATTGCACTGACTGGCTCATCTAAAATGATCAAATCAGATTCTGAAATTAAACAGCGTGCAAGCAGCAGTAATTGTGTTTGTCCTGCAGAGATTTCTAATACTTGATTTTTTAGGATGTTACCGATACCAACCAATTCTATTGCTTCTGTAACAATGGGTTGATTTTTCTTCAATTTCTTCGAGGAGCTATTGAAAAGGAAAGACTCAACTGTTATTGGCATCAAATTACCAATACTAAAATTTTGTGGCATATAGCTAATTTTTATATTGTCAGCGAATACAATACTGCCAATAAAACCTTTATTTATACAAGCAACTGCTTTCACTAAAGAGGTTTTACCTCCGCCATTTGGACCAAGTATTGTAACTATATCTCCTCTTTGTACTGATATGTTGATATTATCAAGAACTTTTTTATTATCGTATGAAAGAGTAAGGTTTTCTATTTTTAGAATGCAGTTATTGACACTACTTAATTTTTTGGCAAAAATTGACTTCTTCTCAACATTTATATGAGACATTTACTGTTTTTTTTTCTATTACTTTCATTTACATTATACTACAATAGTGCCTTTTCATCCAATTTAAAAATTGTAGCTACAATCAAACCTATACACTCACTTGTAGCTTCTGTTACAGATGGAATTTCAAAGCCAGAACTACTAATGTACGAAGTAGTGTCTGAACATAACTACATGCTCAGGCCTTCAGACGCAAGTAAATTAGAATCTAGCAATATTATATTTTATATCGATGATTCTTTGGAAACATTCATTAAAACTTTCGCTAAAGAAAATAAGAAGTTAATACCGCTATCAAGTGCAATCGATCTACTTCCTGCTCGAACACATTCATTTTCTAGTCACATTCAAGATGAAAAAGATTTGCATATTTGGCTGAGTCCTGAAAATGCAAAAAGTATGATACTTTCTATCAGTGCAACATTATCTAATATAGATAAAGAAAATGCCTATCGATACAATACTAACGCAGAGGAGGCTATAAGAAAGATAGACCAAGAAGTAGAAAAAATTACGAAAGAATTGGATGAGTTAAAAAATCAAAAATACATAGTTACTCACGATGCTTATCAATATTTCGAAAAATATTTTGATTTAAGTTACCCAAGCGCCATTCTTTCTATAGAAGAAGATTCTTACATAGGTATGAAGAGTTTAATGAAATTAAAAAAGGTAATGAAAGAGGAAAACGTTAAATGTATTGTTTCTCATTCACGAGAGGATAGCATAAAGCCTAATGTCTTTTCTAGTGACGTAAAAATGGTGATTCTTGATCCTATTGGATCAGATGTAGAGCCTGGAAAGGATGCATATCTAGATATAATCAGCAGCATTGCACAAAATTTCAAGTCTTGTTTCACTGAGTAATGAGTTCTTTTATCTATTCAGATAGCATTGCAAACTTAGTGCTTTCTATTCCAATCACAACTATACCGACATTATCTACCAGAAGTATATCATCCCAGTATCAAGTACTGGGATGACACCTTCTACTACGCAAATTACCACAATGTCCGCACGGCTATACACGTGATGCTGGAATTCTTAGCACACCTTTTGATTTATGAAAAATCAGTGTCTGCATTTACTTCTATTTTTTTATCTATTTTATTTTGCCATTTTACTGCTTACTCTGTATTCAAATTACATGAACCTTTTTATATTAGGCAAGCTCAGGTTATTTTTACGTTTATATATTGATCCGATCTAGTCCAATAAACCCTCTAAGGAAAACCCTTAGATTTTTGACCTACTAACGTGTGACACTTTAGGTTTTAGAGCGTTTTCTGTGTTTTATACTTTATGTTTATTAATTGTGTAATGATCAACACTATGAGTTTCACCTTCCCTTCCATTATATCTCTGAGCTCTATTATTAGAGTATAACTTGATTATAAACTATATATAACAATAAACTTACTTTAATTTTTCTTCTTTAAATAATACGTGTCTTCTGACCACTGGGTCATACTTCCTAAACTCGAGCTTTTTGGGAAGGTTCTTAGGATTACGTTTTTTTACACAAAAATAGCCTGTTAGTTTCTCTTCTCCAGTTTTTGTTGTTTTAGTTGCAGTGCTAACTAGCTTGACAAGCAAAGAAGCATTTTTTTTCGCCATAATTGTTAGTGATATAATAAACTCTATGCAAGTTTAGAACACAAAACACTGAAAGTCAACCCAATAATGCAGGTCGCAAAATTCTTGACAATCAATAATATATTAAGTAGTATAAGAACATTTCAGAATGGAAAGTAGACGGTAAATAAGTGGTGAGTGATGGCAAAAGGTTATTGTTGATAGAAAGTACTACCTGTTCTAACGAGGTAAGGGTTGCCCTACTAGTTAATGGTAGGGTTGTAGAGTTTGAACAAGAATTCAAGGAAAAAAAACAATTAAGAGGTAATATATACGTTGCTTATGTAAAGCGTATAGAGCCTGCTTTGCAGGCCGTGTTCATTGAGTATGGAAAAAATAAGCAAGGTTTTTTGTCTTTTTCTGAGATATCTCTAAATTACTTTAATATTCCAGAAAAAGAGAAGGAAATTTTCCCTGATGAAGACTATTCGAGCGGTGTGGACTGTTCAAATGATAATTGCACAGAAGAAGGCCTAGATTCTACAGCTAGTAATGAATCCAGCAGTGGTTTTGTGAGGGGGGTACCTTTACATAGAAAATATAAGTTACAAGATGTGATTTCAGTAAATCAAAAGTTATTAGTTCAATTAACTAAGGAAGAACGAGGAAATAAAGGAGCTTCATTTACAACATACGTAACTTTGGTCGGTAGATACTGTGTTTTCATGCCCAATTCCATAAGTAGGGGTGGAGTATCTCGCAGAATTGAAGATACCAACGTTAGAAAACAGTTAAAGGATATATTAAATTCAATAAATTTACCAAAAGGCTCAGGTTTAATAGTAAGAACTGTTGGTGCAGGAAAAAGTAAGAAAGAAATTGAGCAAGATTACAATAATTTGACCTTATTATGGCAAAATATCCAGCAAAACTTCTCTTCTTTAAATGTTCCATCATTAATTTACAACGAAGCAGATGTAGTTATGAGATCTGTACGTGACTTTTGTAGTAATGATACAGAAATTATAGTATCTGATAGAGAAGTTTGTGAAGCGGTAAGAAAATACACTAAAAATGTGTTACAAGGAAAATTGCGTCCTAGATTATATAGAGGTTCTGTTCCAATCTTTACTTACTATCGAGTCGAAGATCAAATTTCTGAATTATATAGCAATAGAGTAGAATTGCCATCTGGTGGGTCTTTGGTGATAACCTTAACTGAGGCATTTGTTTCAATAGACGTAAATTCAGGGAAAATGACAGGAGAAGATAACATAGAAGAAACAGCTTATAGAACTAATATGGAGGCATTATCTGAAATATCAAGGCAAGCGAATCTCAGGGGCTTATCAGGGTTAATAGTTGTTGATTTTATTGACATGTTGAAACTTGAGTATTGCAAAAATGTTGAATTTGCTATCAAGCAGGCGTTTAAAGATGATAAAGCTAAAGTTCAATTTAGCTTTATCAATGACTTTGGTTTAATGGTCTTTTCAAGACAAAGAATTAAACCAAATATACAGGAAATTAATACTACAGAGTGCTTACGCTGTAAAGGTATTGGAAGAGTGAAATCAAACGAAGTGGTTGTTGCATCGATACTAAGGGATTTGCAACATATTGCTAATAAAAATCAAAATAAGTCCTTTGATTTAATAGCACGCAGTGCAGTTATAGCGCACATTTTTAATAATAAGCGTGATATGGTTTCTACAATCGAAAAAGAGTTCAATATTACATTAAATGTTAGTATTGATAATAGTTTAGATGCAGATACATTTATTTTAAAGCAAGGAGACCATATTAATTTTAATGATTATAAGCCATTGCAGAATTCTGGATGTCAAATTGTGAATAGCAGGGATAAAGAAGCTGGTAAACTACCGGGCAACTTTTGGTTAACTAAATGGCTTTCGCGCCTTTTGGGCTCTAACAACTAAACGGGACTTGTAATTAACGAGTTTTATACTTATATATTTTACATCAGATAATATTTAAAAGGGAGTATTCATTATGGGAAGAGCAATAGGTATAGATCTTGGAACAACAAATTCTTGTGTTGCAATAATGCAAGGCAAGGATACAAAAGTAATTGAGAATAAAGAAGGAGCAAGAACTACTCCATCTATAGTTGCATTTACTTCATCTGGAGAAAGGTTGATTGGCGCTCCAGCAAAAAGGCAAGCAACTACCAATGCAAATAATACTTTTTTTGCAACTAAGAGATTGATAGGTCGCCAATATAGCGATCCTGAAATGAAGAATCTAGGTGTACCGTATAAGGTATTTGCAGCAAAAAATGGTGATGCATGGGTTAAAACAACTGATGGTAAAGAATACTCTCCTAGTCAAATTGGTGCATTTATACTACAAAACCTGAAAGAAGCAGCTGAGGCTTATCTTGGGGAAGAAGTAAAGGATGCTGTGATAACAGTGCCGGCGTACTTCAATGATTCTCAACGTCAAGCAACAAAAGATGCAGGAAAAATTGCTGGATTAAATGTCCTCAGAATAATTAACGAACCAACTGCTGCAGCACTTGCTTATGGTCTTGATAAAAAGCACGGACACACAATAGTAGTGTATGATCTTGGTGGTGGTACATTTGATGTTTCAGTTCTTGAAATAGGTGACGGAGTTTTTGAAGTAAAGGCTACAAATGGTGATACTCACCTTGGAGGGGAAGACTTCGATAATGCAGTAGTAAATTATTTACTGGGTGAATTCAAGAAAAGTAATGGCATTGATTTGAAAAACGATCCAATGGCTATGCAAAGAATCAAAGAAGCTGCAGAAAAAGCAAAGGTAGAATTGTCAAGTGCAATGGAAACAGAAGTAAATCTACCGTTTGTTACAGCTGATGCAAGTGGCCCAAAACACTTAAATATGAAGCTAACAAGAGCAAAGCTTGAAAGTTTAGTGAATGATTTAATTGAAAGGACTATAATTCCTTGCAAAAAAGCTCTTGAAGATGCTGGTTTGTCTGCTAGTCAAATTGGTGAAGTAGTTCTTGTTGGTGGCATGACTCGTATGCCAAAAGTCATAGAGAAAGTTAAAGAATTCTTTGGCAAAGATCCACACAGAGGGGTTAACCCTGATGAAGTTGTAGCAATTGGAGCTGCAATACAGGCGGGAATCATTCAAGGTGATGTAAGAGATGTATTACTACTTGACGTAACTCCACTTTCTCTTGGTATTGAAACTCTAGGTGGAGTATTCACTCCACTTATTGAACGTAATACTACTATTCCCACAAAAAAATCTCAGGTGTTTTCAACTGCAGAAGATAACCAAACAGCCGTTACAATTAAGGTACATCAAGGTGAAAGAAAATTGGCGATTGATAATAAACTGCTTGGTCAGTTTAGTTTAGAAGGAATACCACCTGCTCCTCGCGGGGTTCCTCAAATTGAGGTGACATTTGATATAGATGCAAATGGAATAGCGCATGTTTCTGCAAAGGATAAAGCTACTGGAAAAGAGCAAAAAATACGTATTCAGTCTTCAGGTGGTTTATCGGAGGATGAAATAAATCGGATGGTGAGAGAAGCTGAGGAAAAAGCACAAGAAGATGAAAAGCGTAAGAAATTTATTGAAGTGAAGAATCAAGCGGATAGTTTAGTTCATTCTACAGAAAAATCTTTGACAGAATATGGTGATAAAATTTCTCCAGAAGATAAATCTGCTATTGAGAATGCAGTTAATGAATTAAAGGAAGTTAGTAAGTCTGATAATATTGATGATGCTGATTCAATACAACAGAAGGTTACTAATCTTTCTCAACTTTCTATGAAGCTTGGAGAAGCTATGTATAAGGAATCTCAACAACAACAAGGTGGAGAAAGCTCATCCACAACAAATAATGAGGAAGAAAAAGTAGTAGATTCTGATTATCAAGACATGGATAATAAAGAAGAGAATAAGTAATTCGATTGTCATCCCAGTGCCCAGATACTGTGGGATGACAAGAGGAGCGTATTGTTGCTTAAAGGAACTATTGTGGATATTATTAAGACAATAGAAGAAAAATTACGCGATTCAATAGGTGTAATTGATATTAATATTATCGATGAATCAGCAAAGCATGTAGATCATTATTTTGTTTCTTCTTCGACACTACCTTCACATATCAAATTAGTATTAATATCTAACGACTTTTCTGGAATGAGCTCTTTAAAGAGGCATAAATTGATCTATGAATTATTAAAGAGTGAAATAGAGCGATTACATGCGATTTCTCTTCACTTGTATACGCAAAGCGAATACAATCTAAAAAATAAATAGTAGAAACGTGAGAGAAGAGTCTTTATTAGTTAAAGCAGGAAGAAAATTTAATGATTATAAAGGATCGATGAACCCACCAGTTTATCATTCTTCTACCATATTATTTCCTACTTACAAGGATTACTTAAGTGCAGCGAATGGGGAGAGTATATATGATGTGATCAATGATGGTGTTGCAAGGGATTACAGCTATAGTAATGTTGGTACGCCTACTGTTCATTATTTTTCAAATGCACTGGCTGAAATTGAGGGTAGGGGACAAGCACTCATCTACCCTTCTGGATTATTTGCACTTACTTTTGCTATTTTGACTTTCACTAAAGCAGGTTCACATGTCCTGATACAAGATAATAGTTATTATAGGCTAAAGAGATTTGCCGAAAATGAGCTACCAAAAAGAGGAGTAGAAGTAACTTTTTATAATCCGACACAGGATATAACTGATTTAGTTCAGAGTAATACTTCACTCATCATGATTGAGACTCCTGGTTCTATAACGTTTGAGATTTCAAATATAGAGCATATAGTAAAAGTTGCTAAAGCACGTGGAATCGTAACCGTTTGTGACAATTCATGGGCCACTCCTTTGTTGTTTAAGCCGCTTGATTATGGAATTGATGTTGCACTATACGCGGTGACAAAGTATCTAGCCGGTCACTCAGATTTAGTGATGGGAGCTATGGTTGCTGAAGGTAAAATTTTTAAATTGCTTTATGAGAGCTATAAAAATTATGGAGTCACCATTCAATCGCATGACTGTTACCTTGCACACAGGGGACTTAGAACACTGCAAACACGCATGAGGAAGCATCAAAGTACAGCAATGCAAGTAGCAAAGTGGCTGGAAAAACATCCAAAAATCAAAAAAGTCTTATACCCCGCACTTTTTTCCTATTCTCAGCATGATTTATGGAAAAGTTATTTCAAAGGGGCAAGTAGCGTATTTAGTATAGTACTCGATAGAGAATATTCATGTGAGGAACTAAGCTGCATGGTTGATCACATGAAAATTTTTGGCATCGGTGCTTCTTGGGGAGGATGTGACAGTTTGATATTACCAATAGAACATAGATCTATGTCAAGATCTGTAATGAATTCAGATTATGGTGGAAGTTTTGTGCGAATATTTTGCGGACTAGAAGATCCTGAAGATTTGATTTTTGACTTGAATACTGCATTAATAAGACTGCCATGTTCAAGTGTTAAAGATGATTGTGAGACTGAAAGAGCTACTGCATAACATTGTAAATGCTGACTTTGATATTGAAATCAAAGGCGTCACATGTAATCCTAAGAGAGTTAAAGAAGGTTACCTTTTTGTTTGTGTGTCAGAAAGGAGTAAAGAACACGTAACATGTCTTCCTAATGGATGTGTACACAACTGTGTAGACGTTGTAATACAAGGGGCCAAGAAAGATGTCATCCCAGTGCTCAGACACTGGGATCCAGAAAATTTAATTGTAAACAAGCATACTAGACAATTGTATAATGAAAACTGGATTCCAGTGTCCGCTACTCGAATGACAAGTACTCCAAGTTTTGCAGTGCTTTACCACTCGGACCCTCAAGGAATATACAGTGAAATAGTCAGCAGGTTTTATCAATTCAAACAACCTAAATATGTTGCTGCTGTAACTGGTACGAATGGTAAAACTTCAGTGGTGGAATTTTGTCGCCAGATTTGGCAAGATAATGTAGCGTCTATAGGAACACTGGGAACATGTGTCAATAATAATAGAAAAGATAATAGCCTTACAACGCCAAGTGCAGATGATCTTTATTCCACATTGCGTGACATAAATAATAAGAACGTAGAACACTTAGCATTAGAAGCTTCAAGCCATGGAATCGATCAATACAGAATCCATGGACTCAGGCTCAATGCTGCAGCTTTTACTAATTTCTCTCAAGATCATTTGGACTATCACAAAAGTATCGATGAGTATTTTGAGGCCAAGAAAAGGTTGTTTGATGAGGTATTGCCAAAAGAAAAAACAGCGATTTTAAATGCAGATATAGGCGAATATGGAGAGTTGCTCAACATAGCTGAAAAGCGTGGCAACAAAGTTATAACCTATGGAAAAAAAAACTCTGACATTACTTTATTAAAGCAGATACCCACTGCCAATGGTCAATACCTGACAATTCAAATCGGTGATGAAATTTATAACGCATTTTTTCCGATTTTTGGGCAATTTCAAGCATATAATTTGTTGTGTGCAATCGGTATAGTTATTTCATCTGGTATGGACTATCAAAGAATGTGTATAGATAAACTCGCTTCTCCATCTGGAAGAATGGAAAAAGTGAACACTTTTGCATTTGTCGATTACGCTCATACTCCAAGTGCACTCAAACAAGCTCTGTTGTCTTTAAAATGGCACTTCAATAAAAAGATAGTTCTAGTGTTCGGTTGTGGCGGGAATCGTGATCAAACAAAACGTGCAGAGATGGGTAAAATAGCACAAATGCTTGCAGGTAAAGTTATAGTCACAGATGACAATCCGCGCGATGAAGATCCGGGGAAAATTCGTCACGATATTTTGTTACATTGCCCTGATGCACTGGAGATAGGAGATAGAAAAAAAGCTATAGAGAAAGGTATAAATATAGCACATGATGAAAATATGATTCTGCTAGTTGCAGGAAAAGGACATGAAAGATTCCAAATAATAGAAGGCCAATCCCTTGAATTTAGTGATGTTGAAGTTATTAGAGAGGGCCAAAAATTTGCTACTGCTGTTTTGCTCTCTCCTTCATCCAACGCCTGAATGGCTTTTTTCCTTAAGTCATAACTGTACGCTGCTGGCATTTTTACCTTCTTGTTACACTAAATCACTATCTTATCTTGTTCCTACTATTATGAGAAGAGCTATACAAGGATATGAAAGTGGAGATTGTGGTTACAAGATTAGTGAGAGAATATAGAAAAATTTAGGATGAAATATTGCGTGATATAGTTCATTTAGTGATAAAGGCTCTTACAGGTATAGTAGCGCTTCATAAGTAAGAATATTTTTACAAAGAATTTAATAATCACAATTTAGGCAATGATGAAAGTTCTTTAAGAAAAAAGTTTAATACTATCAAGAAAAGTTTGCATAGGCATAGCAATATAATACATAATAATCAAAATATTCCAAATTCTGTCAATTTATTTGCACAGTCAATCACTTGAGAATTCGGAAATTGATTTTTAAACCAAGTGTACTGGCGTTTTGCATAATGCCTTGTGTTTGTTTGAGCAATCTGTATTGCTTCGTCTAAAGTAATCTCCCCTTTTAAGTATCTTATAATTTCTGGTACTCCATGTGCTTTCATAGCTGGCAAATGTGGAGATGGGTTCATGCTAAGTAGGTTTTTTACTTCATCAATTGCTCCATTTTCAACCATTTCAATAAAACGAGAATTTATTTTTCGGTATATATCCTCACGTTTAGGTAGAATTGTATATACCTTAAAATTATTGAACAAAGGAGGCTGTCTATTTTCTTGCCATACAAAGATTGTCTTGCCAGTTTCAGTGATAACTTCAAGTGCTCTTGAGAGGCGATGTGAGTCATTAATAAATATTTTACCTTGAATCCTTGGATCTTTGCTTAGCACTAATTTGTAGAATTCCTCTTTACTTAAATTTTTTCTAAGTTCATTTACGTTTTCTCTCACTTCCTGGCTTATTTGTGGAATCGATGATAATCCCTTGATTAAGCTGCTAATGTAAAGCCCACTTCCTCCAGTGATGATCGGTATTCGTGAATTTTTCAGCGCGTTGTTAACTTCCCTATTTAAATCCTCTATCCATAAACCTACGGAATAATTTTCTCTTGCTGAAACATAACCGTATAGCCTATAAAATTCTTTCTGCTTTGGTGGTTGAGCAGTAATTACGGGAATCTCTTTGTATACCTGCTTTGAGTCACAGTTTATTATGCTAATGTTTTTATGCTTTTTTATCAAGTTATCGCATAATTCTGATTTACCTGAGGCTGTAATTCCTGTAATAATTACTATATTATCTTTCATTTATATTAATTTAACTAACCTATGATAGGGTGTAGTAAAAATTTGGATTCTACAATCTAAAATTTGGAGACTTTTATGGCAGAAAATGATAACGATAACTCGTTTACTAAGCGTTTTACAAATAGGACTTCTAATGAGACAAGAGGAGGTTTTTCCAGTAAGTATTCATCTCAAAATACCAAAGAACATGCACTAGGAGCAAAAGGAAAAATTTCTGAATTGGCAAACAAAAAAGCTGAAGCCAAGGAAGCTTTTTCTGAAAGTGGCGGCATAAAGAGTAAAAGCAGAACTATCAATGAAAGATCCTTTGCTGATGCAACAAGAAGAAGTAGATCAGATCTCATATATCTAGTTCGTGGTAAAGATCGAGGAAGATCAGCTTGGCACTATGTATTAGTTGATAAAGATAAAAGAGAAATGTTTCTGGCAAAAAGTAGAACTGGCTCTATAGATGTTGCAGATTATGGAGAGATTTTATATTCAGGATGGGGAGATGATCCACCACAGACGATAGTCGATAAAATCAATGAGGAGTTCGGATTGTAGTAAATCTGTTGTAAAAGCAACAAGGACAACATTGCAAATTTAGAGTTCAAAAGGGTTATTCCTCGAGAACTATTGCGTCAGAAAGCTGGCGCTGAATTTGTATATAATGTTGACCTTGGAGGTTTTTATGAATAATAGTGAGAGAAAAGAAAAATTGGAAACTCGCATTTTATCAAGTAGAGGCAGGTCTTTACTTGACCATGAGCTACTGGAACGTACTCTATCTGAATATGCAGAAGGAAGAGAAGTGGCAAAAAGGCTAATTGAGCTCTTTAGTAGTTTAGGAAGGGTAATTAATGCTGACTTTCATGAACTAAAAAATGTTACAGGAATGAATGATGGAGCAATAGCAAATATCTTTTGTCTGAAAGAGATTTTTGATAGGATATTGAAAGGTAAGTTAAAAAAGCTGTCGATTCTTGATAATAGAGAAGAGCTATTAAAATACTTTAAAGCAGCAATAGGGCAGTCACGAAAGGAAAGCTTACGAGTGGTATACTTAGATCGAAGTGGTCATTTAATATATGAGTATATTCAAGATTGTGGAACTATAGACAGAGTACCTCTATATGTGAGGGAAATAATAAAACAGGGATTACTGATTGATGCAGCATCTGTTGCAATTTCACATAATCATCCAAGTGGAGATATAGAGCCATCTAAAGAGGATGAAGATAACACACTTACATTAGCTGCAACTTGTGAAAATGTAGGAATGAAATTGATAGATCATATAATCGTAACACAGAAGAGCCACTTTAGTTTTTATGACAGTGGTTTATTGTAACCTATAGACCGGAAGGAGAGTTCTTTAGCTCTCCTTCTTTTTTTTTCTACTTCATAAATTAAAAAATTCAATGTAAGCTTGAACAGCTAAAATTAGTAATGAAAGGTGGAATTAGGCAAAAAAATAAAGGAACTTAGGTTATACTGTGGTTTGACACAAACTGAATTAGGAAAAAGAATAGGTGTTTCATATAGACAGATACAAAGGTACGAAAATGGTTCAAATTGCATTTTAGCCAGTAGGCTATATGACTTAGCAAAAGCCCTATCAATTGATGTTGCTGATTTCTTTACTGGTATGCATACTGACTCACATGAAGCTTATGATGAAGAAATACTCAAACTAGTCAAAGGATATAACAAAATTAAGAGCAAAAGGTTACGTAGTGTAGTTTATATATTGGTAAAATCTTTTTCCCAAAGTATATTATCTGATACGTAAAGTGACCATACAACATCCTATCGATAAGCAAATAGGTGAAAGAATAAGGAAAAGAAGGCTAATGTGTGGTTTTAGCCAAAGGGACTTAGGAAAAAAGCTTGGAATTTCATTTCAGCATATACAAGGATATGAAACTGGAGAGGTAAGGCTTATAGTTGATAGGCTATATAAGTTAGCAGAAGCACTATCGGTTGATATGTCATATTTTTTTACCAAAGCCTCTGAAGACTTGCATGATAATGCCTTCCATAGTGATGTAGGTAGCGAAGAAATATCAAGATTAGTAAGAGAATATAGAAAAATTAAAGATGAAACATTGCGTGATATTGTGCATTCAGTGATAAAGGCTCTTGCTAACAAATAGTACAAAGGGAATGTTCAAAAAAGTGTGTCAAACCGAAAAAAAAGTAATAAATTGATATAAAAAATGGAGGTTTGATATGAGTCAAGCAAATAGAACTACTGGTTTGGTAGATTATAAAGAATTAGAAACAAATATCCTGTCATCTATACGAGAAGGAAGACCATTGACAGGAAGAGATGGAGCATTAACACCGTTTATAAAAAGGCTGCTAGAGGCAAGTCTGGAAGGTGAAATAGAAAGCCACATGTCAGCTAAAAGTGAAGAAAATAACCGAAGAAATGGAAGGAATGCAAAAACTTTACGTACAAGTTCAGGCTCATTTGAACTATTAATACCAATTCCCACTATGCAAAGAACAGATAGACAATAATGGGAAAGAAGTGATAATAAAGTAGATAAAATAGAGAGGTATAAATGGCATTAAGGTCAAAACTATTAGACGAAAAAGTTGTAAATTTGGCGAAAGAAATGTTAAAAAAGGTCAGAAATAACGCATATGTTTCAAAAAAGTTACAAGCGGTGATAGCAGGAAAAGAAAGTAGTATAAGCGCTGTGGCAAGAATATGTAAAATTTCAAGGACTGCTTTGACTGAATGGATAAAGCATCTAAAATTTGGTAGAGTAGAAAGATTATTTGCCCCGTCTCAGCGGCGAAGAAAAAGCAAATTAAAGAAAAATCAACGTGAGCAAATTGAAATATGGGTAGAAAGAAATCCAAATATTACTATTAAGGAAGTGCAGATAAAAATCTCAGAGGAATTTGGCCTAAACATTAGCAAATCAACAGTGCACCGTGAGATACAAAGGATGAAATTTTCTTATATAACACCGAGGCCAATGCACCATAAACAAGATAAAAACAAGCAAGAAGAGTTTAAAAAATACTTCAATAAAATAGTCAATTCCCACCCTGAAAAAGAGGTGTTTTTTTGATGAATCACGATTTGGAACTCATTCAAAAATCGGACACGGATGGTTTAAAAAAGGGGTCAGAACGCAGGTTAAAATGAAAATTGGTAGACAAAATTTCTATATCTACAGTGCGGTAAATCCAAGAAGTGGTAAGAAAATCAGCCTACTTGCTCCATATGTAAACACTGATTGTATGAATATATTTCTGGAGCAGATGTCGAAAGATTTAGGCACGAAAAAAGCCTTTCTTGTAATGGATTGTGCAAGTTGGCATAGATCAAAAAGTTTGAAATTTCAGGAAAACATTACCATTATATACTTGCCTCCTTATTCACCGGAACTGAATCCTGTTGAGAGGTTGTGGCAATATATCAAATACAATACTTTACGTAACAGAGTCTACGATACCATAGGCTTACTTGCAGATGTTCTGTGTAATTTTATTGTCAGTATTTCCAGCACTACTATTAAACGAGTTTGTAATGTTTCTTATTTGTTCGATTAGTAATGGAATTTGGTATAACACCAAGAGACAGAGAAGGAAGCTTTGAACCGCAAATAGTCAAAAAAAGGCAAACAAGCCTACATCCAGAACTTGAAGCAAAGGTCTTAAGTACATACGCCAGTGGCATGGGATACAGAGACATAGCTTCACACGTTGAGGAAATATATGACCATAAAATATCAGCAGCAGAGATATCCAATATTACTGATAAACTGCTACCAATAATCAATGAATGGCGCAGCCGTCCATTGCAATCAGTGTATCCAATAGTGTTCATGGATGGCATGTTTTTTAAGGTCAAGGAGGACGGACATTGCGTAAGTAAATGCATGTATAATATATTGGGTATAAATCAAAATGGCAGAAAAGAAGTATTAGGTTTTTATCTGGCTGAAAGTGAGGGAGCTAACTTCTGGTTGGGAGTTTTAAATGACCTCAAAGAAAGAGGAGTAGAAGATATTCTGATTGCATGTGTAGATGGGCTAAAAAGCTTTCCTGCAGCCATCAACAGTGTATTTCCCAGTGCAGAAGTGCAGCTATGTATAGTACACCAAATAAGAAATTCTCTGAAATATGTATCCAGTAAAGATGTAAAAGTTTTCATGAATGATCTGAAAAAAATATATCGTGCTTCAAGTAAAGAAATTGCTGAGAATTATCTGCTTGAGCTGGAAGAAAAATGGGGAGAAAAGTATCCTTTAGTTATAAAATCCTGGCAGAACAATTGGGAAAACTTATCCAGTTATTTTAAGTATTCTGGGCCAGTTAGGAAGCTGATTTACACCACTAATCCAATTGAGGGGTTGCATAGACAAATCAGGAAATTTACTAAAACTAAGGGTTCATTTACTAGTACAAATGCCTTGTACAAACAGGTATATTGTGCTATAAAAAAGGTAGAGCAAAGGTGGATTATGGCTCTCCCTAATTGGGCTTTAACTATGTCTCAACTTGATATTTTCTTTCCAGATAGATTGAAAATTGAGTTGAACTAAAAATGCGGCTTGACACACTTTTTTGAACGTTCCCAGTACAAATTTTAAAGTTCAGGTATTTTTTATAATATAAAACACTTCTACAAGCAATACTAATTAAAGTAAATTATTTATGGTAAATTAGATTAAGTTTTAAAAACCACCTTACTTTGTAATAGTTAACCATTTATTTCTGATATACAAGTAGCTATGTAAAACATAGCCACTTGTCTCCAATCAAAAACGTCCTACGAATGTCGTTTTGTTGTCTTTTAATTTATTCACCCAAGAAAAGGTCTCACTACTTTTAGAATTTTGGTCGCCCCACCTTCCACATCTAGTAAAACTGCCTTTTTCTACTGCTTCTTTAACAGACATTCCACCAAATAAACAACCCTGTCCTATGATTTCTCCTATTTCTTGCAGCTCGTTCCACATTTCTTCATCTTCTACCTCAATTTGTACTTGATGATAGTCTTCTGTGTCATGATATACCATTAAATTTAGTTCTCCTAGGCTAGTGCAAAGTGTTACTGTAAATACACCTACGACAATGTTGCAAATTTTTATTTTCCTTTCCATTATGTCCAGAAGAGTTCGGTAGCTCTTTTACGCGAAATACCACATTTACGTCCTCAAGGTTAATTTCAATTCTCTTGACCAATGTTCTGATAATATCACGTTTAGTTAACCAGTCTGCGTTATCAAGGTTTAACGTAATATTGGAAGAAAAGTCTTCTAAATTGGCCACAACCAGAGTTACCTCCTGTTCTAATTCCTTTTGATAAAATATCTTTTTCTTCTCTTCTTTAATTGTTTTTAAGCTTTGTTTCATTGCTTTAATTCGTGGTTCAAATTCCTCTTGATTGATATATTCTTGAGCATAACTATCGATAAGTCTAGCAATACCACGTTTTAATTTATTTTCTTGTTTCTCTAGCAGGTCACTTTTTTGATCCAATGATGATTTTTTTAGTTCTGAAAGCCTACGCTTGTATTCTTCTAAAATCCTGTTTGGATTTTTCAATAACTGCTTAACCTCTTCCCACACAGCTGTTTCTAATGCATCTGAGCGAATGGGTTTATTGTCACAAATCTTATTACCACCAAAACGGTAAGAATCTTTACCACTACAACGGTAATATGCATAATGACCACCTTCTTCTTCTCGTCTACTTCTCATGCAAGTTCCGTAACATCCGTAATTACAACGCTTACATATGACTAAACCTTGTAGTAAGTACTTTGCTCCTCTTTTTCTTGTCCTTGCTACTTTTCTATTTTCAGCTAATTGTTCTTGAACAATATCAAATATATCTTCATCTACTATATTTGGCACTTTAATATAAATCCAATTTGCTTTTTCAACAGGATAGACAGAGTGGTTACTTTTTGGCTGCTCACAAGAGCCTTTCTGTGGTCTTACTTGCTTTAATCTTACTCCTAACCTTCTTCTACCAAAAGCTGCTTGTCCTTTGTAAGCAGGGTTTTTCAACATACTCCAAATTGTACCTTTATTCCAGCGTTCTTTTCCTTTTTGTGTCTTAATGGACATAGTATTTAGCCGACGACATACTTCCCCAATACTTGTTCTTTCTCTGCCTATCCACAAAAATACTTTACGAACGACATCAGCTTCTTTTTCGTTAATCTCAAATAAAGCTTGTCCTCCTCCCATATGCTTATCTATATAACGATAACCATAAGGAGCTCCTCCCATTACATTTACATAGCCTTTGTTAGCTGCATAGATTTTACCACGACGACTTCGTTCCATAATTTTCGCACGTTCATATTCTGCTATCATACCTTGCATTTGTAACAGTAATTGAGATTCTGGGTTACCGTTAATCTCATAATTTAAAAAAACCACTTTTGCTCCTGCTTTTTCAAATTCTTCAATCAGCACCATTTGATATGCATATTTTCTAGATAAACGATCAGGAGAATGAATGTAAATCTTATCAATTTTACCTTCTGTTACTTTATCACGTAATTTTTCTAAATCAGGGCGGACTAAATGAGATCCACTGTAGCCGTTATCAATAAATTTATACTCACTTAACAATCTGTATCCGTCCAGATTAATTTGCTTCTCTAAAGCTGCAATTTGACTTTCTATCGTATTTCCTTCTACTTGTTTCCCCGAAGAAACTCTCGCATATAAACATACTGTTACCATTTGACCCTCCTTGAATCCCATTTTTATGTTTTAAGTTTTTTTGACTTATTTCCTTTGACACTACCTTTTCATAAGCATCTGATAAGCATTGTTCTGCTAACCGATTAGGTTCATAGCTACAGCTAATTTGGATAGCTAATCTCTTGTTTCTCATGACTTTTCCTTGAAATAATATGTTCATATCATTCCTTAAAGCCGATGGTTAATTGATTATTAGCGCTATAAGTAAATCGGACTCTTGGTTCTGGACACAGAAGTTTTCGAGAAATGGTTTTCTCTAGTTTTATTTTTATGTTTTTTGCAACATTGTCGGTAGTGTAAAAGCGCTGTTATCGGATATATCCATGTAATTTCTTTTGCCGTCCTTCCCAGTTTTTACTTCAACTTCACCGTCACCTATTTTTATAATATTGCCACCGAGATTTAAATCTCCTTTGCTTAGACCCAAATTTTTTGCACCTTCTACAACTTTTGCAACATCAACTATGCAGCTATGCGAAAATTCCATATAGAAGGTCTTATTATCGATTTCTACATTTTCAACAGTTCCTTCTATAGTAGCGTTCTCTCCAACTTCCCTGAGTTTTTTGAGCCTACTATATATTTGTGGCTCAATTTCTTTTTGCACTTTTTCAGTTATGTTCTTATCAACTTGTACATTAAAATCTGCTCCATTTAAGGCTAACTTTCTGATTATATCCTCTTGTTTATTTCCTTTGAATTCATCACGATACATCTTAAACATTGTAACGTTAGCAAAGCTAAAGCCATCCTCATTGGCAGCATTTATTCTTATTCCTAAATCCAAAACTTCATCGACAATTTTACTTAATTTGTCTATATTTTCAGCTGCAATAGCTTTTTCCAATAATTCATTTAGTTTCATATTTTCATATTCACTTAGCCTTATCTTGCATAAAGCTGATCGAAATGGATTGAGCTCCTCAGGATATGTTAAGATAGGCAATTTACTGATCTTTTTATTTGCTGTTGGAGCAGCTTTTATAAAATTAGGTAATAACCCTTCTTTTGCTATTCGCTCTACTGCTTTTAACATTTTACTAGACAATTTTTTACCATTTATTTTTTTCATTGTAACCCTCACTTAATTTCATTACTATTCGATCATATCGTGATAAATATTATTTAATTGTTAATATTATACGACTTATTGATTTACTGTATATTATAATAACAAGTTTTGCGGGCATCTACACTAGAAAAACACATCCTATAAAAATTATTTCAGTTTCAACAAAAATGGGCTATTGTGATTGTAAAGTTGAAAGAAATGGATCTCCTGTCTTACTCCACTGAAAAGTTGAAGAAGCATTGTCAGCTACTTGATAATGAAGAAAAAATAATTCTATATGAGCAGCTTCTAGATAAGGCTAAAGATATACTTGAAAATTCAAGAGATAATGTTTCTGAACTGAAAAAGATCAGTAAAGCTGCTGTGGCAATAGAGGAAACTACCGATAAAGAGTTGTTAGAAAAGTTTAATGATGATCACCCGCTAAGAGAAGTGGATATTTTAATCTACTCTCCTCAAGGAAATACTGAATATCTATTCAGTATAGATAACTCATCAGAGCTTTATGATTTAAAAGAAGATAAAGGAAAAGCTCTTTATAATGCTGTAAAATCAAATGATGTTGAGCTTGTAAAAAAGCTGCTAATGATCCTTCTACCTCAAGAAGTAGGTAATTTTGATGTAGAATACTTGGAAGAATTAAAAATATTGCTGTCAGGAATTCACAAAGAATTACAATTATCACAAGATATGAAAAATTATCTTGAGAAGACGATAAAGTTCTATAGTTTTTTATGTAGTAATTTTAGCTTATTAGTTGCAAATCCCACTGATGTAAAAGCCATGATTGATCTATTTGCTGCTCAACCAAATGTTGATTACCAAATAGATAAGCTTCTACTTTCTTTTATTGTGAGAGATGTAGAGGAAGAAAAGCTAAGTTCTAAAATCAGTCACATGATAGAACTTCTTGAGCAGCATGAAAGATTTGCTGAGCTTGAATATAAGGTTAGAAGGTTAAGATCAGAGTTTGCAAGTGGTAAAAGCAGATATTCGGCTGAAGTAATACGAAATAGCATTGCAGAACGAGAAAAAGAGATGAGGGAAATTGAGAAAAAACATATAAGGCCAAGCAATTTAATTAACGAGAGACAGAAATTGTTAAAGCAATTACTTTGCTAATTTTTTTCCACTTCATAAAATTTGTTGTAAATTGAGTAGTTAAAATTAGTAATGGAATTAGGCAAAAAAATAAAGGAACTTAGGTTATACTGTGGTTTAACACAAACTGAGTTAGGAAAAAGAATAGGTGTTTCATATAGACAGATACAAAGGTACGAAAATAGTTCAAATTGCATTTTAGCTAGTAGATTATACGACTTAGCAAAAGCTCTATCGATTGATATTGCTGACTTTTTTACTGATGTGCATGCCAGCTCACATGAAGCTTACGATGAAGAGGTGTTAAAGCTAGTCAAAGGATATAACGAAATTAAGAGCAAAAGGTTGCGTAGTGTAGTTTATACGTTAGTCAAATCTTTTTCTCAAGGTTACAATGAGAGTTAGTATTGCTTTGATATATAAGTTAAGATATTAACAAATGATTGTGCAAGCTGAACAACATCCTATCGATAAACAAATAGGTGAAAGAATAAGGAAAAGAAGGCTAATGTGTGGTTTTAGTCAAAGAGACTTAGGAAAAAAGCTTGAAATTTCATTTCAGCATGTACAAGGATATGAAAGCGGAGAGATTGTGGTACAAACCACGTTCATAAAAAGTCGACATATTATTACTATCGTTGCTCTGGTACAAACTCTAGCAAATTCAATGGCAATAAAATCTGCGATAATAAATCAATACGCACTGATATATTAGATGGAGTTATATGGGAAGAAGTCAAGAGTATCTTGAAAGAGCCAGATAGGATTGCAAATGAATATCAACGTAGATTATCAGAGAACAAAAAACCTTTACATAATCAAACACGTGAAAAGCAAGAAAGTAAGTTAAGATTAAGTATCAAAAAATTTATTGATAGCTATGCTAAAGGGTTTATAAGCCAAGAAGAATTTGAACCAAGAATCACAACAATGAAACAGCATTTGAAAGAAATTGAAGAAGAGAAAGAAAGAACGCTTGATCAAAAAAAACTACAACAAGAATTGAGCCTTGTTACAGATAGCTTGAAAAACTTTTCCTCAAGTGTTGAATCAAAGCTTGATCAAGTGGATTGGCAGACTAAGCAAAATATTATTAGAATGTTAATTCATCAAATTGAAATCAATCACAATCACTTGTATATAGTATTTCGCATAAAAAGTCTTGCAAATTTTGATCAAAATAGCCATAATAGAATTATGCAATGTTGTACTAGCAGTCAAAACGAGCAGTTGCTAATAAAATTTACTGTAAGTATACAACAGTAGCCATTTCGGTATCTTAATTGCTACCATATAGCGAGATAACTGTAAACCCAGAGCTATTGTAGACATAAGTTTTAGCTATATGGTATTTGAAGTAATAAATGCAATAAAAAATAATTTGTTAGCATGCTTTCCAACAGAGACAGTATATGCTCTTGCTTGTAATGCGCTAGGTAAAGAATCTATAGAAAAAATATACCGGATAAAGAAGCGTTCTCAAAACAAGCCACTCTCTGTATTTGTTAGTAATATTGATAGTTTGATAAATATAGCAAAGGTAAAGGAAGAGTATATCGATTTAATAAACTATTTTTCTCCTGGACCAATGACCTATATTTTACCACTTCAAGATAACAGTATATTACCAAATGAGTTCTTTAAAGATAGTATAGGCATAAGAATTCCTGATCATCCTATTGCGATTTCAATATTAAATGAACTGAAAACTCCAGTAGTTGCAACTAGTATTAACATTTCAGGAGAAAAAAGTATATGCAAAGCAAGAGATATACCTCAGTCTATTAAGCAACACTTATCTGCAGTAATTGAAGATGATGAATTAGTTTCTGGTATAGAATCTACTATTATTGACTTAACTGGAGACAAGATTAAGGTTTTAAGAAAAGGTAAAATTTCATTACAAACAATAAATAACGAATTTTCAAACTAAGATCTATAGGAGAAAGAATGAAAAAGGTGATAGGCCACAACCAAGCAAAAAAAAAGATAATGAACAACTTGTCTGTTCAATCTTGGCTGATCTGTGGTAAAAAAGGCATAGGAAAAGCAACACTTGCACAATCCTTTTCTAATTGGTTTCTTATCAAAAATTACGATGAAGTAGCATTAGACTTACACATTGTTGAAGGTGATACAATAGGAGTGGAAAAGGTGAGAGAAATGAAAAATTTTCTGTACCTAAGCCCCATTCAATCAGAATATAAGATAGCTATAATAGATAGCTTGGAGGCAATGACTAGCAATGCTAAAAATGCAATATTAAAGATATTAGAGGAGCCGCCACAAAATTCTAAAATACTTATAATTAGCCATAAACTATATGATATACAAACCACCATCCGGTGTAGGTGCTTTCAGCTGAATTTACTTCCGTTAACTTACGATGAAACAAAGCAGGTTGTTTCATCTCAGTGTAAATTCGACGATAAAATATTTAGTGAGATCATTACTTTGTTTCCTGGAACTCCGGGAGTAATAATAAATGCAATAAACAGTGGTGCTTATGAGTCACATAAGCATTTTTATACATTTTTCCGTAATCTAAATAATTCTGATATAGTTAATAAAATAATTAATAGTGAAATTGAGCTAGAACTAGCATCACATATCATTCAAACCTCCATTTTAGAAAGTATAAAGAAAGAAGTAAATAATGTTGAAATTTTGCTAAGTCAATGGAAAGAAATAGATGAACTTTTCGTTGCTGCAAAGCAATTTCGCTTAGATAAAAAGCATGTTTTAGCTAATGTAGTTAACATCATGACACAAAAATATAATACTTTTAACATAAATTCATGATAAAATCCTGATAATTTAATACTTAAAGTATATAGTTTGACTGATAATAAATTAACTTTATGGCAATCAATAGAAGTTTTAACAAAAACCATATTGAACATGCAGAAAGAATTGAGTTTACTCAAGAATACAGCTTTAGACCAAGACGTCACTTTAGAAAAAGGGAAGGAGCTGTCAAGTGGTATCTATGAAGCAAATTTTAAGCTCAATAAGGCAATCAATATAGCTACTTTGCCAAAAATTGGCCATCGCATGCTCAGTGGCGAGTTAGTCATACTTAATCATATTACGAAAGAAGAAGTAAAGATTCCTAGAGATTTTCATTATCTTAAAGTTATTAAACTCAATCATGATGACTATAAACTAACGTTTTGTAATTTTTTAGGTAATGAGTTTTTTGAATATAAAAAGTATGATCCACAATATTCTGATCTTTCAGATGAATATAAATTCGTGGATTTTGGTAGTGTAAAAAAGACTAATAATCTAAAATTTAAGGAGTATGTTGGTCATGCACCTAAATTTTTTGCTGTAGAAGGTCTTATTGAGCCTGGATCTGAAAACCATGTAATTGATCTATTTGAGCTAGTCAGAGAAGGTAAAGGCAGAAAAGTGGGAACCCTTGCTGATGAATTTGGTTATTTTGATGATCAAAATAAATTACACTACTATAATTATCACAAAAGTGCAGAAAGTAATACTTATGATCCTGAAAGCTTCAGTGTAAAAATGATAAATTTAGATGTGAAGAAAATTGATAAATTTCATCTTATTGCAGAACAAGGTGATATAATCATTCATACTATTTTGGAAAATTTAGACATATTTTAAAGTTTTTTTAGAGTTATTATAATTAGGTTATGGAAGTTGAATCAGTAAAAAACAAAAGTTATTTCAGGAAAGCAGTAGAATGGTATTGCCACAGATACCTGTTCTGCGTTGTAGAAAGATCTTGGATGGCGTTAATAACGTTACTTCTCTTAGTATGTTTATTTTTATCATTACTAAACATATACCTATTACTTCCTGTTAAAAAAGATTTAAATTTTGTGAAGTACACGAACCACACAGAAGATGAGTTTTCTACAATACATAAACTTAGTTTTAGTAAAAAAGAAGATGAATACACTTCCATAGCAAGGTACTTGGTAAGTCAATACGTCGAAGCATACGAGTCCTCTCAGATCGTTGAATCAAAGTATCAAGAAAATTTTATAAAAAACAATTCTATATATAAAATCTATCAAGACTTTCAGGAAAAAGTAAACAATGAAGCTGTTTCATCCACAAAAAAAATTACCAACATAAACGTAACAACACTATCTATTGACCGATCGATCAAGGACTTAGTTAAATTTGCTGGAAATGCCACTGTACTTTTTGCAGCTGAGCAAAATAAGAAAATGAAAGACTATGCTGTGGAGGTTAGCTTTACTTTATCAAACATGAAAGCAACTCTAACTGGTATAATACCATTTAAATTTATTGTTAACGGCTATAAATACAGCTGATTACATTTAAAAAATTACTTGGTAGCTAAAAAAATAACTAAAGTGCATACAGCAGTAACAACTGGAGGTAAAATTAGAAGCATTGGTGTCTTTTTAATAAAATAATTTCTAGAAGGTTTTAAGAAAAAGGCATTGTAAATTATCGGTAAGAAGTATAGAGCGTTGAGTATAGTACTGACAATTAACACCAGAGCTACAAATACAGAAAGTGTTACATTACTAGAGTTAAAAACAGCTTGAAAAATGAAAAATTTGCTCCAAAAAGTCGGAGCAGGTGGTACCCCTATCATGGACAATGCACCTATAGTAAATGCTATCATACTAATTGGCATACTACGTCCTATACCGTGAATTCTATCTATGTATTTCTCACCTGTTTTCGTTATTATTGCTCCAGCAGTGAAAAATAAAGTGATTTTTGCAAATGCGTGGCAAACTAATTGAAAAATTGCAATCCTCATGCTAAATTCACTAAAAATTGAAGCGAACAATATAATATATGACAACTGAGAGATAGTAGAATAAGCAAGCAATTTCTTTAATTCCTTTTGCTTTAATGCAATTAACGATGCAGTAATAATAGTAAATCCAGCAGCGTACGGAAGCCATCCTCCAGCAAACCAACTTTGCTGTGCAAAACGTTGCATATTATCGATGCCAAAAGTGTATAATATAACTTTGATGATGATGAACACTCCTGATTTCACAACAGCAACAGCATGTAGTAGTGCGCTTACAGGAGTTGGTGCAACCATTGCTTTTGGCAACCAAAAATGCATTGGCATTAATGCAGCTTTTCCTATTCCATAAATCAGCATAGCAAAACACACTGCAATAAAAGTTATGAACGAAGTATCAAACTTGAATATTCCACCTCTTACAAAGTCTAAAGTATGGAATTCATTATATAAGAGACCTATTGCAGGAAAAAATAACACTAAAGAAGAGAAAAATAGTAAACCAAAGTAATAGCGTCCTGCAATTACTGATTCATTTGTTGAGTTGTGAGTAATCAGAGGGTATGTACTAATAGTTAGAAGCTCGTAAAAGACAAATGTAGTGAGCAAATCTCCAGAAAAAGCAATAAACATTGCACAGCTAATCGCTATTGAAAAAAAGCATAGAAAACTCGAGTAGTTACTATCAGCATAGTTATTTCGCATATAACATATTGCATATATACTGGTTAGTACCCACAAAAATGATATTAATAAACTGAATATTGCTCCACTAGACTCTAACTTTAAACTAATATGCAAATTATTACCAAAGTCCATGAGAATAAATTGAGAATGATCACCATACACCAAATATAAAGTGCATAGAGATGTATACGCAAATAGAAGCATAGAAGAAACAACAGTAATGCTATTGTTCACTCTGGGCCATTTACTAGTAAAAGAAATAGCTAATGCACTTAAAAGTGGGATCAACGCAGTAATTAACAAATAATTCTCAGTAATAAAAAGTGGCAAGGAAAGAGATATTAAAACAAAATCCATTAAGTAATTCATCTTTCTGTTTAGGTAAAGCTAAAATTATATTCAAGTTACAGAGAATTTGCTATTTTTTAGTTGTATATCGGAAGTGTTAAATAAACCATACGCATCAAGTTAAGAAAAAGTGGCGTAAGGAAGAAAGGAAATAAGAAAAAACTATTTTATATATTAAGTAATAAGGTTAGTAATTTATAGATCTTTCTAAAAAATCATCTTATCCTAGATAAGAATTTCCTAAAAAAATAAATGTAACAAATAAAATGCCAATCTTAAATATTGCTATGTTTCACGATAGCTTCTTAATTTGGCACGTATGGTTTGTTAAACACTTCCAGAATTACTCAAAACCGCTACAGACTATATCTTTCTGTATAATCTTTAAATGCACCTCTATTGGAGTCAAAATGTAGCTTCACACTGCCAATTGGCCCGTTTCTTTGTTTTGCAATGATCAGCTCTGCAATATTTCTAATTTTCTCCATTTTCTCTTGCCACTCTCGATGTTTATTACTTCCTTCATTTGGTTGCTTTCTTAATTCATAATATTCTTCTCTATAGAGGAACATTACTATATCTGCATCCTGCTCTATGCTTCCTGAATCACGTAAATCAGAAAGTTGTGGTTTTTTATCATCCCTTTGCTCAACAGAACGAGAGAGCTGTGATAGTGCAACAATGGGAATATTTAGTTCCTTTGCAATTGCTTTTAAACCCTGCGTCACTTCTGAGATTTCTTGCACTCTATTTTCACTACTCCTTTTTGTTGTTCCTCGAATTAATTGCAGATAATCTATAAATACCACCTCTACATTGTATAGTTGATATAGCAGTCGTATTCTGGTACGAAGGGCACTAATTGATAGAGCAGGAGTATCGTCTATTATGAAAGGTAATTCTGATAGATCTGTACTAGCATTAATGAATTCATGTAATTCAAAATCACTAATTCTCCCAGTCAGTGCCTTATAATAACCAATGCCTGAATCTATAGTAATCAATCTTGCGGTTAATTGCTCTGCTGACATTTCAAGTGAGAAAAAAGCTACGTAGTGTTGTTTATCTGTTCTTTTTTGCAAAATCTTACAAGCGTTAAGTGCGATGTTCAGTGCCAATGCTGTCTTTCCCATTGAGGGCCTTGCAGCTATAATTAACAGATCAGATTTCTGCAAACCACCAAGAAGCTGGTTTAGATCTTGAAGTCCGGTTGTAATACCTAGAGCCTCTGGGTTATTCTTCAGCTTGCTAATCTTCTCAACCACATCTTTAATTGAACTTGCAAGCTTTATGTATGTTTTCTCACCTTGCTTTTTTACTGCTAAATTGAACAATTTTGTCATTGCTTGCTCAATTTGTACCTGTGCAGGATTTTCGATGTCATAGTTATAACTATCGTCAATTGTCTCTTGTCCGAGCTTGATTAAGCATCTTCTTAAATAAGTATCACGGATTATTCTGGTCAAGCTATAGATATCAAGAGCAATACTTGCCTTCGCTGCAAGCTTTGCTAGGTACTCAACTCCACCACATTCGGCAAATGCTTTATCATTTTCAAAAAACATCTTAAGGCTTAGTTCATTGGCAACTATGCCGTGTTTTCTGGTTTTAGATATCTGGGTAAAAATGCTTTGATGTAGTGGATCGTAGAAATTGTCTGCTGCAATTATATCTTCAACTGCATCACAAATTCTATTATCACGAATCATTGCACCAATGAGCATTTGCTCTGCTTCTAAATTATGTGGCAATTTACATATTTCTTCTCTTGAATTAATAAGGTTAACTAATTCATTCATTTTAAGTTTTTAGAGTAATGATTGATTATTGTAGAATATTCAATCTCGACTTAAAAGAGAAAAAATTTGACTAATCCTGTGTTGCTTATAGCATTAAAATAGGCCCCTGTGGTGGAATGGTAGACACGGCAGACTCAAAATCTGTTGCTTGCAAGAGCATGCTGGTTCAAGTCCGGCCAGGGGCACTCAAACATTGGAAAGTGCTTTATGTTACACAAGTTTTTTAATCGTTCATTTGCCATTCTTTCTTCTATAAATGCTATTCAAAGGATAAAGAAAGATGAAAATGGAATATGTTACGTAACGGGACTTAGACGCTATTTGTCAGTGCTGCTTGATTTAATCATCATCGTTTTATTTTTACAGTTTTGCGGTCAGGCCTTAAATCAACTCTTTATGAGCTCGGAGAGCAGTAAAATATTAGGCCAAATTGCTGCAAAATATCAAATGCAGGTGCCACTATCTGCAGAGGAAACAGCAATGCAGAGTAAACTAATAAAGTTACTAGTTCTAAATCAGATAGTTCAATTTATTATGCTTTTTAGTTATGTAGCATATATGTGGATAAGATTTGGCGCTACACCTGGAAAATTCTTACTTGGACTTAGAGTTGTGAATGCACAAACTTTTGAAAAATTGACTCTGAAACAAGCAACAAAGAGGTTTTTTTCCTTCATATTGTCAACTGCACCATTATTCTTGGGTTTCATATGGGCAAGTTTCGATAAACGCTGCCAAACTTGGCACGATAAGATTGCAAATACAGCAGTTGTCACAAACAAAAGTCTTAAGTGTGATAAAATGAACTAAATTCGTTTAAAATAAGAAAATTTTAATAGTTTTATTGATAAATTTGATCAAATGCTTAATTAATGATATACTAAAATAGTAGGTAAAAAATATGCCAAGTATTACTCATGATCAAAGTATGGATTCTATTAGCGATAGTATTGTACATATTGATGATAATGAAATAAAAGAATGCGTAATTGAGGCACTAGAACCATTTAAGAACGAATTAGAAGCTCAAAGTTTTGACCTTAATGGGCTAGGAACTTCTGACCTAGTTAAAGCATGGAAGAAGATAGAAGATTTTAAAGGTGCTGAGTTAAAGGATGCTTCTGACCTTGCTGATCTGATAAAAGGGCAAATTGCAGAATTTGATGAAGAAAAATTATGGAAAATGTGTACCTTTAGCAAAATTTCCTATGGTGATGTGGATAGAAAATTAGAGAAAGGTAAATACAAAACTAAAAGGAAGTTTGAAGAAGAAGGTTATCAGATTATAAGATTTTACGATAATGAACTTATTGAAGATAAATATTGCTCAGATGTTGATTATAAATTAGAGCAACACGATGTTGGCTATGCTTTAACTGGTAAAAATTCATATAATCGAGATGCTGGTTATATTTTTATTAAAGATAACGAAGTAGATATAGCTTACCATGGCACTCGTGATTTAAATGATGTGAAGGAAGATCTGCGTGCTTCTTTAACTAAGTTGCCATTTTTGTCTGGAGATAATTATGTTCACTCTGGTTTTTACTCTCTATTCAAACGTTCTTGGCCCAGCGTACATAAAATATTACAAGGGCATGCTAATGATAAAGGATTAGCAATCAAAGATTTAAAAATCAATGTTACAGGCCATAGCATGGGAGGTGCTCTTGCTAGTATAACTGCTTTATGTCTTAATAAAACAGAAGGTGCTGAAGATGTTCATGTTGCAACTTTTGGCTCTCCAAGAGTGTTCTACAATGGTGCTGCTGAAGTTTACAATGAGTGTCTTGGACATAATACTATTAGAGTAGCTTGTCAATCAGATCCGGTACCATGTTTGCCACATGGTAATGCTGGTATGCACTATAAACATGTAGGTAAACCATTAAAATTAGAAACAGGTAAAACTCTGGAGTATTTAGAACTACACTATCATAAAATCGATACCTATTATAACCTTATTGAGAAAATAGAGCAGGAAAAATTTAAATCGGATAGCGAAGCATCTAAGTATCGTCATATTGCTTATATTTGTGGCCTATTTTACCATGCAGTTTTGTCATATGTTGATGTGGATGATAAGGAATTCTTTGAAGAAGTCAGAGAAGAAAATGAAGGCATTAAGCTTTCTGAGATACCAATTCAACGTGCTCCAAATTTAGAAGAGGAATTTAGACAAGGAAAACAAAAAGTAGCTCAGCTTACTAATGAAAAAATTCAACTAGAGGGAAGGTTAAATAGTATACAACAAAGTTTGGTTGGAAAAACTAAAGAGTTAGATGATGAAAAAGGAAAATTAACACAAGAACAACAGAAGACTAATCAACTCAATGATCAAGTAGATAAACTTACTGCAGAATTTAAAGGGACAAAAGATCAGCTTGCAGAAAACAAAGCAGAGTTGGATGAGCAAATTAGCAAAGTAACTAGGCTTAACGGTACTGTAGAAAAACTTGAAGAAACAAATGCTGGATTAGAAAGAAAGAATAGTAATCTGACTAATCAACTGAAGAAGCTTGAGAAAGCAAAAACTAAGCTAGAAGAAAAGGTAGAATGTGCAGAAAAAGAGCTAAAGGATGCTAGAGCTCAATTCAGAGAGAGTGAGGGAGGGCTAAGGGAAGTAAAAGCTCAACTTGAACAGGAAAATAGTAATTTGTCTAGTCAAGCAAGGGAGCTTGAAAGGAAATGTGAGCAAACAGAAGTTCAACTTGTAGCATCAAAGCAAAAATTAGCTGAAGAAACTAGTAAAGTCATGCAACTTAGCAAAGAATCTAATGAAGCAAGAGCTCAGCTTGAAAAGAAGAAAAAAGAGATTGGAAGGCTAAAAGATCAAGTAGATCAAATGACTATACAAAACAATCAATTGGAAGGGCGGCTGGATGATGCAAAGCAAGGTCTAATTGATAAAACTGATGAAGTAACCCGATTAACACAGGTTGCTGATACGCTAAATGGTCGGGTAGCTCAATTGACTACACAAAATGATCAGTTGGAAGGGCAGCTGAATGATGCAAGACAATCGTTCGCTGATCAAATAATGCAACGCGAAAATGAAAATAACGACTTAAAGACAAAGCTGCAAGAAATTGAAAACAAAAGTGAAGTACTAGAGAAGAGTCTACAGAAGCAATTTGAAAGCAAGAATGAAGAGCTAAGTGAAAAATTCTTGAAAGCAAGAACTTACAGTAAAAGGCAAGGTAATTATGCTTCTGTTTCTTTTGTATTATCTGGAGCACTTGCTGTTGGTACAAGTCTAACAATGGTTCATTTAGCAATGTGTGTTTCGCTTGCTGTAGCTGCATTAACTTTTCTTGCAGTAGGATGTTACTGTTCTTATAACGCAAATACCGCACTTAATAACGTTGAAATCGAAAATGGTAGTTATAGAATAGCTGCTTGAGTATTAATTTAAATATTCTTTATTGCTAGTTTTATATCATCACTTTAATTTGGTTGTATTTTACTAAAAAAACTTTAGATTTATTTTATAATCGATACTCAAATATGATTTGGAATTTATTGCAGACAGGGCAAAAGGAAGGCTATAAAATTGCGTATACCAATGCTCGTATTATTGACCCGGAAACTAAACTTGATATAAAAGGTTCATTATTGACTGAAGGGGGTAAAATTGTTGATTTTGGCGAATCATTATTTTCAACAAGTGGAGTTGATGAAATAATAGACTGTAAAGGGCTTGTTCTAATGCCAGGCCTTATTGACATTCACGTACATTTTCGTGAACCAGGTCAAGAGCATAAAGAAACTATACATACAGGCAGCAAATCTGCAGCTGCAGGGGGCGTTACAACTGTAGTTTGTCAGCCAAACACTGTTCCAGCGATTGATAGTGTTGTCTTGGCTCAGTATTTGAAATATAGAGCATTTGAAACTTCGCATGTGAATGTGGAATTTTACGCTAAAATCACCACTTCGGAAGAAAAATTAACTGAAATGGCACTCTTAAAGGAAGCAGGTGCAGTTGGGTTCACCGATGATGGTATGCCAGTTATGAATCCAATGATTATGAGACAGGCACTGCTTTATTCAAGTATGCTTGGTGTTCCTATTGCTCAACACGCAGAGGATTTGAATCTATCTGCTGGTGGCGTAATTAACGAGGGTAAGATTTCTGAAGAATTGGGAGTAAAGGGAATCTTGAGTGCATCGGAATCGGTTATGGTAACTCGTGATATACTGCTAATGAAGAACATAGAAAATGTACACTACCATATTTTACATGTCTCTTCAAAAGATTCACTTGATGCTATTAAACGTGCAAAAGATTTGGGGTTAAATGTTACATGTGAAGTAACTCCTCATCACTTTACTTTAACTGAAGATATAGTAAAGCAACATGGAGCAATCGCAAAAATGAATCCGCCACTTCGTACAGAGGAAGATCGTTTAGCTATGATTGAAGGTTTAAAGACAGGTGTGATTGATTGTATTGCAACCGATCATGCTCCGCATGATCTTAGTTCTAAAGATTTGCCACTTGAAAATGCTGCATTTGGTATTGTTGGCCTTGAAACAATGCTGCCCATTTCACTTGAACTATATCACAGTGGACAAATGGGTCTACTTGATGTGCTTGCAAAATTGACATATAAGCCTGCAGATATCATACATGTGCCACGTGGCCGCATACAGAAAAACCTTGCAGCGGACTTAATTTTAGTTGATTTGGATCATGAATGGAAAATTAAAGTTGACAACTTTGCTAGTAAATCAAAAAATTCCCCTTTCGATGGACGCAAAGTGAAAGGGCGCGTAATACGTACCGTTGTGTCTGGCAAAACTGTATATTTACAGAAGGATTAGTTATCATACAGTTGCGTTCTCAATTTCAATCAATTGTAAATATTCAATATAAGTGGTAAAATATAGCCACTGAATAAAAAATATATGCTAATTAGTACGACATCGGAGCTGGAGAATGCATGTGAAGAATTGATGGCAAAAGATCCAAAATTTATAGCAGTGGACACAGAGTTTATTAGAAACAATTTAACCTACTATCCTAGATTATCACTAATTCAAATTTCTTACGGAGAGAAGAGTTTTATTGTAGATGTGTTAGTACCGGGAATTGACTTATCGCTTATTAAGAAAATAATGCTGAATCGAGAAATAACCAAAGTTTTTCATAGTTGTCGGCAAGACATAGAATCCTTACTCACCGTGCTTAAATGTGTTCCTACTCCCATTTTTGATACCCAAGTTGCTGCTATGTTTTGTCATTATTATCACGACTTTATTGGTTATTCAAAAGTAGTAGAGCAATATCAGGGGGTAGCGCTGGATAAAATTAAAGCTAAAAATTCAGACTGGTTAAAACGGCCATTATCTGAGGATCAATTAGATTATGCAGTAAATGACGTGATACACCTATATGACCTACACCAAATATTGTGCAATAAACTTGAAGAAAATAATAGGATAGGCTGGTTTCAAGAAGAGATGGAATCAATAGTTGATGTTAATAAGTATTTGCATAATCCAAAAGATGCATGGAAGAGGATTAAATTTAATTATGAAGCAAATCCAAGGTTGATGTTAACTGTTAAAGCAGTTAGTGAGTGGCAAGAGACCTTAGCACAGCGTTACAATATAAATCGTAATAAGGTAGTCAATAATGCCGTAATAACTGGTTTAATTGAAAAAAACGTGGAACATATTGATGACATTTTAGATGACCTTAAGAGAAACACAAAAAATATAAAAGAGGAAGATTTATTAGAATTTATAGATATTTTCAATGAGAATGAGAAGGAATTTGTGCAGCAAAATTATACTCTGTCGGATAATTATGATAAATCTGTCTTTGATATACTCTCGATTATTTTAGAGAGCAAATGTAAGGAAAATAACATATCGAGAAAGTTAGTTTCGTCAAAAGATGAGTTAGCTGGATCAATATCTGGGAAGATAGATAAATTGTTCAAGGGATGGAGATATGATTTTTTCGGCAGATCAGTAGAATCGTTTTTGAATGCAGGCTCAAGGTTTGAAATTTTAATGGTAAAATCTGCTGATAGTACAGCTAAAATTCGGAGTAATCTTGTGGAGAATAACCGTATCACGTGTTGAGGTCTAACGAGTTTATTATATCTTTCACTTGAGAAAGAACATTTGCGCTGGTATCGATGATAAAGTCGCTCATTTGCTTTTTTTCTTCAATAGGGAGCTGAATACTAGACATTAGATCCAGCTTTTTTTTATCCATATTACGCTCACTAATCCTTTGAGCTTGCACAACGCTATCTGCATGGATAAAAACAATAAAATCGCAATACAAATGGAATCTCGTTTCCAGCAGGAGTGGAATGTCTAGAACTAGAAGTTTTCTGTTGTTTTCTTTCTCATGAGCAATAAAAAATTCTAATTCATTTTGCACAGCGGAATGTACTAAAGACTGGAATTGCTTCCAA
The DNA here is from genome assembly GCF_947251865.1 of Wolbachia endosymbiont (group B) of Protocalliphora azurea. NCBI lineage: Bacteria > Pseudomonadati > Pseudomonadota > Alphaproteobacteria > Rickettsiales > Anaplasmataceae > Wolbachia > Wolbachia endosymbiont (group B) of Protocalliphora azurea. The sequence continues at coordinate 643,886 of NZ_OX366394.1, read as the reverse complement.
TTTTCATCATGTGCTAAAAAATATTTAGACAATACTGTTCTATCAATTTTTCCATTTACTACTACCCCAGGAAATTTTTCTTCTGCATAACTTATTATGTTTTTGTCCACTTTATAAAGCTGGTGTACGACAGAGTCAGCATCAAACAAAGCGGCACCAAATTCTTTAAAGCAATTGGCTACAAAGCTCTTTCCGACTGCAATTCCACCTGTTAGACCTATTATCATATATCAAAGACTTCTTAAAAAGAATATGTGTCGTAGCTGTTATGTCTACTTAAAACTGAATTTGTGTGCATTAAAAGAAAAGCTATTATTTTTTTAGCAATCAAGTAAAATAGAGTGAAAGATTAAGAGGAAATTTTGAAAAATAAGATAAAAAAGATAGCAATTTCAGGGAAGGAAGTATGGCCAATCATCGAGGGCGGCAAAGGCATTGCAGTCAGTGATGGAAGGTCAAGTGGAGCATTTGCTGCAGCAGATGCTGTTGGTACGTTTTCTGGTGCAAATGCTAAACTTATTGATGACAATGGTGAGTTGGTGCCGCTGATTTATAGAGGTAAAACAAGAAATGAAAAGCATGAGGAATTAATTAAGTATAGTATTGAGGCTGGAGTTAGTCAAGCAAAAATAGCGAATGAAATATCAAAGGGCCGTGGAAGAATACATATGAATGTGCTTTGGGAAATGGGAGCAGCAGAACAAGTCCTTCATGGCATATTAGAAAAAGCAAAAGGTTTAGTTCATGGCATCACTTGCGGTGCTGGTATGCCTTACAGGCTTGGAGAAATTGCAGCTAAATATCAAGTTTATTACTACCCTATTATCTCATCGGCGCGCGCTTTTAAAGCGTTGTGGAAACGTGCTTACCAAAAAATATCTTCTTTTTTACTTGGTGGAGTAGTATATGAGGATCCGTGGCTTGCTGGTGGTCACAATGGACTCAGTAATAGTGAAGACCCAGAATTACCGCAGGCTCCATTTGAAAGAGTTGCAGAGCTTAGATCTTTCATGAATGAGGTCGGTCTTTCTGAAACGCCAATTGTTATGGCGGGGGGAGTGTGGAATTTGAAGGATTGGGAACATTGGTTTGACAATTTACAAATCGGACCAATAGCTTTTCAGTTTGGCACTCGTCCACTTTTAACAAAAGAAAGTCCGATTTCTACAGAATGGAAAAAGAAGTTACTTACTTTAGAAGAAGGTGATGTATTTTTAAACAAATTTAGTCCAACAGGATTTTACTCATCTGCAGTAAGAAATAGCTTCATATATGAGCTACAGGAACGAAATTCACGTCAAATGAAATTTTCAGAAAATGTGAGTGGAGAGTTTAATAATGAATTTGCAATGGGTAGCAGAGGTAGAAAGATTTACCTCACTGCAAAAGACAAAGAGCTAGCAAATGCATGGATTAAAGCAGGGTATACAGAGGTAATGAAAACTCCAGATACAACTGTTATTTTTGTGACGCCAGGCAAATTTGCGGAAATAAGACAAGATCAAATTAATTGCATGGGATGTTTGAGCCATTGTCTGTTTAGCAATTGGAAAGATCATGGTGACCATTCAACAGGGCGAAAGCCAGATCCACGGAGTTTCTGTATACAAAAGACACTGCAAAACATTGTACATGACGGCAATGTTGAAAATGAACTCATGTTTTCTGGGCACAATGTGTACAAATTTAAGCAAGACCCATTTTATAAAAATGGTTGCATACCGACAGTAAAAGAATTGGTAGATAGAATATTGGTTGGTTTATGACTAACTTGACAAGAAGACATTATTCTATATAATTTATAGTAATAATTGTTTATTAATTTAATCTTAATTTGAGGGGAATATCTATGCGCGATAGTGTTTTAAAAAGGTACGCACTTGCCTATATAAAAGAAAATGGCAGTGATAAGAATGTTCAAGAATTTTTACGTTCTCGTGGTATGCAAAATATTGAGAACTGGAGTGATAAAAATTTTGAAAATGCGTATAAGGAATTTAGGCGCTATAACCCAACTAATGAACACAATATAGGAAGTGATCGACGTGATAGTAGGCAACAACCTACAAGCCCTCAGGTTACACACGTACATGTACACAATAATAGAGGTTTAGATTTTTGGGATTATTTACTACTTAGCAACCTGTTTAGTGGTCATACTACAGTGATAAATAACCTTGGTTCCGGTAGCAGTAACCAGCCATGCAGAGAAGATAAGAAAAAAGACGCAGAAGACAACAGGAAATTATTAGCTTTAGGGATAGTAGCTGTAGTTACGTGTGTTGCTTTCCATGCTTTAATGTGTGTTTGGTACAACAGCAGCGAAAAAACGGCTAGAAAATCAGAAAAGGTAGATTACCTGGATAATAAACTTAAAATGTTCAGAAATATAGAATTTGCAGTTGGTGCAATTTCTTTAGCAGCTTTGGTAGGTTGCGCTATTAACCCAGTCTTACCAGTTTGGGGTTTAGTCATTCTTGGTATTAATTCTCTTGTATGTTTTGCTGGTGGTGTGGCTTTTCATATGAAACATGAGAAAGAGTCAGAAAATATTAAGAAGGCTGAAGAAGCGGTAATTAACTATCATAAATCAGAACCTGGATATGATTTGGGAGATTCTTCTAATCTTGAACCACCACCTCCTTACTCTCCTCAAGATCCTAATACTGCTTCAAGTGCTCCTTCTTATGATGGCACACCTGGGTATGCATTTGGTGATCCTAATGCGACACAACAGTTTGGAGGTTGTGCTGCTAAACCATAAGTTACTAATCGAGAATACCGCTGCAACGCGCAGCGGTATAATGGATTTTCAGATTGCTTGTCTGGTAGGATATGTATTGATTTTTATTACTAGTGCAGATACGATAAAGCTTTAAACTAGTACAAAATGGAGCAATTTGAGAGCTTTTACATCACTACGCCAATATATTACGTAAACGACAAGCCACATATCGGCCACGCATATACTTCCCTTATCTGTGATGTTACAGCTAGATTTATGAAATTAGCTGGAAAGAACGTCAAATTTACTACTGGTACAGATGAACATGGACAAAAAATTGAAAAAGCAGCTAAAACAAAGGGAATAGAGCCAAAAGAATTTACAGATGAAATAAGTGTTACGTTCAGAAAATTAGCTGAGCTAATGAACTTTAATTCTGATGATTTTATCCGCACCACAGAAGAACGTCATGAACAAGCAGTTATAGCTCTATGGAATAGGCTTGAAGAGAGAGGGCAAATATATCTGGATTCTTACTCAGGTTGGTATTCAGTTCGTGACGAAGCGTTTTATCAGGAATCAGAGTTGATAGATGGCAGAGCACCAACAGGCGCTGAAGTTCAGTGGATAAAAGAAGAGAGCTACTTTTTTCGTTTGTCAAGTTGGCAAAATAAATTACTAGAGTTATACGAAAATCATCCGAATTTCATCTTTCCTGAGAGCAGAAAAAACGAGGTGGTATCGTTTGTAAAATCAGGACTTACTAACCTTTCGATTTCTCGTACTAGTTTTAATTGGGGAATAAAAGTACCAGGGAATGACAAGCACGTAATTTATGTTTGGATAGATGCGCTCACTAACTATCTCACGTCAATAGGCTTTCCTAATATAGAAGATGAGGAATATAAGAAGTTTTGGACAAACTCCTTCAACATTCATGTGATCGGTAAAGACATATTGCGTTTTCACGCTGTATACTGGCCAGCTATTCTTCTTGCAGCAGATTTACCACTGCCAAAGCAAATTGCAGTTCATGGTTGGTGGCTAAACGAGGGGGAAAAAATATCCAAATCCCTTGGTAACGTTATAGATCCAATTAATCTTGCAGAAGAGTTTGGTGTTGATCAACTACGCTATTTTCTCCTTCGGGAAGCAAGTTTCGGTCAAGATGGTAATTTCAGTAAGAAGAACATGATCAGCCGCATAAACTCAGAGCTGGCAAACAATATAGGCAATTTAGTGCAAAGAACAATTTCATTTCTGCACAAGCAATGCTTTGGAGTTGTACCAGTGGTCGATCGCAATTTGCTTAAAGATGATGAGAGTTTACAAAATTGCAAAGCCATAATTGATCAAGTAATGGATCATCTATCAAAGTATGAATTTAACCAGATTATACTCCTGATTATCAATATCTCTTCCAAGGCCAATGCTTACATAGATAAAAGTGCACCCTGGACACTCAGTAAAACCGATAGAGAGCGCATGAATTTAGTGATTTATAAATTACTCGAATATATCAGAATAATTGGTATTTTATTGCAGCCAATTGTTCCAAAGTCAGCAGAAATAATACTTGACCAATTACAGACTCCAAAAGAACAACGTGATTTAAAATCTCTGTGCAACGCATGTGTAAGCTTAGGTGTTACATTACCTAAGCCTACGCCGATTTTTTTGAGGTTTGATATTTAAAGAACCCTTAGTAAACCAGGCTGAATTGGTCGTTGTGTAGTTAATTTGCTTAGTTCAACAGAATCAACAAAGGTACCTTGCTGTTTTGATGTGTTTATACCGTTGTCTACTTTGGAAGAAATGACTTTATTTTTGTTTTGATCAAGCTGCTTTATGATCTCGGCTACAGGAGGATTTGATGAATCTTCTACCTCACCTGGTTTTGTTGAAGAAGAAGCTGAATATGGATAATTATCCCTATTCTTCATTTTCTCTTGTTTTATATTATCACACTGAAAAGACATAGAATCTTGGGATGTATCCCACTCTTCATCATCAGATACATTACTACTATTGCTCAATAAATTATTACTAGGGCTATTTAGTAATGGATTTTCACTGGACATTATATTCTTTAATACTATTGGTAAGTTTAGCGGTTTTACGGGTTTCTTTAGCTCTTTATTGGACGTGTTATTTGGTTCTATAAGTGATTCTTCCAAACTACAAAGAGAATCATCTTGTTTGTCTAAGGAATCTAGCTCTTCATCTTGAAAACCACTTTTATTTCTTTGCTTTAGAACTTTGCTTTTCAAACCCTCATTCATATAATTTCCTTGTTGAATACTCTCACTATTGTTTTGCTCTTTGTCAGTTTTTTGATTTTCAACTTTCCTTATTTGATGTACTTCTTTGTTTCGCGATTGTACGTCGCTCTCTTGCTTTTCAGCAACACTTTCCTCCTCTTGTTTTTGAGGTATTTTTAAACCATCCTTTGGAACTGGCTTCAAAATAACACCTTTTCTTATCTGTTCAAGCAGATCAGAACGATCATGCTTAGATTCATTAGCCTTTTTCGGTGCACCATTCTTAGGTTTCTCCGTATACTTGGAAGCTGTAGGAGGAGGCGGCGGAGATGGTAGTGGTGCAGCATTTTGTGGCAATGGAGGAGGTGGTGGAGGTAGTAGTGGTACAATGGGTATTCCAGACATTACTGGAAATGATGGTGTAGGAGTATTGCTATGTTCAAGTCCTTTTGCTTTCTGTAAATCTTGTGATTGTTTTCTACCAGGATCAACTCCTTTCTCGCTGTTTATTGCAGAAAGGTATGAATAGATAAGATATGCAGCTAAGCTCAACATAACCGATGCAGAAACAAAAGCAATAACTGCAGAAGAAACTGGCACTGCAGCACTACTTAATACTGCTGAAATGATAAAATACGTGCATACTCCAGCTACAGGACCGGATGTACACAATAACAAAATAGCAATTGAATATTTTAAGGCAGTTGCCTTTTTTTGTTCTGCTACAGATGACTTTTGATTTTCACTATCAGAGTGTACACCATTATGTTGTTCAGTCATAGGTTTTTTCGGCACACCCTGTTTAGTATTGCTTCTATCATTTTTAGTTTTGTCACTCGCATTATCTTCTTCTTTATGACTGAGCGCTATTTCTGGTTTCTGGATTCTTAACATGAGTACTATTCTTGCTTCCTTCATCTGCATTTTTGCTATCCACATTATTTTTTTCTTGTATTTTCTTAAATAGTGGATTTTCTGCAAAATTAAGAGATGATTGTTGAACAGGACTCTTAGATTGACCTTTTTTTGGTTCAGTGCGACTGCTAATTCCTGATGTAGCCAAATTAGAAGGTTTTTTATTATCCTGTGGAGGTGTCCAATTCTTTAAACCTTCGAGTGGTAAAGGAGGTGGTGGTGGAACTGATGCAGGTATTTTATTATTAGATGAATCAGTAGTAGGAATTTCTCTTCCTTATTATTAATATAATGTTATTAACAATTAAATTATTAGTACTTGTTAATAATTTTTGAGTAAGTTAACATTAAGATAATAAAATAAAAAGGAAAGAGAGAGGAGCAGTCTTCTAAGAAGAAATAGAAGCTATCTTAAACCTCAAGTCATCACTTTGTTACCACAGCACATCATCGATGTTTTGGTATTCAGAATCATAAAAATAGCTTAGTGTTAGATATTTTTATGATAACCTCTCTTAAACAATTGATATTTTACAGTGTTTTTGGTAAAATAATAGCTTAAGGCTTAGAATAAAAGTTTATGAGTGAAGCACAAGGTCCAAATATTGCAGAATGGCAGGCACAGCAGCAACACCAGGAAGCCGCTAGTGAGAAAAGTGGTTTCGGTCTTGGTCATAGTGACTCTGTTGCAACAATTGTGGATGGAATGAAGTGGATGTTCAACTTTCATGAAGGAGCAATTGCTGCTTATAATAATGTGTTTGAAGGTTTGGTCAGTGGTAGCAGTCTAGTAACGTTATTTGGGAAATCAGGTAATATGTTTGGCATAAAATTTCTTGAAAGTCTTGCTGAATATTTTTCAGGTGGAGGTGGAGAAGATATGCCATCAGAAGGAATGGGTATGGACTACGGTGATGAGGGGCATCATCCGGATGATTATCCCCACTCTAACAATGAAATAGCTCAAAGTGCTGATACTTGTGATGAAAAATAGATCAGCAAATTTTCAATCAACAACAGCTAAAGACCTTTCTGCAACGTTGATTTCTCTTATATCTGTAACTTCGTCATTCTGATTAAACGAAATTTGCAGAGACTTACTACTGTACTTCCTTTTTCCCAAGAAGTTAGCTTGTTTAATTTTATATGAGACATAGTACCAAACATTTTCGTCGAACTTTGATACTAGTGTTGGCGATCCTAAAGTATGAACCACTTTTTCTCTATCATCACCTACTTGTATTTTGCTCCACAGTTCAATATTAATGCCAGGAACTCCGTGATTGTGAATAGTGTGAGTGCAGCTCACTGTAAATAATAAAATAAAAGATATTAATACTCGCATTTCGTCAATTAATTATTTGAAATCATAATACACTGATAAACTATCTGTCGTCAAATTTCAAAAAAGTTAAATTGACTGATTCTCAATATCATTTAATATAATATTTACTTCAAAATAATTAGGTACCTTATGTCATTGCTAGAAGCAGATCCAATATACAAGCCTTTTAATTATCCTTGGGCATATGATGCATGGTTGCAGCAACAAAGGATACACTGGATACCTGAAGAAGTTCCGCTTGCTGATGATGTGAAAGATTGGAAAACTAAACTTTCGAATGTAGAGAAAAATTTATTGACCCAGATTTTTAGGTTTTTTACTCAAGCAGATATTGAAGTAAATAACTGCTATATGAGGCATTATTCAAATATATTTAAGCCAACAGAAATATGTATGATGCTTGCAAGCTTTTCCAATATGGAGACTATACACATTGCAGCCTATTCATACCTTCTAGATACGATTGGCATGCCAGAAAGTGAATATCAAGCATTCTTAAAATATGATGCTATGAGAAAGAAGTATGAATATATGTTAGAATTTGAGGAAAGTAAAAAGCAAGATAAAAAACATGTTGCTAAAACTTTAGCAGTATTTGGTGCCTTCACTGAAGGATTGCAGTTATTTGCATCATTTGCAATTTTGCTCAATTTTCAACGGTTTGGAAAAATGAAAGGTATGGGGCAAATAATTGCTTGGTCAGCACGTGACGAAACCTTGCACACCAATTCAATTATCAATTTGTTCAATACGTTTATTAAAGAGAATAATGAAATTTGGAATGACGAGTTCAAAGAAGAATTATATTCTGCATGTCACACTATTGTTGAACTTGAAGATGAATTTATAAGTCTTGCTTTTGATTTAGGAGATGTTGAAGGGCTATCTGCAGAGGAAGTGCGCAATTATATACGTTACATAGCAAACAGAAGGTTAACGCAATTAGGTCTTAAATCTATATATAATGTTAAAGATAACCCTATTCCGTGGCTTGATGAAATACTAAATGGCGTGGAACATACAAATTTCTTTGAAAATAGAGTAACAGAGTATAGCCGTGCAGCAACTCAAGGCACTTGGGAGGAAGCTTTTGCTAAAAACGATACAAAAAGTGAATAGCAGTAACTTCGGTTCTGTCGCATTTGTAGGGAAGTAGAAAAAAGAATGATATAATTGTCTAAAAATAAAGCAAAGATGTTTCGTATCAATCAAAAATTATTGCCATCCTTCAAAGGATTTAGCTTTTCAGCGATGTTATCTGTATACATGAAATGTCGATTCTCTTTGAGCTATCGAGATTTGGAAGAAATTATGAGTATAAGGGGAGCAAAAATTGACCATGCTACGTTACAAAGTGGGTTATCACCACTGATAGATTAGGCAGTAAGGAAAAGAAAGAAGCAGGTTGGTAGTAGTTGGAGAGACCTACATTAAATTAAACGGTAAATGGGTTTATTTATATAGAGCACTATTGGTAATACTGTAGACTTCCTCTTGTGTGTTAGTAGAGACAAGTCTGCAGCACTTGCATTCTTTCGTAAAGCCTTCAGGAGTAACTATCTTCCTGAGAAAATTGTCATTGATAAAAGCGGCAGTAATACTGCTGCTCTTGATGATTTGAATGCAGAAATTTCTGAAGATTATAGAATCACAGTTCTTCAAATAAAATATCTAAATAATATTGTTGAGAGGTTTATCAAGAAGCGAATAAAGCCTATGCTTAGTTTTAAAAATTTTCATTCCGCAAAGATTACTATTACAGGTATAGAAAATATTCGCATGATTCAGAAAAAACAAATTATCGGAGCTAATGACAATGTTTCTACTTTTGAGAATTTTGCTATGTTAATGGCTCTATAACTCCTATAATCCCAGCTTTAATGATCTTCTTTTCTATGGTTTATAGATGCAACAGAACCAGATAGGTTGCTGTGTAAAAATTTGGGAAATGTTTTTGTTAGTATTAAAAATTACATAATGTGTATTATGGAAAATATAAGAAACACAAGCTTTCAGCAAGAGAAAATGCAATTTTTGCTCTTCTCAAACAGCATAAAAAAGTGCCTGTTGAACCTCCAGATTAATGCTCAAAAATGTTCAATTGATACTTTAAAAGTATTACTTTAAAAATACCTAAAGTATCACTTCAAAAGCACTTAAAAATTTTATCTTTTAGGAAAAATTTTCCAAGACTACCCCCTTATTGGCTTTTGTTAGAAAAATATTAAAACTATAACCAAATATGTAATCTTTTATATGATTGTATTAGCTTAGCTCCCTTAATGGTTGTTTCTTTTTTTTTTAAAATATTAAAATAAATATAACTTTTCAGAGTTATCCACAGTTTTTTTATTCTCAATTATATATTAGTATTTGGAGATCATATTTATTATAGATCTCCAAAGTACTCAGAAATGTAAAGTTATGTACTCTACTAGGTTATCAACTTAGTTATTAACAATTCTGTGAATAACTTAAACAGGAAAAAGGGGCTTTTGTGCGAGTTTATGGTTATACATATCGTAAAACAAGGTATCTAAAATCCTGTTAATAGATACTTCAAAAAATTTGGAGAAAAGGAAGAAGCTTCTTCCTTTTTTTACTTAACTACACTGTTACACGTCTAGACTTGCATAAATTTCTTCTGATAGTAGATCAACATTATCTACATTCCCACTAGGCTTTGATATTTTATATGTAATACCACCAGCAACAAGTCCAGTGAGTACAGCAGCAGCTACAGCTATGCCAATTAAAGCCAATATTGGTAATGAAGCACCAGCAGCAAAAAGTCCACCACCAACTGCTAATCCAGCTATAACACTGCAAATAGCACCAGCAACAATTGCTTTACTAGTTGGGCTAAATAGCTTATTTTCAACATTTGGATTTATTTTATCCGTACTGCTTTCAGCTTTCACTCTATTTTCAATAAGGTCTCTAATTGAGGTTATCAATTTCTTAAGATTTTCTTTTTGCTGTACACATTTTTCATTTATCAATTCTCTCTCTATAGCATCTTTAATTTCTTCAAGCTCACCTTTTTTTAAAGAATCGAAAAATTCTTCTTTCAAAGCTTCTAGAACATTATTTAAAACTTTTGATGGATATTGGCGACTAGGATCTGTAATATATTCAATCAGTGAAATAGATTCTATCTTACCTTGATTGTTAGAAGATAAAATCTTTGCTCTTACAACTTCTTTAAGCAAAACTAGTTCTTTCGCACGCTTCAAAACTGCTTTAAGATAGTCTACACGAGTTGCTTCATAAGTTCCAATTATTGACTCCTGAGTTTTTTCATTAGTTTCACTAAAAATAGTAAGAAAATCTTCTTTTGATACTTTTCCTAAAAGTTCACCAATATCTCTATTATCTCTAAAGCTTTTATATAATTGTTGAAATGATACTTTCTGTTTTGCTGTTAATGGCATATCAAACTCTCCTATTAAAAATAATAATATACTTTAATTATGATATATTTAAATAATAAAGTCAAGAATTTAACTAGTATTGCAAACACTTAAACAAGAAAAAGGGGCTTTTACTCGAATAGATATTTTATAACGTCTTAATGCTAACTCCACCGACATATAAATTTGCGTGGCTTTTTCCAGTATTAAGCAATGCAAGTCCAATATTGTCGACACTAGAGCGTAGTTCTCCTACTTCTTCATTATGTTCACTGATTACTTTAGTGCCAATATTTGGAAGTGCATTTTTTCCCTCAACAAGGTAAAGTTTCCTTCTGAATTTTTCTTGTCTGCTCATTCGATTTACAACTTCCTGACCTATATAGCACCCTTTATTAAAGCTTATACCATTTATCTTATCGATTAAATATTGCAGCGGAAATGATGAATTTTGCACCATATCTTTTGCTCCATCTGGGACAAGGTTTTTAATTCTAACTTTTTCATACTGAATAAAATCTCCAACCGGTTCTTTTATTTCATCTTCATGTATGATCCTCATTCCTAGCAGCTTGTGCCTTGGATCTTGAAAAATAACTTGTGACTTACTACTACACTTCGCCAACTTAGCATCAAACAAAACTCCAACCTTATATAGTGAACTAATGTCTTTAATCCTCACTCTAAGGTAAGTTTTGAGCAAGTCTAATTTTTCAATTATTTGCTGTAGATGGGCATTTTCACACTCCAAATAAATATATTTATCATGCTCAATGAGGAAAAAATCGTACAGATATTTTCCCTGAGGGTTGAGTAATAAAGAGTAAATTGCCTGCTGGCTACTTAGTTTATTAATATCATTTGTTATAACACCCTGAAGAAAATCTCTCGTATCTGGTCCGTATAAAGATATTAGACTACGGTTTGCTAGCGGTATGTAACCCATAAAACTTCTGTTCAAATCTTAATTATACACTTTTACTAACTCCAACCCTTGAAATGTAACCTTTAGATGACTACATAGAATTGTAGGTTAATCTATTAATGAGGAAACATAAATGTCAAGTGTAAATTTGAATGTATTAGATGATAACGTGCTAATAAAGCCTATTACTGAAGAAAAACAAGGTGGAATTGTACTACCATCAAGTGCTGAAAAGAAGCCTACTAAAGGTGAAGTTATAGCAATTGGTAGTGGTTCACGCAACTCAAGCGGAGAGCGTATAGCTTTAACTGTAAAAACTGGTGATAAGGTTTTCTACAGGCAGTGGGCTGGCACAGAAGTAGAGCATGACAATGAAAAGTATGTCGTGATGAAGGAGTCAGACCTACTTGCTGTTATCAAGTAGGTATCCCTATTTTACTAAACTAATGCGCTATATAGTGCATTATGTATTTTAATATTCTAAATTTTTTATTAATTTAAGGAGTGATAAAAATGGCTAACATAGTAGTATCAGGCGAACAGTTGCAAGAAGCCTTTCGTGAAGTTGCAGCAATGGTTGACTCAACGGTGGGAGCAACTGCAGGGCCTAGGGGAAATACAATAGGAATTAGCAAGCCATATGGTGGACCAGAGGTCACAAAGGATGGCTATAAGGTAATGAAAGGTATAAAGCCTGAAAAACCATTACACTCTGCGATAGTAAGCACCATTGCTCAAAGTGCTTCTCAGTGTAATGACAAAGTTGGTGATGGTACCACAACATGCTCAATACTGACTAGCAATATGATAATGGAAGCTTCAAAGTCAATTGCAGCTGGAAATGATCGTATTTGTATCAAAAATGGAATACAGAAGGCAAAAGATGTGATATTAAAGGAAATTACATCAATGTCTCGCACAATTTCTTTAGAGAAAATGGATGAAGTTGCACAAGTTGCAATAATTTCTGCAAATGGTGATAAAGATATTGGTAATAGCATTGCTGATGCTGTTAAAAAGGTTGGAAAAGAAGGCGTCATCACTGTTGAAGAGAGTAAGGGTTCAAAAGAATTAGAAGTTGAACTTACAACTGGTATGCAGTTTGACCGTGGTTATCTCTCTCCATACTTTGTTACAAATAATGAAAAGATGAGCGTGGAGCTTGATGATCCATATTTGCTGATTACAGAAAAAAAACTTAATATTATTCAACCTTTACTTCCTATTCTTGAGGCTATTTTTAAGTCTGGTAAACCTTTGTTTATCATTGCAGAAGATGTTGAAGGTGAAGCATTAAGCACTTTAGTGATCAACAAATTACGTGGTCTAAAAGTTGCTGCAGTAAAAGCTCCAGGTTTTGGTGATAGGAGAAAGGAGATGCTCGAAGATATAGCAGCTTTAACAGGTGCTAAGTATGTCATAAAAGATGAGCTTGGAATCAAGATGGAAGATTTGACTCTTGAAGATCTTGGTACTGCTAAAAATGTTAAAATCACTAAAGACAATACCACAATTGTTAGTGAAGACAGCGACTGTGACAAACAAAACAGAGTAAATGCTAGAATTAACCAGATTAAATCTCAGATTGAAACTTCAACCTCTGATTATGACAAAGAAAAGCTAAGAGAGCGTTTAGCAAAATTATCAGGCGGCGTTGCTGTACTCAAAGTTGGTGGAGCAACTGAAGTAGAGGTAAAAGAACGTAGAGATAGAGTAGAAGATGCACTTCATGCAACAAGAGCTGCAATTGAAGAAGGGATAGTTCCAGGTGGAGGAGTTGCACTTCTTTACGCTGCATCTGCTCTTGATAAGCTAAAAGCTTCAAGCGATGAAGAGCAAATAGGTATCAACATTGTCAAAAAAGTTCTCAGTGCTCCAATCAAAAGATTGGTTAAAAATGCTGGTCTTGAATCTGCTGTTATAATTGACTATTTGATTAAGCAGAATGATAAAGAGCTTATATACAACGTTGAGGCTATGAACTACGCTAATGCATCAACAGCTGGTGTAATTGATCCGGCAAAAGTAGTTCGTATTGCTTTTGAAACGGCAGTGTCTGTAGCAAGCGCACTTATTACTACTGAATCTATGATAGTTGATCTACCAAACAAAGAAGAAAATGCTTCATCACCTATGGGTGCAGGAGCAATGGGCGGAATGGGTGGATTCTAAGTAAACAAGAGCCTTGGAGCAACTTGCTCCAAGGTATCTTTCTAGTTCTAAAAAGTCTTACATTTATAAAGGAAATAAATTTGTGATTTTCTATGCAAAGCCACTACTATTTATATTTGTTACGTCTCTTTAATATTATAACTGCTTAAAAATAAAAAAATAATATATGAAAGTTATAATTGCTAGTATATTACTATTAGTATAATATTATATTAATAAATGATTTATATAATATTTTTATTATAATAGATAGAACTTAAATTATTTTCTTCATAAATAGAGTATTTATGAAAATACGTATATACTCAATCCTACTTTTACTTTTTTCTTGCACTCAATTGTGCGCTGAAGAAGAAGTTGCAAAATTTGATCTGCTCATTGGTAAGATAAATAAAGCAAACCTTACCATTGAAGGCGCAATAAAGGTTACAATAAAACCAGGTTGGCATATATATTACAAAGACCCTGGAGATTTCGGCCTTCCTACTTCCTTTGACTGTCAGGGTAACATATCAAATATAGATATTCATTGGTCTACTCCCAAGGAACATGAAGATAAAGTTGGGGAAGTTACATTTGTTAGTAACATATATGAAGATATGGTGTTATTTCCCTTTAAAACTAATATCATTCCAAATCAGGAATACGTTGATATTAACTTTCATATAAAGTACGCAATATGTAAAGATAGGTGTATCCCTAAAAATGCCGAGATAAAAACCAGTCAACCACTAAAGGATTTTATAGATTCTGATATCAATAAACTCATAAATGAGTGGTACAAGAAGTAAGGTTAAAAAGCAAGAGCTTAACAACTATAGTTGAGAAAGAGCTTTAAAAGCCTTATGTGCAATTAAAGTCATTAATTATTTACTATATTATGTTAATATAGTAATATTAATTTTTTGATATACAATCATGACTCATCAATGTAAACACATAATAAATGAAACTGCTAATCAAAAAAAAGAAGAAGGAATAGAAGGTGTGATTATTACTACAGCACACGCTTCAGATGATATGCACAACTGCGTAAAACGTGCAAATTATTCTACTCTTACTAAGCACATTTGTCAACCTGGTTGGTTTATAAAGGACCTATTGGAGGAATTTTTTCCTGAATTAATACACAATGAAAACATCATGCATTATACTAACCCAAACCCTGTTAAGGAATACTATGCAGCAAATTTTGCTATAACATTTGAATGTAAGGAAGATGCAAAGTGTGGAAATGCAATAGATTATACAAACTTTTTACCTAGCGGTATATGGTGTAGTGGAAAAGGTAAAACGAATACTAGCGGTAAGGGTTATCCTTACAATGATCTCTCTGCTGATAATAACAATAAAAGTGCATGTTATCACAGTAAAGATTTTAATAAAAATGCACTTCATAACAAAAATTTCTTCTGGAATACAACGTGTCCTAATCTAGTATTAGATCGTAGCGTAGAAGAGCTAAAAGAATGTGCAGGTAAAACTATAGTTGCAAAATTGGTATCACCTTTAATAATTGTTGATAAGAGTAATATGATAATAGATAAAGATGGCAACAATACTAAAATACCCTATCTTCACTTAGAGCACTTCTTAACTTTTGACGGTAAGCTTAAAGATGATCCTAAAAACAACTGTGCAATTTATAAGAACCTCACTAAGAAACCCACTGAATTAATTGAATTAAAAGATAAAGTTTTATGGACTTCCGACAAAGAAGTAAAGTTGATAATTCCTGACACTGGTAATATGAGATGTTTAGGTTCTCCTAGTAAAAGTGAGAGCGTAATTCAAAAGAGTGATGAGATAACTACTGATAACGAAGAGCTCCCTAGCTATAACTACAGTAGTGATTATGTGCTATAATTTTCTTGAATGTACGCTCAAGAAAAGGTTTATTGCTACAATTTTCATGATACAAAAATAAGCTTAGGTATTTTAACTTTTTTATAAGGTTTGATACCTACTCTCTTTCCTTTCAGCTATAAACATACAATATAGATATTCATTGGTCTACTCCCAAGGAACATGAAGATAAAGTTGGGGAAGTTACATTTGTTAGTAACATATATGAAGATATGGTGTTATTTCCCTTTAAAACTAATATCATTCCAAATCAGGAATACGCTGATATTAACTTTCATATAAAGTACGCAATATGTAAAGATAGGTGTATCCCTAAAAATGCCGAGATAAAAAACAGTCAACCACTAAAGGATTTTATGGATTCCGATATCAATAAACTCATAAATGAGTGGTATGAAAAATAGAGCTCCCAGCGAGCAAGTGATAGTTATACGATAGCTTAAAAATGTTATTCCTGTCCCTGAATTTTCCAATAAAGATCTTTCCAAAAATTTCGATCATGAAGCCTTTTGGTCCCCAAAAGGCTTCATTTCAATCAATAACGAAAATTATAACTTTGAAAGAGCTGCTTGCTTATTAACTCCTGTAGTGATTTGTATGCTTTCCACACTTGTTGAAGGATAAAATCCTTTTATTACTTCAGAGCCTTCTCGCTTTAAATATGACAATGCTTCATATAAAGGCTTCGCTTCATATTGTCTTCCTACTTTTACTTCTTTATTTGCAGCTAATTGCTCCCAAGTGACACCATTGCTTTCAATAAACTCTACAGCACCATTATCACTAATGATAATTTTCATTTCACACTCTTCTCCTTCAGCATACCAATTTAAAGTCATATAATATGAGCCGTTAGCTACTTTATAAATTCTTGTTCCATTCTCATCAACTCTGCAGCGTATTCCCCTTGTTTCACATTTGCTTTTACTAGGCAGCAATAATGTAATTCCATCTACACCATATTTTCTGCATATATCACTATTTAAAACATCAACCACATTTATTGATTTTGTAGGATCGCCAAGCATAATTCTGAGTGCAGGCTTAATCTTACCTTTCTTTCTACTTTCTTTAATTCCTATATATTCTAAAGTATTATCTTTTATACTTTCCTTTACATCTTTTGCAATTTTCTGAGCAATTGCACCTACGACATTTTTGCTATCGTACTTATTGGCATGTTTATATTCATACCTGCCATTAACCTCATATCTATACTTTTCCTGTCCTTCTTCATTGGAAAGTACAGTAGAAAAGTGTTTAAACCACTTTTCATCATCATCAATACTAACTTCTTCGTTCTTATCTTCAGAATCCATAGATACTTTACTATCTGGGCTCAGATTTTTAAAAAAATTATCTTTTAAGCGCAAATAAAAACGATTACTTTTATCAAAATAATCCTGATTATTAACTGCTTTTGGATTATCTACCACCATATTACCTCCACATATTAGCTATATAGAGGTATATATCAGTGTTGACCTTCTAGGTCAACACTAAACAATAACGAAAACTATAGTTGTTTCTTTTCACCTGCTAAAGATTGTGCTTGTGCTTCATCTACACTTGTTGAAGGTTGCTTCTCAATATGTGTGATTTAGATATTCTCGTGCTTCATCACTATATTTAATGCTCTTGTAGCTTAAACTTCTTATCAACACCTTGCCTAAATGAAAATATTCCTATTTCTTGGAAAAATTTGTTATATTTACCTTGGTTACTGACTCTCATTTTTTATGATATATTTATCCTTAAGCGGTTAAATGGCTATTTTATAATGAATTTTGTCAGTAATCGCTAGTTTTTCTCCTGCTATGCAACAAAGCCCTCTGGCATCCAGATTAGACACTAAGTTGATAAGTATAAAAGCAGCTAACCTTATGTAAAAACACAATATTCCAGTGTTAAGCACTGGAATGACATTGTATGAACATTGTACCATATTACAATCAGTTGTGATTGGTATGACAAGATTAAGAGGTGCTAGAATAATGAAACCGAAGTCATACATAGAAAATAGGTTGGGTATTTTCAACTTTTGCTATATACTCAAGTAAAAATCTCTCTTTTACAGATGGATACAGTAAAGTTTGTTTTCTTACTGCCAACAATACTACTCATACTAGTTGCTGGTGTTTACCTATCGGTTAAACTAAAATGGTTACAGGTGTTTAGACTACCGTATGCCGTTTCACTTATTGGAGCTAAAAGAGGAGAAAATAAATTTTCTTCTATAGCCGCCCTGTTTACAATCTTAGGAGGAAATTTAGGAGTAGGAAACGTTTCAGGCACTGCTGTTGCTCTAAAAACCGGAGGACCAGGATCCATTTTATGGATGGCAATAATTATTGTTGTTACTTCTGTGATAAAATATGTTACTTGTTACCTAAGTATAAAAACCAGAAAAGAAAAAAATGGACGGTTTATAGGTGGACCTGTAGCCTACATGACTGATGCATTTAATTCTAGAAAAGCTACAGTTGTGTTTCTAGTTATTATGATGATGGTTTCAATAACAGTTGGTAACCTTGTTCAGGTAAATTCTCTATCAATACCACTCAGCATGGTAGATATACCTGTAGTCATTGGCGGCATTGTAATGGCCATAATATTTTTTGTTGTTGCAGCTCTCAGCTTAAAAAAAATTAAAATTTTTATATCGGCTATGATACCGATAATGACGGTAAGTTACCTCACACTTTGCGGTATCATATTATTTAAGTTTAGTGAAAATATTCTTCCTTCTCTAAAACTAATAACAAGCAATTTTTTTACAACTAGTAGCTTTAACTCTGGCTTATCTTTAGGTTTAATTTTAGAAATGTTGACTATTATTCAAGTAGGAACTCTGCGAGGTATTTTTGCAACAGATATAGGACTTGGCCTCGAAGGAATTGTACACTCCTCGATTACTCCTAAAAAAAATAACAATAAATTTATCATTGAACAGAGTCTAATCACAATAATATCTCCTTTTATAGTTGCACTCATAGTGTTCATTACAGCAATGGTACTGCTTGTCACAGATTCTTGGATTACTGATTTAGAGAGCACTAACATGTGCATTTTTGCTTTTAGAAAAGCTATGAATTGGCCCTATACTGACTATTTAATTATGGCTATAATGTTTTGTTTTGCCTTTACTACTATCTTTACTTGGTTTTTTTGTTCAAAACAAACAATACGCTATGTATCTATGGATAATAAATACACTAAAATCTGGACTGTAGTTTTTACCTTAATCATTCCATTTGGTGCAATCGGTGGAGTTAAGTTACTCTGGGATATCGCTGATATTTCAATTGCTGCTTTGCTACTCATAAACATACTTGCTATACTCAAGCTCACTTCTCAAGATCCAGAAGTATTTACTATGAGTAGCAAATACCTGAAGTTGCAAAAACAGAGCTAAAGCAATATTTTAAGTTGTCATCCCAGTCTGGAATCCAGCCTTTCATGAACTTCATCAAAAATTTTATGTTTTAACATAATACTTTTATGCTCACTAACTGAGTGCCACTGGATCCCAGTGTCAGCTACTCAAATGACATACTTTTTGGTGAAAATTACTCTTATATTACAACGTTTGTAGTTATGAATTTGACTATAGGATCAAGTCTAGAAAAATCTAGATTCCAGACTGGAATGACAACTTAAATTGCTTGATGTGAACATAAAATAGCTCATGTCATCACGTTAGCAATACAACTTCTTTAATAAAAACTAAATCAATTCCCGTAATAATTGTACTAGCTAAGGCTAAAAGGCAGAGGGTTATTAGTGAGGGAAAATATGAATACTCAAAGCACACAACAATATCATGAATTCATTCGAGGATTTTTTACTTTATTCGATGAAATAAAAAAGGAAGACGACCCAATTTATAATTCCAGAGTTGGTTTTAATGCAGTAAAGTTTCTAATAAAGCACTCCGTCTGGAATTTGGAGACAGATGAAGACAAAAATAAAGCTTATGAAGTTATTCTTCCAGAGCAGAACAAGATAAAGAAAGCCGAACAAAAGCTTGAAAGTGAAGTTAAAGCAAGGTTAAAAGAGTATGTTGATGATATCGCAGGAGTTTCAATATATGGCGATCACGCAAGTATTACACTGGGAGATGACAAAAAAGAGTTTAAAATCAGCGAGTTTTTAAATAGTGACTTTTGTCAGAAGAAAGGAATTTCGGGATTTTCAACGCTGCATAGTGATGGAAAGAGCGGAATGCACGGTTTTGTTGCCGAAGAAGGAGAGAAAAGAATAAGGCATTATGTTGTAACCGATGGTTCATATGAAATGACTTTGAATTGGCATGACAAAAATGGCAAAAAATGTACTATCAAAATCAAGATTGATAAAGATGGTGTAGATCTCACTGAACGTAATGGTGTTACTGAGGAACAATTAAAAGCAAACACAGATGTAAAAATAGGTGGCTTATTCCTATATCAAATACAATTCAAGGAGAAAGGACAAGAACAAGAGAATCAACAATCATCTGAAACTTTCATAGAAAATGATATTAGTAAAGGTGTTGGCGTTCAAGCTACTCAAGATCAAGAAGTTAAGTTTAAGCATGCAACGACTAGCACTACACATTCTAATAACGCATCTGCTAAAAAGATTCCACCGTCACTGCCAACTAGAACTAGTTCATTACCTAATAATCAGCAAAAAGGTGAGTATCAGCCAATACGGATTAATAGTGGAAATAACTACAATTCTCCATATTCTGATCATTCAAACAGTACTGCTTTCACCAAATCTGTAAGCCAAAATCAAAACGATAGGCAGTCTACATTTACTACGTTTGGATATACTGCATCTGGAAGCCGAAGATCAGATGAAAGTGAGCAAATATCTAATAATCGGCAAAAAGGTGCAATTTTTGATCCTACAACTAATGAAAGCACTGCAGCAGCACAAGACGTTGCATTCAAAAAAGTTAAAGGTGCATTTAAGTATGAAAACGCTAAAGAATCAAGCAATACTGGAAATAAGCAATCACTAAATGATGTAGCTTCGATTCTTGCATGGAAAGCAAAAAATGAGTTATTACGTAGTGAAAGTAAGTATGGTGAAGAATTTTCTGACTTCGAAGATGGTTGGAGCGATAACGAAGATGAGTATATAACGCTTTCAAAACCTCAATCAGATTATAAACAAGAAAAAGATTATCTTAGCACTAAGGAAAACGAAGAAAGAGGAAACGATGAACAAAAAGAAACCGAACAAGAAAATGAATCGCTAGAATACAGCTCAACAGATATAAAAACAAACGATTCGGGCTATTCATCTCCAACTCACTCTAATCATGAACAATCTCGAGTAAATTCTGGACAGTTAAAAGCGAGCCTAATGAATGTTGAACAAAGAGATTATACCCTACTTACGGAATTTACCAGTAGGTTGGATAAAGAAACTCAGAAATTCCCGCTAAAACCAGTAAATCAAAAGAAAATGAGTGAACAAACAAAAGAACATTTATTAGCAGCTGGATTGCTAAAAGACAATGCAGCGGAGGAAGAAATAAACGACTCAGGTTACTCATCTCCAACTTACACTAGCCACGATAATTTTCAGGTAAATCCTGAACAATTAGAGAGGAAATTAGAAACCATTGAACCAAAAGATACATTGGAAAAATTGAATAAAGGATTGAGAGACCAGGCTACTAAAGATTTATTCTCAGAAAGTATGTTGAAAGAAGTAAAAGAAGGTAAAAAATATGACCCTGTACGTAAGTTATTAGAAAGAAAAGTAGCAGAACAAGAAAATGATAATACTAATCTGACTATAGACAAAAATAGCGAACTATATAAATTGCTAGAAAAAGATGCAGCACAACTGAAAGCTGGAATAGTAGAAGAGGAAAGAAAAGATACTTTAACAGAATGCAATGATAGTCCTGATCGCAATAGAATTGCATTAGCAAATAGAAATAGAATCTGGGCTAAACTTATTGCTGAAGAAAAACAAAAAAAGGACAGTGGTATTAGTATAGGTTAAAGTAATTACTTAGCAAGCAATTGGTTTCATGTAATGGTAACCCTATTACAGAAGAGTATGAGCCACGTAAAAATAATACAAACATTCCTGCAAGACCTTGTATGTTGCACCCCCCTGCCCTGTTTTTCCACTCTTCTGATGCTAAATAATATTTAATTTCTTGTTCGCTGAGACGCTTAAATTTCACTATTGTAACTACAGTCCTAATATGCTGTTTAGATTGATCAGGAGTTAATAAACACACACTGGTGTATACTCTATGCCTTCTTCCTGATAACAAGCGAACGCATTTTTCTGCTTGCTCAACGTTTTCAGCTTTGAGCAGTATCCTTCTACCACAAGCAACAACTGTATCAACACCAAGCACAAAGTAATCTGGATTTGAACTTTGTGTTTTCTCAGCTTTACTTTTTGCCATACGGATTGAGTAATCTCTTGGAAGTTCCTTTTTTAAAGGAACTTCATCTATGTCTGCTGGCAAAATTAAACCTGGCTCAATATTTATTTGTTTTAGTAAAGCTATACGCCTTTTCGATGATGAAGCAAGAATAAGATTATTTAGAGATCGTTCTTTCACTTGTACCTTTAAGCCTTCTAATTATCCTACCCTTTTTTGCATTCCTATCATAAACACTCATCTCAACCAACACCCTATCGCCTATAATTATGCGTATTTTACTTCTTCTCACTTTCCCTGATACATGACAGATAATCTCATGTTCATTGTCCAGCTTCACTCTAAATTCTGCTGCAGGTAGTAAAGCAGTTACTGCCCCTTCCACTTCAAAAATTGTTTTTGATTTGTCTTCTTTTATCATTGTCGTATTATAATTTAATAATCTTTTTCAGTCTACTATAGATTTTAAATTATTATCAATACAGGAGATTTTTATACTCTACTTGAGTATTGCTCTTGCAACTTAACTCCAATCATCTCCTTAACAATGCAAGAGGAAAGCGAGCTACCTACGCTTCTACTCTCTACTACCTTCTCAATAGAAGTTATGTTAGAAGATAAATCATTATCACAATTTTCCTCATCGCTACCATATCCTCCATCAAAGCTTAAAGATCTGCATAATGTTGTTTTTTCTTTCAGTGGAACATTAGACTCATTATCAGTTTCATTAAAAACTTCTCCCATTAGAGTATAATATTTTTTTATACAACCACTGGGGATTTCATTCATTCTTTGTTTATCAGTAACTTGATCTTGTTGGTCCTCTAAGTATTTCACTTGATGATTTAAGTTTTCTATCTCCTCTTTCATTTCTTTAATTGTTTGAATTTGATCTGCAATTACGTCGATATAGTTCTCTTTCAATTCATCAATATTATCTTCATCTTCAGTGAGTTCAAGTATATCGTCTAGAAATTCCTCGTACTCGTTTTCTGGCTCCTCAATGTCGAACTTTAGTCTCTCTTCTTCAAGTTCATCGTTCAAATTGCTACACTGCCTCTCTAACTTTACAATTGTTTCTGCTTCTATTTCTTGCTTTAATTCAACATTTTCTTTAGGTAGCATTTGATTATCTGGAATCAATTCATCCATTTTTTGTGAGTTAGTTTCCGCTTGAGTTCTGATTTGTTGTGAAGCAATTTCTGGTTGAGTTTCAGTGTGCTGTAAATTGACTTCCAATGCATTGCTATTAATAGAAGGAGAAGAAGGAAGGCTATTATCAGCATCAACTTTATGATCTAACTTCCCCTCTGGTTCCTTACCTTGATAAGCCACCATAGATTCATTGTAAAAATTAATAGGAGTAGCCCTATCCTCTTCTAGTGATTCCATTACAGCATCATATAAGGAGAGACCTTGAATATATAATTCATCGTTTTGCTTTATTAATTCTAGAATCTCCTTCGATGACACAAAATCTTCACCATCAAATTTTAGTACTTCAGTTATGCCATCACTACTCACATTCATAATCATGGTACACATTCCTGATCCATCTTTTGCAGCCCAAGTGCTTGTCATTTCATAATATGCACCTTCTTTAAATTCATAATATCTTTTCTTATCTTTTTTATGAGCGTGTATTTCATGTTTTTTATTGCAATAGATATTCAGTTCTTTAATATCTTTCTCTTGCTGTAAAACGTCACTAATCT